>NZ_JBSFWD010000034.1:0-108603 GCF_053592655.1 Streptosporangium sp. NPDC002607
GACGGGGTGAGCTTCTACACCGAGTTCGCGCTGGACAAGGCCCAGACGCTTCTGTACTCCTACGCCATGGTCGGGGCGATCACGCTGGCGCTGGCAGCTCTGGCATGGCGACGAGGCGGGACGCCGGGCACGCGGGCCGCCATGGCGGTGGGCCTCGTACCGTACACGCTGCTCTGTTCCTTCTTGTGGTTGACGTCGGCCTTCCGGGCCGATGAAGTCCTGGACTGGTACTCGCACCTGGCCGCCTGGCTGGCGATCATGATCTGGCTCCTCTACGTCGCCGCGACGATCCTGCTGTTCCTCTCCAGGAAGAACATGCGTGGAGCCGACTAGATGATCATTTACAGGGGGTGGCCATGAGCCGGCCGATGCGATCACGCCTTGGGCGCGGAAATCCTGAGGAGCGCGGCGTCATGGGCGGCCTGGTGGATCTCGGACGCCGGGGGGTGCTCCTGCTCGGTGCGGTGGCGGTGCTCGCGGCGTGTGCATCGACTGCGCAAGGCGCGGATGACGACCGGGTCCGCATGGACCTGGAGCCGCTGGAACGCCGGTTCGCCGCGCTCGGCCGGTTGTCTGGCGCGCACTGGCTCGGCATCGTCTTGGGCGGCGATTCCAGGTTGTCCGCTCCGGGCCCCAGTGACGTTCGACTGGTGGGAATCGCCCAGTTGAGAGCAGGCACCGTCGCCGCCGTCGTGGGAACGCCACAGTGGGATTTCGAGCCCGAGACGCCGAGTTCGCCTCCGGAGCCGCTCGCCGAGTTCATGCCCGCGGGCGCCCGGTGGGTCCGGAGCGGATCCTTCGACCTTGAGGTGACGAGCGAAGGAGACTCCGGAGCGTTCTACCTCGATCCGGAGACGGACAGCGTCTACTTCGATTACGTCGACCAATGAGAACAGAATTCCGGGATCGGGCCGTTGCGGACACAGTCGTCGACTGGCTCATGCCGACCCCGCCTGCGCTGCTGGAATCGGCAGGCCCCAGGACCGGCCGCTACCGGATCGGGGGAGAGACCATGCCGCAGTCGACAACCGCGCAGCTGTCCTATGCGGACCTCGCGGTGGCGGTGATCGACGAAATCGACACACCACAGCGCCACCGCATCCGTGTCTCCGTCTTCAACTGAGCCGACAACGATCGCTGCGCCTCGCTCCTGGCGGCCCTGGACGTTCATCCGCGGGTCGCTACGCGCATCCTGCGGCACTCTCAGGTCTCGGTAACCGCGGACGCCGTACCCAAGGTCCTGAAGCTGTTGGAGAGTCCCGAGGCTGAGGAACCGACTGGCTTGCGCAAGCTTGTCTTGGGGAACGGTACTCGACGGCGAGGACACGGGCCGGATGGCTGACGCGTGGGTGGACGCCCAGATCCGTCTGCTCGTCACCGCCGACCTCCGATGACGACCATTGACGAGGACGGTGTGCACGAACGCGCGGGAAGACCGCGAGGCCGTCGAAGCTCGAAGCTCACGGGCCACCTGGCAATGGACGATGGGCGGCACCAACGTCAAGCCAGGTGACCCATCTGAGTGGGGCCTGCCAGACGGGCCTGGTCCCGAACCGGCATTGATCTTTCGCGGCTCCCCGCCCGGCTTCCGGTCCACGACGTCCTGGGCCCGGCGATGCTTGCGTACCTCGATGCCGATGACTTCGCTGCCGCCCGCGTCGACGCTGAAGTCGAACGTCTGTCAGCGGGTCATCGCGATATCGACGGCCTGGTGGCCTCGGTGGACAAAAAGGATGCCGACTTCTCATGAAGCACTGACCGCCGGCCCGCGCTCGAATCGGCTTGACCGGCAAGCCGTTAGGCTGTGCCCGTGACACCCAGTGCTGAGCGGGGGACGGCGTTGCGCGCGGACGCCGCACGCAACCGCGCACGGGTGTTGAAGGTCGCCCGCGAGCAGTTGGCCATGGGTGACGACTCGCTCATGCTGAACACCATCGCCCGGCTCGCGGGAGTGGGCGTCGGGACCGTGTACCGGCATTTCCCCAACCGGCACGCGCTGCTGGAGGCGCTGCTGGCGGAACGCTTCCAGCAGCTCGTCGACGAGGCGCAGGCTGCGGCGGCCGACGAGGACGCCCTTTCGGGTCTGCATCGTCTTCTGCGTTTCACTCTCGGACGCATGCTGGACGACGCCGGGTTCGCAGCGGTGCTCGAATCCGCCAGCGACGCCGATGCGCAGACCTCGGCGATGAAGGTCGAGCTGGACCGTGCCGTCGCGGAGCTGCTCGACCGTGCCCGCCGCGCGGGCGCCATCCGGCGGGGCATCGAGGCGGACGATGTCCGCCGTCTGCTCTGCGGCATCGAGCACGCGGTCCGCTCCGGTGGCAACGACACCGAGCATGCCGAGATCTACCTCGACGTCCTCCTTGAGGGCCTGCGCCCCTCGCGTTGACGGCAGCCTGGAACCCGCAGCTTGGGAGTTCGTTGCCGCACGCCCGTCTCCGCTAAGCGGATAGTCATCCATTTATGCTACGGTGTGAGCCTTAAAGCGGATGGCTATCCGGTAGCGTTCGACCAATGGAGGGCGGGGCCATGGGCAAACGGGCCGTGGTGACGGCGGGGACCGGAGGAATCGGCTTGGAGACCGCGATGGGGCTGGCGGCGACAGGTCATGCGGTGACCGTGATCGGCCGGAACGCTGAGCGAGGTGCTCGCGCGGTCGAGAGAATCGACGCGGTGGCGACAGGGCAGGGGGCGAGGTTCGTCGCCGCCGACCTCGCATCGCTCGACTCCGTCCGAGGGCTGGCCGCCCGGCTCGCGGGAGAGGGCCCGCTGAACGTCCTGGTCAACAATGTCGGGGCGATGTTCGCAGATCGGCAGCAGACGGTGGACGGGATCGAGGCGTCGTTCGCCGTCAACCACCTTTCCCCGTACCTGCTGACCGAACTGTTGCTGGAGCCGCTCCGGGCCGGAGGACCGAGCCGGATCGTGAATGTCACCTCGGGCGCGGTCCGGACGGCCAAACGCTCCTTCGATGCCGCCGAGCCGCCGGGCGGCTACTACGGCTTTCACTGGTACGGCCGAGCGAAGCTCGCCAACCTCGCTTACACGCTGGATCTGGCGGAGCGGCTGCGAGGCACGGGCATCTCGGTTTTCGCGGCCGATCCCGGTGGCGCGGCCACCGCGATGACCGACGGCACCATGCGGTCGCCGAAGATCGTCTCGCCGGGGCTGCGGCTGCTTTGGCCGCTGGTCCGGCGTACCTTCGAACGCGCCACGTCCGGCTCCGCGTCACTGGCCGCACGGTCGTCGGTCCTCGCGGCGGCCGACGCCTCACTGGACGGGCGGACCGGCCTGGTCATCGGACCCGAGGCTCGTCCCGTCGCGCCCTTCCGTCCCGTCACCGACTCCCGAATGGCCGAGGCCGTCCTCCGGCTCAGCCGGCAGCTGGCCCCGCTCACCTCAACCTGACCTTCACGCGAGAGAGAAGGCCGGACAGATCGGCCCAGCCGTGGGATCTGCGGCGCCGGCCAGATGGAGGTGAAATCCGCCGCACGGGCCCCGTACTCCCGGAGACCCCGGCCTGTGCCGGCTCTGCGATTCTGGAGCTCCGGGGGCTCCGGGTCCCGCCCTCTGAGGTGCGCGGCCGCGCGCAAGCCCTGAAGGTCACCGCGCCATCGGCGGCACCAACGTCAAGCCAGGTGACCCGTCGGGGTGGGGCGCCTGCCAGACGGGCCCGGTTCCGACAGAGGAGTAGCGCCGACTTCACCGGTACGGCTCTCGCCCGCCTTCTGGGGGTGAGCCGCACCCGCTTGTGGGGGTTCGCCTCTGCCTTTCTGGTCGTGAGCCGTGTTCGTCTGCGCGGCTTCGCCGTTGCTCCTTCATTGAGCTGGGAACTGATTCGGGGCGACCTTCTAAGGGCTGCTGCACGATTCATGACTGTGAGAGTCGTTCGGCAGCTCGATTTGGCCTGCTTACTGACAGGCGATCGCGTGACGTTCCTTCCCGGTTCACCAAGTTCAGAACGTGTTCTGACTTACGATGGCAGAGTGAGCACCAGCAACGCCGACGCCGTCACCTTCTCGGACCTGTCGAGAAACCCCCGGGCCGTCGCCGAACGCGCCGCGCGCCTCGGTCGAGTACGTGTCACCCACCGCGATGCCCCGGACTTCTACCTGACCGCCGCCGATCGTGAGGATCAGCGCGGGCAGACGCTGGCTACGGCATCTCGTCTGTTCCTCGCCCTCATCAAGCACGATCCGACCGCCCGCGCGCTGGTCATCGCCATGCCCGAGGTCTTCCCCTGGGTTCGCCACCTCACCTCCGCCGAACTGCGTGCCTTCACCCTCGAACTGGTGGAAGCGCTCTCTGATGCCGCGGAACTGGATGTCGATGTCACGACACAGGAAGTCATCGCAGGCTGGCGGGCGACCGCTCGGATCAAGGCCGACCCCGCCCACTACGCCCAGGCTCGCAAGGCCACAAGTGGCGACTTCGGGCCGGTAGAGGTTTCAGCGTGAGTCCGAAGCGTGGTGACCGGGTCACGGTCCCGCCTCCGGACGACGAGTGGGATATCCGGTTCGGTACCGGTGATGCGGTCAAGGGGTGGGAGGAATTGTGCCGTCACGCCCTGGGCAACACACGCCGATGTTTCGAGGCGCTACGCGCTGATCCACGCTCACGGGCGGATCATGAGCGTCAACATCGCCTACGCGGCGACCTCGCGACTCATCGTCATAATGGCAAGGACCTGGAGCAATGGGAATTCGAGGTCACCAGCGGCGGGCGTGTCCGCTATGCCATTGATGACGCCACTCGCACTGTCTGGATCGTCTATGCCTCACCTCGTCACCCGAAAGACACCGACGGCTGAAACAGGAGGCGGGAATCCAACCAGGTGATCTCTCGTCCAGACTGCGGCAGCCTCCCGAACCCCGGTGGCCACTGCGGCATTGGGGGCACCAACGTCAAGCTAGGTGACCCATCTGAGTGGAGCTCCTGCCAGACGGGCCTGGACCCGACCAAGGAGTAGATCTTCGGATCCTGCTGTACGGCTCGCGCTGGCCCTGTGAGCGTGAGCCGTTTTGCTGCCAAGCGCCGGTTGCTTGCGCCCCTTCATTACGAGGGAACTGGAACAGGCGTTCACAGCCTCCCGTGTAGCTCCCCAAGCAGGGCATCTGCCTTCGAGAAGATCCGCTGACGTCCGTTGGTGTGCGCGGCGATTGTCACGCAGTTCGTCACTCAGTTCTGCGGTTGCCCGAGCGTCTTCGCCTGCCTCAGCAGCTGAGCTTGACGACTTCGGCCGCCCATCGAACATATGGCCCGTTGCTGGGCTCAACCCGCCTCCCCGTTGACGTTGGCCCATCCCAGAAGGGGCATGTACACCATCGTCATGAGGGGCGCCGCCCGCCTCTCCCCACCGAGGCCCTTGCCGCCCCGTGACCCTCCGTCAGGGCCAACACAAAGCGCCCCGGAGCGATCAAGCTTCGGGGCGTTTGGGCTGTTCAGAGGATGTGGTCAGGGGGCGGCAAGGGCCTCGGTGGGGGAGAGGCGGGCGGCGCGCCAGGCCGGGTAGATGCCGGCGAAACCGCCGATCACCAGCGTGGCGACCACGCCGCCGACGCCGGCCCACGCGGGCACCACCGCGGGCCAGTTCTGGTACGTCGCGTACGCCCCCGTCACGGCGATCCCCAGCAGTGCGCCGCCGACGCCACCGAGCGCCGACAGCAGCAGGGATTCGGCGAGGAACTGGATCCTGATATGTCCCCGGGTGGCGCCCAGCGACCGGCGCAGGCCGATCTCCGCGCGCCGTTCGAGCACCGAGATGACCATCGTGTTCGCTACGCCCACGCCGCCGACCAGCAAGGCCACCGCGCCGAGGCCGAGCAGCAGCCCGGTCAAGGCCGTGTCCGTGGCCTGCTTGGCCGCGAGCGCGTCCGACGGCCGCGACACGTCCACCTCGTTCGGGTTCTCCGGGTTGGCGGTGGCGCCCAAGACAGCCTTCACCGCCAGTACGGCGTCGTCCCGCGTACGGGTGTAGACGGTGGTCGGATACCCGTCGAAGCGCAGGGTGGACTTCGCCGCATGCCAGCCGACCAGGGCGGCGAAGTCCAGTTCCGGCGCGAGGACGACCGGGCGCAGGACGCCGACGACGGTGAACCACTGGCCGCCCAGCCACACCTTCACGTCCGGGGTGGCCCTGACGACGCCGAGCCGCTTGGCCGCCGAGGCCCCGAGCACCACGGCGGGGTACCGCACGGTGGCCGCGTTGAGCCACATCCCGTTGGCCACGCTCGCGCCCACTGTGCCGAGCAGGTCGGTCCGAGCGGCCATCACCGTCAGGTTGCCCGTCTCGCCCGGCGGGACACGGTCACTCCGGTACACGTTGGCGCTGGTCAGCGTCCCCGTGGCCGTCACCGAGAGCACCGGGCCGATCCGGCCTATCATCGCCACCGACTCCTCCGGCAGGTGCGACTGGTCGCCGTGGAGGGTGTGCCCGGGGGACACTCGCAGCAGGTTCGTGCCGAGTGCGGCGAGCTGCCGGTTGAGGCTCTCTCGGCTGGAGCTCGCGATGCCGACCACGCACACCATCGCGGCGATGCCGAGCGCGATGCCGAGCGCGGACAGGAACACCCGCAGTGGCCGGGCGCGCAGACCGGCGGCGCCGACGCGGAAGGCGTCCGCGGGCGAAAGATGCGACGGCGCGGTCATGCGACCACCTGCCCGTCGCGTACGTGCACCAGGCGGTGCAGCCCTGCGGCGAGGTCCCGGTCATGGGTGATCACCACGACGGTGGTGCCGGTGGAGTGAAGGTCCCGCAGCAGCCGCATCACCTCCGCGCCCGAGGCGGAGTCGAGGTTGCCGGTCGGCTCGTCGGCGAGCAGCACGGGCGGATCGCCCACCACCGCGCGGGCGATGGCCACCCGTTGCTTCTCCCCGCCGGAGAGCTCGTGCGGGCGGTGGTCCAGCCGGTCGCCCAGTCCCAGCCGCTCCAGGGTGGCGGTCGCTCGGCGGCGTCGCTCGCGCAGCCGGACGCCGGCGTAGAGCAGGCCGTCGGCCACGTTGTCCACCGCCGGTACGCCCGCCGCGAGGTGGAACTGCTGGAACACGAAGCCGACGGTGCGCCCCCGCAGCGCCGAGAGCTTCCGGTCCGGCAGCCGGGACACGTCGGTTCCGGCGATCGTCACCGTCCCGTTGGTCGGCAGGTCCAGCGCCCCGATGAGATGGAGCATCGTCGACTTGCCCGATCCGGATGGGCCGACGACGCCGACCAGCTCGCCGGCGTCGATCGTCAGCGAGACGTCGCGCAGCGCCTGGAAGCCGCCCGGGTAGGTCTTGCCCACTCCGCTGAGGACGATCATTCGGGCACCCCCACGCGGGTGCCCTCGGTGATGCCGTCACCGCTGACCTCCACCCGGCCGTCGCCGAACATGCCCAGACGCACGGGCACGTACCGGCTGATGGAGCCGGTCACCACCTGCAGGCCGTAACCGCCCTCGGCGAGCACGGCCAGCGCCGCGACGGGGACCGTGAGCACGTCGCGCACGCTGTCCGACACCAGGCTGACGACGACCGGGGCCCGGTCCAGCCGGCCGATCTTCGACTGGTCCCGGAGGGTCACGGTCACGTCGATCGTCGCGGGGCGTTGCTCGTCCGGCCCGGGGGTGGCCACGGTGCCTACCTCGGCGATCCTGCCCTTGGCGGTCCTGCCGTCCGGGAGTTCGACCGTCGCGGGCAGCCCCCGCCTGACCAGGGTTTGCAGCGCCACGTCCAGGGCGATGCTGACCACCTTCGTGGTGCGGGTGTAGGCGAGGATCGGCCCGCTTCCGGGGGTGCCGAGCCGCCCGGTGAGTGACGCCACCCGTATCGCGCCGGGCGCGATCACCACGGACGCCGGGTCGAAGACACCTGTCTGGGTAAGCCCGAGATCCTTCTGCCACCGGCGTACGGCGACCGCCGTGGCCCAGGTGTACCGGCGGTCCACGGTCAGACCCGGGTAGCCGAGGGCGGCCAGGTTACGCTCCACCTCCTCGACGTCCCTGCCGGCGTCCCCGATGCGCAGCTGCCGGTAGAGCGGAAGCCTGCCGTAGAACAGCGGCACCGGGTCGTCGTCCGCCCGGTAGACCGACCGGCCGCGTTTGATCGTGGCGCCGAGGCGCGGTAGCCAGGTGAGGGTGCCGGAGCCGCGTCCGGCGACGGTCACCGACGCCCCGTAGCCCAGCACCCCGTTCACCTGCTGGCTCCGGGTCAAGGTGGTCCGGGTGACCGGAGCGGTGGCGGGTAGTGCCCTGGTGGTGCTCGACGAGGTGGACGGGCTCTTCCCGCCGAAGCCGATCGCGGCGGCCGTCACCACCACGATCGCCAGCAGAGCCGACCCGCCCACCAGCGCCGTCCGGGTCGGCCGGTTCACTTCCCCTCCTTCTGTTCCTGGGGCAGCTTGTCCTTGCAGGTCTCGATGGCCGCCTTGTAGACCGGGTCGCTGTCGAGCTGGGCCCGGGTGACGTTCGCGAATCGGCCCTTGATCACCATGTTTCCGTCGGCTGGGTCGGGATCGGTCATCTCGACGTCGTGGGCGCGCATGCACACGGCGAAGGCCCGGAGCTGCTCCAGTTCCTCTGGCGGGGGGCCGTTCTCCCGCATCTCCTCCGGGAGGAAGCGCAGGCACGCCTGGTGGGCGGTTCGCCACGCGCGTGCTTGCTCGCCGCTCGGCGGGATGAGCCTGAGAGGTTCGTTCGGGCCGAGATCCGGCATGGTCTGGCCGTGCTCCCGCATGCACTTCACGTAGGCGGCCGGATCGCCGGCCGGGGATGCGGACGGGCGCGCGCTTGCGGTGCCGCTGGTCGCCGAGGCGATACCGGTGCCCTCGGGGGCTTTGGTGCAGGCGGCGACCGCCAGCCCGCACAGCAGGACGGGGATCACGAGAATTGGTCTCATGCTGTCGAGGTCTACGCCGCGGCCGGTGACAGCACCGCTACGTCCGATGTCGGACCGATGTCATGCCCGGCGACGCAGAATGACCTCATGCGAATCCTGGTGGTCGAGGATCACGTCACGCTGGCCCATCGGATCGCCGAAGGGCTCCGAGACGCCGGGATGGCGGTCGACGTGGTCACCGACGGAGCGGCCGCCATGGTCGAGGCGGCCGCCACGGCGTACGACGTGATCGTGCTCGACCGGGACCTGCCCGGGGTCCACGGCGATCAGGTGTGCCGGTCGCTGGCCAGTGGCAGGGCCTGCATCCTGATGCTCACCGCGGCGGCCGGGGTCGACGATCGGGTCGACGGGCTGGAGCTGGGCGCCGATGACTACCTGGGCAAGCCGTTCGCGTTTCACGAGCTGGTCGCCCGGGTGCGCGCGCTCGGCCGCCGCGCGCCGTCCGCGCCGCCGATCGTCCGCCGCGGCGACCTGGTCGTGGACCGGGCCCGCCACCGGGCCAGCCGTGGCACCCGCGCGTTGTCGCTCACCCGTAAGGAGTTCGGGATCCTGGAGATGCTCATGGCCGCCGACGGCGGCGTGGTCAGCACCGAGGAGCTGCTGGAGCACGTCTGGGACGCCAACGCCGACCCGTTCAGCAACATCGTCTCGGTCACGATGACCCGGTTACGCCGCAAACTCGGTCCGCCGCCGGTGATCGAGACCGTCGTCGGACGGGGTTACCGGCTGTGACCCGGCCGCGCCTCACCATCCGGGTCCGCCTCACGCTGCTCTACACCGGCCTGTTCGCGGCGTGCGGGGCGATCGTTGTCGCCATCACCTACTTCCTCGTGGCCGGGCTTCCCGAGATCCAAGGCACGGGGACGCGCCCGGCGGACAATGCCGAGCAGTTCCTTACGTACTGCGGGCAGGCCCTCCGCGTGGACGCCGACCCCGCGCTTCAGGCCAAGTGCGACCTGGCCTACCTGGAAGGCGTCGTGGCCGGCGCGGCGGGCCAGCGCGAGGGGACCCTGTCGCACCTGCTGCGGTACTCGCTGATCACCCTCGTGGTGGTCATCCTCCTCGCCGCGCTCGCCGGGTGGATCGTCGCCGGGCGGGTGCTGCGCCCGGTCCACCGCATCACCGCGGCGGCGCGCGCCGCGTCCGAGCACAACCTGTCGGCGCGGGTGTCGCTGACCGGCCCGCGCGACGAGCTGCACGAGCTGGCCGACACCTTCGACGACATGCTCGGCCGCCTGCAGGCCGCGTTCGAGAGCCAGCGGCGGTTCATCGCCAACGCCAGCCACGAGCTGCGCACGCCACTGACCGTCATGCGCGCCACCGTCGACGTCGTCCTCGGCAAGCGGGCACCCACGGAGGCGGAGCTGCTGAGCATGGGCCGGGACGTCCGGGTCGCCGTCGACCAGGCCGAGGCGGTCGTGGGGGCCCTGCTCACCCTGGCGCGGAACGAGCGCGGGCTGAGCGTCCGGGAGAAGGTCGACCTGGCCACCGTGGCCGAGGACGTCCTCGACGACCTCCGGCTCGGCGACCGGAACCTGCACGCGATGCTGGAGCCGGTGGTGACGTGGGGTGACCCCGTGCTGCTGGAACGGCTCGTCGCCAACCTGGTCGACAACGCGATCCGCTACAACGTGCCCGGCGGCGACATCTGGCTCACCACCTCCGCGATGGACGAGCGGGTCACGCTTTCGGTGACCAACACAGGACCGGACGTTCCCGCGGATCGCGTCGACGCCCTGTTCGAGCCGTTCCAGCGCCTGCACGATCGCACCACGTCGGACGGGTTCGGGCTGGGACTGGCGATCGTCTCGTCGATCGCCGCCGTGCACGACGGTGCGATCACCGCCGCTCCCCGCCCGGATGGCGGCCTGCGCGTCACTCTGACGGTTCCAGCGGCCGGGCCTGCACCGCGCGAGCAGTCGTCAGATCGCGCCCATTGATTGGGCGCCCCAGATCTCGCCACATCCACGTGGGCGGATAGCCGCCCAAGCCTGAGAGCGAAGCCGGTCGCAGCGTCTGATCAAAGCGAGGGATGGGAATGAGTACGGACCTTTAGGGCGCCGAGTTTGCGTTTCGCCTTGAGGGAATCTCCGAAAGTGCCTCGCGGATCAGTTCCGACAGCCACCAGGAGAAGGACGCGCCATCGGTCCAGACCACAAGATCCACCCAGACCGATACCAGCGCGATCCCGTAGCCCTCGTGAACGTCAGCCGCGATGCCGAGATCTTCCAGCGCCGTCAGTAATCGGTTGGCTGCCCGGAGTGGCAAGCGATGCATGACGCGATCATCACGAAGGACGGCACACGCGCTGAACAGCCCAGCACTGCCAGTAGTGGCTCTATTCGTGTCACGAATACGGCCGCGCCGAGGTGATCCGGCTTAACCTAACGTCATGGATCGAGCGAGCGGCAGCTTGCCGCCCCAGTTCCGGTCTTCCCCTCGTGTGGCGTCCGCGCTCGCGGAATGCGACATCCCCACCGTCCTCGCCGAAGCCATGCGAGCGCACGGATGGACACAGGAGCAGCTCGCCGAGGCGGTGGGCTACTCCCAGAGCTGGGTCTCCAAGGTGCTCCGGCACCGACAGCCGCTCACCATTGACCAAGTCCGGGAGATATCAGGCCGACTCGGAGTGCCTCTCCATCTGCTCCGGTTCGGCCATCGGGGAGATGACGATCCGACGAAACGGCGAGATTTCGGCAAGGCGGTGGCTCTCGCGGCGCTCACCGTCGCCCCGACTCCGATACAAGAACCCCGGCGGCTACTGCGGCATCGGCGGCACCGGCGTCTGTTGCCCGGTGGGGCTGACGCTCTTCGGAGGAGTGACCGAACGCGGAGGCCCCTTGGGCGATCAAGGGGTCCTCCGCAGGCGGGGCATCGGCCCGGCCGAGCGTCGTGCGCGTGGCGGATCCGGTGGTGCCTCAAACCGTGACGACGACCTTTCCCGGAGCGTGTCCCTCTTCCACATATCCGATGGCCGCCGGGATCTCTTCGAATGGGTAACACCGGTCGATGACCGGAGTGATTTTTCCGCCCTCGATGAGCTCGGTCAGCGTCATCAAGTTCTGTTTGTTCTCCGTGCATCCGACCACGTCCGCCATGATCGTCCTTTGGGACATGAGCCGCGACATGATGAGCGCCGAGAACATGTGGCCAACGGGTTGCAGCCACCGGCCGGCCTGCCCGCCGATGATGACGCGGGCCCCCCTGGGGGCCAACACCCGCCGGCATGCCGACGTCGAGAGGCCTCCCGCGATGTCCAGCAGGAGATCGTAGCGCTGTCCATTCCGCGTGAAGTCCTCTTTGGTGTAGTCGATGACCTCATCCGCGCCGATCGATCGGACCAGGCCCACGTTCCGCGTGCTGCAGACGCCGGTGACCTCCGCGCCGATCGCCCGGGCGATCTGCACGGCGAACGTCCCCACACCTCCCGAAGCGCCGTTGACGAGGACCTTCTGTCCCGGCTGGACTCGTCCCTTGTCGCGCAGGCCCAGCAGGGCGGTGTTGGCCGCCAGCGGTACCGCCGCCGCCTGCTCGAACGACAGGTTCTTCGGTTTCGGCGCCAGTTCGCCTTCCCGGACGCACACGTACTCGGCGAAGCCGCCCTGCTTGGGCATCGCGAACACCTCGTCGCCGGGGCGGAACTCCGTCACGTCCTTGCCGACCGCCTCGACCTGTCCCGCCATGTCGGCGCCCAAGATGTCGATCCTCGACTTGCGCAGCCCGAGGCCGCCGCTCATCAGCCGCGAGACGTACGGCTCCCCTCTCATGAAGTGCCAGTCATAGGGCTGGACGGAGGTGGCACGCACCCGGACCAGCACCTCGTCGTCGCCGGGCACGGGCTTGTCGATGTCGGTGAGATCCAGTACGTCGGGTGAGCCGTACGAACGTAGGACGAACGCTTTCATCACATTCTCCTTATCCATCGCGGGTGCGGGTGTCAGCCGTGCCGCAGATTCGTGGTCGACGTTGTGGCCCGTATCGATGGGGCGGAGGCATCGCCGGCCGGATGGCGACAAGCGTGTCTCGAGCCACCGGGAATCAGCGTAGAAGGCTGCTACAGAGGGCTCATCGGCCGAAAGTACGCCTGATTGGCGGATGATCGGCTGGCTCAGATCAGGCCGTTCTACCGATGAGCCGCCGCTGTCTCAGTCGTCACGATCAGGTCATGACCGACGAGAGCCTGACAGGACACCTTCCGTCTCCGCAGTCGCCGCGAAACGGCCGGTCGGCGGATGACCGGAACACAACAGGGACTTCCGCCGTAGCCTTCTCCGCCAGGGCGAACTGGCTCGTGCCCGCTGCGCTGGTCGTGCTCAGCGCTGTTCCGATGGCCGCCGGAGCCGTCCGCCTGACCGAGCTGACGGGCGGCGCGGAAATCACATCGGAGAACGCACGGTTCTTCGCGGCGCCCCTGCCTGTGGTGCTGCACATCCTCAGCGTCGGCCTGTACAGCATTCTGGGGGCCTTTCAGTTCGCTCCCGGCTTCCGCCGCCGGAGGCCCGCCTGGCACCGCGTCGCCGGGCGGGTTCTGGTCCCATCTGGACTCGTCGCAGCGCTTTCGGGGCTGTGGATGACCCTGTTCTATCCCCGCCCCGTCGGCGACGGCGATCTCCTCGCCGGGTTCCGGCTCGTGTTCGGCTCGGCCATGGTCCTGGCCATTGTTCTCGGCTTCGCCGCGATCCGGCGACGGGACGTCGCCAGGCACCGCGCCTGGATGATCCGCGGTTACGCGATCGGTCTGGGCGCGGGCACGCAGGTGCTGACCCATCTGTTCTGGTTCCTGTTCCTCGGCACACCTGGGGAGTTCCCCAGAGCCCTGCTCGTGGGCGCCGGGTGGGTGATCAACCTCGCGGTGGCCGAGTGGTTCATCCGCAGGCGTCCGCCCCGTACCTTCACCGGCTCCGCCGATGTTCCGCGGGCGGGTCTCACCGGCCGCGGAGGAACGGGGACCCGTCACCGGGGGTAAGGGGGCGTCGTGGAGGCGGTGGGTGAAACCCGGCCCGCGGCCCGCCACGGCGGGAGCGGAGCCGCACCGAGCCGTCGCGGCGAGGGATCCGGCGACCCGGCCGGTGGTCACGGTATAGGGGGCGTCGCCGTACCCGGCTCAGTTCCTGACCCGGTTGGTCTCGTAGGCCCACATGGCGATCTCGACGCGGTTGCGGGCGCCCAGCTTGGCCAGCAGGCTGGCGATGTGGGACTTCACCGTGCTGAGAGAGATGTGCAGCTCGTCGGCGATCTCGCTGTTGGTCCGTCCACGTGCCACGGTGGCCAGGATCTGTTCCTCCCGGGCCGTGAGCGCCTCGATGGGGCGCACCGGCGGTGTGGCGGGCACGGTGCGGGCGAAGGTTCCCAGCAGTCGGGCGGTGACGCTCGGGGCGATGAGCGCGTCGCCGTTCGCGGCGGCGTGGACGGCCTGGGAGAGCAGGTCGGCTCCGGCGTTCTTGAGCAGAAAACCCCGGGCACCGGCTCGCAGCGCGGCGTAGACGTACTCGTCGAGGTCGAAGGTGGTGATGACGACGACGGCGAGGGGGTCCTCGATGCCCGGCCCGGCGAGGGAGCGGGTGGCTCCGATGCCGTCGAGGCCGGGCATGCGGATGTCGAACAGGCACACGTCAGGGCGTAGGCGCCGCGCGAGCTGGACGGCCCGCCACCCGTCGGCGGCTTCACCGACGACCTCGATGTCCGGCTGGGCGTCGAGAATCATGGTGAGCCCGGTGCGGACGATCTCCTGGTCGTCGGCGACGAGCACCCGGATGCTCATGTCACCGCTCCGGTTCGGGGCAGTACGGCGGTCACGGTCCAGCCTCGATCCGGGGCGGGGCCGGCTTCGCAGGTGCCGCCCAGCAGGTCAGCACGTTCGATCATGCCGATGAGCCCGTATCCCGGTGACCCGGCCGGGCGTACCAGGCCGCTGTCGCCGTCGTCGCTCACTCGCAGGCGCACCGATGTGTCGTCGGCGGCGACGCGAACCTCGATGCGGGTGGCGTGACGGGCGTGCCGTCGAGCGTTGGTGACCGACTCCTGGGCGATGCGGTAGATCGCAGCCTCGACCGGCAGGGGAAGGTCACCGATGTCGTCGGAGATCTCCACGTCGACGGACGGGCCGGAGCGGCCCGGGCTCGCGAGCTGTTCGAGGTCGGTGATGCGACGGCCGGGCGCCGACTCCGCGGGTTGGTCCCGGCGCAGGAGGCGGACCAGGGCGCGCATCTCGTCGAGGGCGCGTGCCGCCTCGGCCTCGATCACGTGGAGTGCCTCGGTCGCGGAGTTGGGCCGCGACGCCGAGGTGGCGATGCCCGCCTGTGCTCGGATCGCCATCGCCGAGATGTGATGGGCGACGGTGTCGTGCAGGTCGCGGGCCAGCCGTTCGCGTTCGAGCAGCTTGATCTGGTCGAGCTCGCGCATTCTCGCCCCGGCCCGGTAGCGGAGCGCCCCGCCCAGGGCGACGGCCGAGAACGTGACGGCGAACGCGCCGACCGTGTCGCCGGGGGTGAGGCGGCCGGAGAACAGCGAGAGGGAGACCGTGACGAGCATGATCGTCAAACCGATCGCGACCTCGCGCCCCGATCCCCACCGGAACAACGAGTACAGCAGGACCAGCACGTACACCATCGTGTACGTCTCCAGGGCGTCGCCGTCCGTCAGCAGCGGGGCCAGGCTCGTGGTGGCGAAGACGATCACGACCATCAGCAGCGGCCTGGTCCGGCGCCACAACAGCGTGGGCACCAGCCCGACGGTGACGGTCACCGAGACGGCCCGCCATGGAAGATCAGGCCGCAGAACTCCTTCGAGCACCGCGACCGCCACGAGTACTCCCACGAGTGCCCAGTCCCGCCAAGCCCGCGACGGCGGGTTGGGAGGGCGGGGCTCGTCCCACACGGAGCGAAGAAGGGCGAGCACATGAACATGGTACGAAAGTCCACGCTGCTCGGGGCGGCCCAAAGTACAAGACGCACATTTCACCGTCGCGCGGCCCCGAGATGTGGGGGGCCGTACCGCGCCGCTGTCTCACGGTCGATCGGGTGCCCGCGGGTGAGACAGTGCTCACGCCGGTACCCCACTGAGCGACGCCGACCGTGCGGATCCGCGAGGCGGACGTCGGCCACGACACCGTCGGTACCGACGTCAATCTCTCAGCAGGGAGCGCACCAGTTCGGTGATCTCTCCGGGGGCGGTCTTCGGCGTCCCGGCGCTGAACGGTGGCTGCGGGGCGTACTCCAACCCGAGTTGGATCGCCATGGCCATGTCCGGCCCCGCCAGCAGGGACGTGAGGTAGAGCGCCATGTCGATGCCGGCCAGCACGCCGCCCGAAGTTATGATCTTGCCGTCTCTGACGAAGCGCTCGTTGACCGGCCGCGCCCCGAACTGTGCGAGCAGGTCGTAGGCCACCCAGTGAGTGGCCGCCCTGACTCCCTCCAACAGGCCTGCCGCGCCGAGCGCGAGCGAGCCCACGCATACCGAGGTGGTCCAGGTGGTGGTCGGGTGTACGGCCTTCAGGTAGTGGATCAATTCCTGGTCCGCCATGCTCCGCTGCACGTTCTTGGCGCCAGGCACCACCAGGACATCGGGTCTGGGCAGATCGGCGAAGGAGGCGGTGGCGGTCAGCGTGACTTCCTCGTCGGCGATGACGCCTGGCCGTTCGGCCACGAAGGTGACCGTCGCGCCGGGAATGTTCCGGAGCACGAAGTACGGCCCCAGGGCGTCCATGGCGTCGTAACCCGGGTACAGGGGGATGGCGATGTGCATGTCAGTTCTCCTTGTCACGGAACCTGCGCCGGTAACCTCCCGGCGAGATCTTGAGATGCCGGCGGAAGACGCGATAGAGGGTCTCGGGCGTCCCCAGCCCCACCCGGGTGGCGATCCGGTCGAGCGGCTCATCGGTGCTCTCCAGCAGTCGCTTGGCCGCCGCCGTCCGTGCGTGCTCGACATACCGTGCGGGTGGCACGCCGACCTCGGCCCTGAACACGCGTGAGAAGTGGCGGACACTCGTGTTCACGCGTCCCGCGAGAACCTCCACCGACAGGTCGGCACTGAGGTTCTCCTCGATCCATCCCTGCAGGTCGCGCAGGGGTTCGCGCTTCGGCGTCCGCGCGCTCAGCGGCGTGCTGAACTGGCTCTGCCCGCCTGGGCGCTGCAGGTACACGACCAGCCAGCGGGAGATCTCCCTGGCCAGGTCGTGCCCGTGGTCGTGGGCGACGAGGGCAAGGGCGAGGTCGATCCCCGAGGTGACCCCCGCCGAGGTCCACACGTTGCCGTCGCGTACGTGGATACGGTCGGCGTCCACCCGTACGTTCGGATGCTCGCGGGCGAGCAGGTCCCCCACCGCCCAGTGGGTGGTCGCCCGCCGCCCTTCCAGCAGGCCGGCCTCGGCCAGCAGCAACGTGCCCGAACAGATGGACCCGATACGACCTGACTCCCCGGCGAGCCTGCGCACCTCCGGTACCAACGCCGCCGTGTCGGCGACAGCCGTGCGGGCCGGGAGACCGCCGACGACCAGCAGCGTGTCGATCGGACCTCGCACGCTTCGCAGCGGTGTCTCGGCGGTCACCGTGACACCGGACAGGGAGCGCACGGCTCCCGCGTGGACGGCCGTGACCTCCACCCGGTAGTCGGCGCCGGGGCTCAGCAGACCGGCCGCGGAGAAGACATCGGCGGGCCCCGCGAGATCGAGCAACTGGAAGCTGTCAAAAAGCACGATGACGACGCGTTTCGGCATACCGCCCATGCTTGGCCATCCGTGGCGATGGCTGAAAGGACACATATCTTGCAGATCCGGCCATGACGAAGCGCCGCACAGTGGTGCTAAAAGATCTTGAAAAAGATTTGAGCGGGCTGTCGAATCGGGGCGGTCTCGTTCGAAGCGTGGTCAGAGGGCCGAGAGGAACACCCGAGAGCCGGCCCAGGACTCGTAAGGAGAACGGCCATGACCCAGCAGCTGACGAGGACCGCGCCCCCGGTGACCTGCGACCCGCGTACCAGTGTCACCAGGTCGCTGCTGGGCTACGGGATCATCGCCGGGCCGGTGTACGTCGGGGTGTCCCTGGTCCAGGCGCTGACCCGGGAGGGATTCGACCTCTCCCGCCACGCATGGAGCATGCTGGCCAACGGCGACCTCGGCTGGATCCAGATCACCAACTTCGTCGCCGCCGGGCTGATGGTCATCGCCTGCGCGGTCGGCCTGGGCCGGGCCCTGGCCGGCGGGCGGGGCGCGACCTGGGCTCCCCGGCTCGTCGGGATGTACGGGGTGAGCCTGATCGGCGCGGGGATCTTCCGGGCGGATCCGGCGATGGGCTTCCCGGTGGGGACGCCGGAGGGGCCCGGGGCGGTGAGCCTGTCCGGGACGCTCCACTTCGCCTGCGGCGCGGTGGGTTTCCTGTGCGTGATCGTGACCTGTTTCGTCATCGGCCGCAGGTTCGCCGCCGCGGGCCGTACCGGGTGGGTGCTTTACTCCCGGCTCACCGGCGGGTTGTTCCTCGCGGCCTTCGCCGCCATCGCGACCGGTGCGGGCGCCCCGTGGGCCAACCTTGTCTTCACCTCCGGGGTAGTGATCGTCTGGGCCTGGCTCTCGGCCCTGTCTCTGCACCTGTACCGGCACACCGCCCCCCAGCACGCCTGAGCGCACCCGATCCCCGCACCACACCGTCAAGAAAACAAGATCGAAGGAGACATCCGATGCGATACATGATCATTCTTAGGGTCACCAACCAGCCCACCACCCCGCCGCCGGCGGAGCTGATGGAGGCCATCGCCAAGCTCGGCGAGGAGGCCACCGGGGCCGGGGCGCTGCTCGACACCGCCGGGCTGGCCCCGAGTGCGCAGGGCGCGCGGGTCGAGCTCACCGGGGGCAGGCTGAGCGTCACCGACGGCCCGTTCGCCGAGGCGAAGGAGCTGATCAGCTACGCGCTCTACCAGGTCCGCTCGAAGGAGGAGGCCGTCGAGTGGACCTCCCGCTTCCTGAAGATCCACCGGGATCACTGGGCGGGCTGGGAGGGCGAGGCCGACGTGCTGCGCGTCTTCGGCCCCGAGGACTTCGCCGCCCCCGCCTGATCCCACCACCGTGCACGAGCCCCCGGCCGGGAACCCCGGCCGGGGGTTCGTGCGTTTCCCGGCACCTTCGCGGCCGGACGTACTCACGGGCTGGACGCGTACACCGGGAGTCGTTCGCGGGATCGCCGGCAGGCGAGGTCGGGCGTCCCGGGGAAGGGAGCGCGCGGCCGTGACCTCCACCTGGGGCCATGGGGTCCGGCTGATATCGTCTCCCGAGATTGGAAGGCGGACGATGGGTTTTGGCGAGTTGATCGTGCCTAGCGGACTGGAGCAGGTCATCGGTCCGGAGGAGCTCTTCTTCTCCACGACGGATCGGCACGGGTTGATCCGCAGCGGGAACTCCGTCTTCGTCCGGACCTCCCGGTTCTCCCTGGACGAGCTCACCGGGGCATCGCACAACATCGTGCGCCACCCCGACATGCCTGCCGGGGTCTTCCGGTTGCTGTGGGACCGCTTGCTCTCCGGGCGTCCAGCGGGAGCCTACGTGCGGAACCTGGCCAAGGACGGCAGCCACTACTGGGTTTTCGCCACCATGACGCCCTCGGCGGAGGGTTTCCTGTCGGTTCGGATGGCGCCGCGGTCCGAGCTGTTCGAGGAGGTCAAGCGCATATACAAGTATGTCGCCGACGTCGAGTTCGAGGCGGCCGAGCGCGGTCGGATGAACCGGCGTGACGTGGCGCTGTTCGGTAGGGAACAGATCGAACAGCTGCTGGGAGAGCGCGGATTCGGCTCGCATGACGACTTCCTCACCGAGGCGCTGACCGCCGAGGTCGCGGCGCGCGGCCGGTTGGCGTCCGCGACCTATGCCCGGTCCTGGGCGCGGGGACCGATCGCGGAGGTGCTGGCCGGGGTCGGAGCGCTGGAAACGCTGCTGACCGGCCTGGTGGAGCGGCTGGAGAGCTATCGGGTGTTCAGCGACCGGCTCATGCGGTCGTCCACCCAGGTGCTCGACGTCGCCCGCCGGCTCGACGAGGTGGTCGCCGGAGCCCAGGTCGCCTCCGAGACGGTCGCCGACACCGTACCGGTGCTGAGCAACGTCGCCCGGGTGATGGCCACGCCGACGCGCACCGCGATGGGCACGCTGGAGCGGCTGGTGCCCAGGCTCGCCGCGCTGCGCTCGTACGTCACGGACCTGCGCTTCCGGATCGTGCTGGCGAGCCTGCACAACGACATGGTCGCCGCGTTCGCCGCCGAGGTCGCGGACGGTATCGCGCCGCGTACCTCGCTGAGCGAGGTGCCCCAGCTCTGCGATGCCGTGCAGGAGAGCGTGCTGGAGATGTCGGCCAGGGCACAGCAGGTGAACCAGACACTGCGCGAGGTCGTCTCCGAGATCGCCGAGGCGGGCGAGCGGCTCACGGAGTTCCGCTGGTTCCTTGGGAAGTGGCGGATGCTCGTCCTGCGTCACCGGGTCGAGGGCGCACTCGGTGATCTGGTGCGGCCGATCGACGACGAGTTCGCCGCGATCTGGGACGGCCTGGACATGCTGCACGCGCTGGGCAGGGAGTTCGAGGCCTCGGCCGTGCCGTTCGATGTCCGGGAGCTGGAGGCGCAGGTGGACCGGATCAGGGCCGCGGCCACCGGGTACCGCGACGCGTTCTGAGCCGGGTCCGGCCGCGAGGTTCGCGCTGATCCTCATGAAGTAGGGCGCATAGGCCACAATCGGTCTCGTGCAGTTCGGGATCCTGGGGCCGTTGGAGGTGCGGACGGAGGAGGGGGAACCCGTCTCCGTCGGCGGCCCCCGGTCGCGTGCCCTGCTGGTGCTGCTTCTGCTCGACGCGGGCCGGCTGGTCAGCGTGGACCGGTTGATAGACGGGCAGTACGGTGACGATCCTCCGGCCGGTGCGGCCAACGCGATCCAGGCCCAGGTGTCCCGGCTCCGCCGCGGCCTGCCGCCCGGCCTGATCACGTTTCACCGGGCCGGATACCGGCTCGCGGTCGACCCCGATGACGTCGACGCGCACCGGTTCGAGCGGCTCGCGCGCGAGGGACACAGGCTGCTGACCGCAGGCCGGCATGAGCATGCCGCGAGGGTGCTCAGCGAAGGACTGGCGCTGTGGCGAGGGCCCGCGCCGACCGGCATGCCGCAGGCGGGCCGGCTGGAAGAGCTACGGCTGGCGGCGCGGGAGGACCTGGTCGAGGCCGAGCTCGCGCTCCCGGAGGGCACCTCGATAGCCGAGTTGCGGCAGTTGGCGGCCGAGAACCCGTTGCGCGAGCGGCTGTGGGGCCAGCTCATGCGGGCGCTGCACGCCTCCGGGCAGCAGGCCGCGGCGCTGGCCGTCTTCGACGAGGTCAGGCGGCTGCTGGCGGACGAGCTCGGCGCCGGCCCGGCGCCGGAACTGGCGGCGCTTCACCTGGCGATCCTGCGCGGCGCGGAGAGGCCCGGGACGGTACGGCACCGGCTGCCCGCGCAGCTCACCGGCTTCGTGGGCCGCGAGGCCGAGCTGGACCGGATCGACTCGCTGCGGGACTCCCGTCTGATCACCCTGACCGGTACGGGCGGCACCGGCAAGACGAGGCTGGCGATCGAGGCGGCCCGCCGCCTGACGCGGGACGTGTGCTTCGTCGATCTGTCCCCGCTCGACGACGGAGGTCAGATCCCCCTGGCGGTGCTCGGCGCGCTCGGTCTGCGCGAGGCGGGGCTGCGGTCACCGGTGCCGGGCCGGCTCGACCTCACGGACCGGCTCGTGGCGGCCCTGGCAGACCAGGAGCTCCTGCTCGTCCTGGACAACTGCGAGCACGTGATCGCTCCGGCCGCGGCGCTCGTCCGGCGGCTGCTCGACGCCTGCCCGGAGCTGGCCGTGCTGGCCACCAGCCGCGAGCCGCTCGGGCTCACCGGCGAGATGCTCGTCCCGCTCTCGCCGCTGGCCGTACCGCCCCCCGGCACGGATCTCGACGACGCACTCGGCTATCCCTCGGTGCGGCTGTTCATGGAGCGAGCCGCCGCCGTACGTCCCGGCTCCGTCATGAGAGCCGAGGTCGCCGAGATCTGCGGCATGCTGGACGGGCTGCCGCTGGCCATCGAGCTGGCGGCGGCGAGGCTGAGGTCGTTCACCGTCGAGGAGATCGTCGCGCGCCTGAAGGAGTACGGCCGGTTCACGCTGCTGTCCCGCGGTGATCGCACCGCGGCGGCACGGCATCGGACGCTGTACGCGGTGGTGGACTGGAGCTGGAGCCTGCTCAGCCCCGAGGAGCAGGCGCTGGCCGCGCGGTTCTCGGTGTTCTCGGGCAGCTCGTCCCTGGAGGCCGTCGAACGGATCTGCGGATCCGGCGAGGTGCTGGCCGGCCTGGTGGACAAGTCACTCATCGAGGCAGGCGACGGCCGCTACCGGATGCTCGACACGATCCGCCTGTTCTGTGCGGAGCGGCTGGCCGAGGTGGGGGAGCGGGAGCGGGTGCGTGCCGGGCACGCCGCCTACTTCCTGGAGCTGGCACAGCGCGCCGACCCGTGGTTGCGCCGGGCCGAGCAGCTCGAATGGCTGGCCCTGCTCTCCGCCGAGCAGAGCAACCTGCGGGCCGCGCTGGGCCGTGCCGTACCGGATGACCCGGAGACGGCGCTGCGGCTGATCGCGGCCCTGGCGGCGTACCAGTGGCTGAGCGGGCGGCGGGAACAGGCGGTCTCGTCGGCGCGCCGGCTGCTCGAACGGTTCGGCACCGAGCCGCCCGAAGGGCTGGAGGAGGAGTACGTCCTGTGCGTGTTGCAGGCCGTACCGCATATCCTGCCGGCGCAGTGGGCGCGGGCCGAGGAGATCATGCGGTCGCTGGACCGGGAGCTGCGCTACCCCTTCACGTCCGTTCTGTGGGGCATGGTCGCGGGGCCACCGGCTCCCGGGGCCGGCCTGATGCGGGAGCGGCTGCTCGGCTCCGACCCGTGGAGCCGAGCCGTGGCCATGCTCGGGGCGTCCCTGATGCACCTGCTTGACGGCCACGTGGCCGATGCCGAGGGAGAGCTGGAGTCGACACTGGCGAGCTTCCGCTCCGTGGGCGAGCGCTGGGGGATGGCGCAGGGGCTCGAATGGCTGGGAGTGATCGCCGGCTGGCGGGGGGACTGGGCGCGGGCCAGGCGGCTGTGGGGGGAGGCACTGGATCTGCACGAACAGCTCGGCGCTCTGGACGAGATGGTGGACGTGCTCTGCCGGAGGGCCGACGGGCTGCTGCGCGAGGGCGATGTTCCCGCGGCCCGCGCCGACCTGCGGCGCGCCACCGAGCTGGCGCGCGGGACGAGCGCGTCACACCGGTCGTCGCCGATCGAGCTGGGCTGGGGTGAACTCGCCCGGCGGTGCCGCGATCACGCACGGGCGCGCGAACACTACGCGGCGGCGCTGGACGCCGTCGGCCCAGGCGGTTACGTCACCGAGAGCATCGCGTCGCTCGTGCTCACCGCGCTGGGACGGCTGGCCGAGGCAGAGGGCGACCACGCGGAGGCCGGGCGCCGTCACGGCGAGGCGCTCGCGCTGGCGCGCATGTCACCGGCGGTGACGATGGATCTCGCCCAGGTCACCGAGGGGTACGCGGGGCTTGCCCTGCTCGAAGGCGCGGCGGAGCGGGCCGCGTTCCTGCTCGGTGTGGGGGTGGCGTTGCGCGGTGCGGCCGTCACCGGCGACCCTGACGTCGCGAGGGTCGCCGCGGGCGCCACGGAGCTCATCGGCGCGGAGGCCTTCGCCGCGGAGTTCGCCAGGGGCGCCGCGCTGAGCCGGGACGATGCGCTGACAGCCATCTCCTGACTGTCAGCCGGCTGTCACCGGCCTGTCAGCGCTCCCGGTGAGGCTCGGGGACATGAGGAACAGCAACGTCCTGATCTCCGGCGCCAGTGTCGGCGGCCCCGCTCTCGCCTACTGGCTCAACCGCTACGGCCACACCGTGACCGTGGTCGAGAAGGCCCCCGCCCTGCGCCTCGGAGGCCAGGCGGTCGACTTCAAAGGCGAGACCCACCTGTCGGTGCTGGAGCGGATGGGCATCCTGGAGGACGTACGGCGGTTGCAGACCGGCGGGACCGACCAGGAGATCGTTGACGCGAACGGCCGCAGGCTGGCGGTGATGCCCGGCGAGTTCACCGGTGGCGAGCTGGAGATCCCGCGCGGGGAGTTGTCCCGGCTGCTGTACGACAGGACGCTCGCCGCCGGGTGCCGGTACGTCTTCGGCGACTCCATCACCTCGCTCACCGAGACCGAGGGCGGCGTCCACGTCACGTTCGAGCACGGCGCTCCGCGGGTCTTCGACCTGGTGGTGGGCGCGGACGGCATCCACTCCAACGTTCGCCGGCTGGCCTTCGGCCCCGAGGCCGACCATGTCCGCTTCCTCGGCCACTACTACGCCCTGGCCGACCTTCCGCAGTGCTTCGGGAAGATCGCGAAAATGTACAACGAGCCCGGCAGGCTGGTCGCCATCGGGGGGCCCGGAGCCGATGCCTTCTTCGCCTTCGCCTCGCCGCTGCTCGACTACGACCGCTACGACGTGGAGGCGATGAAGCGGATCGTGATCGACGCCTATGCCGGGATGGGCTGGCAGACCCCCGCGGTCCTCGACGCGGTACGGCAGGCGGACGACTTCTACCTCGACTCGATCAGCCAGGTCCGGATGGAGCACTACGCCAGGGGCCGCGTCGTGCTGCTCGGTGACGCCGCCTACGGCAACACGCTGGGCGGTTTCGGCACCGGCCTGGCCATGGTCGGCGCGTACGTCCTGGCCGGAGAGCTCGCGGCGGCGGACGGGGACCATCAGGTCGCCTTCCGGCGCTACGAGGAGGGGTTCCGCGGCTACGCCAGGATCGCCAGGAACGGCAACGCCGGTCCCTTCCTCGCCCCCGGCACCCCGGGCCGGATCCGGATGCGCAACTGGATTTTCCGCTACGGATTCCTGCTGAAGCTGATGCTGAGGCTGACCGACAGGTTCGCGACCAACATAACCCTCAAGGACTACCCGTCGATGGTGCGCCGCTGACCCGGCGCGGGTCAGGACGCCGGTCATCGGCGGGCTCCTTCAGGTGGAGGGTGTCGGGGCGCGCTCGCGGTCGAGCGGCGCGTACATCGCGCTCCGCCTGTCGAAGAGTCCCACCGTGACGAAGTAGACGTTGGCGATCACCATGAGCGTGATCGACGTGCCGGCGTACAGAGCGGTGCCGAGCGCGGGGACGGCGTCGACCGGCAGCGTGTAGGCCATGACCACGCGCGCCGCGGAGTCGAGGAGGGTGCCGGCGCCCCACAGGACGGTCGTGACCCGCCAGGCCCTGCGGAAGCGGGGGATCCGCTCCCACAGCACGTCCCACGTCTCGCCGGTGCCGCGGACCGGGAACCTGTGCTCCAGCAGCGGCCGGCTGAACAGGAAGGTGAGCGGCATCCCGACCCGCAGGCTGGCCAGGAACCAGAGCCCGACGGCGGCCGTCAGCCACCCTTCCCTGGCGAGCAGGAACCGCTCGCTGCCGCTGATCAGCGACGCCCCCACGCCCAGCACCATCATGGCCGTCATGAAAACGGAGAGCCCGTCGACCCTGTGCTCCCTGACCAGCGTGTAGGTGCCCATGGCTGCGGGCACCACGCTCGTGACGAGCAGGGACAGGTAGACGCTCATCCCGGCCGAGCGCAGCACGTAGTACAGGGCGGCCGGTACGAGCAGGTCGACCAGCAGGCGCAGCAGCGTGCGCCGCCCGCTCGGGGCGCTCACGGCTCGCTCCTGGTCGCCAGGTCGAACAGCGTCACCAGTTCCTCGGCGCAGGCGGTGAGGTCGAGATCGGGTCTGGCCTCCAGCAGGAACGGCAGGCCGTCCAGGGCGCGCTGCACGGTCGCCGCCATGACGAAGGTGTCGAAGTCGCGGAACTCGCCGCCGCGCTGCCCGTCGCGCAGGATGCGCTGGAGGTGGCCGAGGACCTCGTTCTCGTCGCCCTCGTCGTAGGAGCGGCTCGCTCCGCCCTCGTCGCGGAAGTTGAGGAAGATCTCCATCATCGCCCGCATCCGTGGGCGGTTGTCCGCGATATACGCGACCAGCGCGGTGATGTAGGTGCGCAGCGCGTCACGGGCACAGGTCACGCCGGCCATCCGCCCGGCCATGAACCGTCCGATGTGATCGTAGAACTCGGCGACGGCCGCGCTCATCAGCTCGTCCTTGCCGGCGAAGTGGTACGAGATCAGGCGGGTGCTGCTCAGCCCCGCCCGTTCGGCGATCCGGGCGAAGGACGCCTGGCCGTAGCCGAGCTCGGCGATCGTCTCGATGGTCGCCTCGATGATCTGGGCGCGCCTGGCCGCGCCGGTGAAGGAGCGCTCGGCGGGTGTTTCCCTGCCCTGACTTACTTGCATGAGTAAAAAATACGTCATACGAGTAATGCGGGCAAGCGTGCCGGGCCCGGTAAGGCCGGCTGTCCCGTCCGATTCGCGTGCCGCTCGCCGGCCGGTGAGCGGCACGCGGCCCGTGCGCGCCCGCGTCGTGTCCGGGGGCCTCGGGCGACGGGATCGAAAGGTGCCGCGAGTGCGGGCGGGATGGTTGGATCGGGAGGCATGGCGGTTGGTGATCCTCATCGGGTGGTCGAGGCGGTCTGGCGGATCGAGTCCGCGCGGGTGATCGCGGGGCTTGCCCGGATGGTGCGCGATGTCGGCCTGGCCGAGGAGCTCGCGCAGGACGCCCTGGTCCTGGCGCTTGAGCAGTGGCCGAAATCCGGCGTACCGGATAATCCCGGAGCCTGGCTCATGCTGACCGCCAAGCACCGGGCGATCGACCTGCTCCGCCGCAGGACCCGTTACGAGCACAAGCTCGAAGAGGTCGGCCGGGACATGGAGATCCGTCAGGAAGCGGCCGAGGCCGAGCTGGACGACGCCCTCGACGACCACATCGGTGACGACGTGCTGCGCCTGCTCTTCACCGCCTGCCATCCGGTGCTGTCCACCGAGGGGCGCCTGGCGCTCACCCTGCGCCTGCTCGGCGGCCTGACCACCGAGGAGATCGCGCGTGCCTTCCTGGTGCCGGAACCGACGGTCGGGCAGCGGATCTTCCGGGCCAAGCGCACCCTCGCCGAGAAGCGGGTGCGCATCGAGCTGCCCGCCCCGGCCGAGCTGGGCGAGCGTCTCGCATCGGTGCTGGAGGTCGTCTATCTCATCTTCAACGAGGGCTACTCGGCGACCGCCGGTGACGACTGGATGCGCCCCTCGCTCTGCGAGGAGGCGCTGCGCCTGGGCCGGATCCTGGCGGGCCTGATGCCGCGGGAGGCCGAGGCGCACGGCCTCGTCGCCCTGATGGAGATCCAGGCGTCGCGCCTCCGGGCCAGGACGGGGCCGGGCGGCGAGCCGGTCCTGCTCCCCGACCAGGACCGGAGGCTGTGGGACCGGCTACTGATCCGCCGGGGGCTGGAGGCGCTCGAACGTGCCGAGGCGCTCGGCACGCTCGGTCCCTACGGCCTGCAGGCCGCGATCGCGGCCTGCCACGCCCGCGCGCGGTCCACCGACGACACCGACTGGGAACGGATGGCCGCCCTCTACCGGGTGCTCGCCCACCTCGCCCCCTCACCCGTGGTGGAGTTGAACCGCGCGGTCGCGGTGAGCAGGGCGTACGGCCCGGCGCGGGGCCTGGAGATCGTGGACGGGCTGGCGGCGGAGCGCGCGCTGAGGGGCTATCCGCAACTGCCCGCCGTACGGGGTGATCTGCTCGTGAGACTGGGCCGCCTCGACGAGGCGCGCGAGGAGTTCGAACGGGCCGCCGAACTCACCCGCAACGAGCGCGAGCGGACCCTCTTCCTCGCCCGGGCGGCCGCCACCCACGGATGAGCGAAAGCGGAACCCCCGTCGGGCGATGTCAGGGGCGGTCCGTGGCCTCGAACCTGCTCCTGCCCTCCCGCTCCAGCCAGGTGGCGAAAATTACGAGCGGCTGCTGGCAGTCGCCAGGGAGGCCTTCGCCGAACACGGGACCGACGCCTCGCTCCGGGACGTCGCACGCCGGGCGGGCGTCGGCATCGGCGAACTCCTCGCCCTCGTGGCGGGCATCGCCTGGGCGAGTGAGCAGTCGACCGGCCACGACCTGATCGAGCGTCTGCTCTCCCTGTCCGCCACGGGCTTCGCCGTGGACCGGTCGCCGGACTCCGCTCCGGCCTGACCTCACCCGGGGGCGTCCCTGGTGTTCGACGGGCTCTGGCCGGTCGGCACGGTCGGGCTGAACCGTACGGGCAGGGCCTCCAGGCTGCGAACCCACAGCGAAGGGCGCCATCGTAGCGCGTCCGGTTTCACGGTGAGATAGACGTCGGGCAACCGGTCGAGGAGGACCTCCACGGCCGTCTTGGCGATGATCTCGCCGAGCTCGGGCGCAGGGAAGGGGCAACCGTACTCGCCGTGGCTGAAGGACATGTGCGCCCGGTTGGCGCCGGAGCCGGCATGGGCGGCCGGTTGCACCTGCGGATCGGCGTTGGCCGCGGCGACGCCGAGCACCAGCATGTCGCCCCGGCGGATGCGCCGCCCGGCCAGCTCGCAGTCCTGCACGGCCCAGCGTGAGGGCAGGTTCGGCGAGGGAGGATCCTTCCACAGCACCTCGTTCAGCGCCTCGCCGACGCTGCTGCGGCCACCCTGCAGGCTCATCGAGAAGTGGTCGTCCACCAGCATCAGCCGCAGGGTGTTGCCGATCCAGTTGGCGCTGCTGTCGTGGGAGGCGATCATCAACACGATCAGGTCCTGGACGATCTCCTCGTCGGTGAGCCGTGCGGCGTGTGCCAGCAGATGCGAGGTGATGTCGTGGCCCGGCAGGGTGCGCTTGTCGGCTATAAGCCGGCCTATTTTGTTCAGAATTCGGGGAAGCGCCGAGGCGGCCTCCTCGCTCCCGCCCAGCACGTGGTTGACGTCCTTGACCAGGTCCGGCAGGTCGGTCTCCGACAGCCCGAACAGCCGGGTGACGACCTGAGCCGGAATCCGGTAGGCGTACTGGGAGATCAGGTCGGTCTGGCCGTCCCCTGAGAACTCGTCGATCGCGAGGTCGGCGACCTGCTCGCAGATCAGGGTCAGCTCGGTGCGGTCGACGGTGTCCAGCGCGTCGCTGATGGCGCCACTCCGCCGCTGGTGCTCGACCCCCTCGGAGTACATCACGGACGGCTGCCATGTCACGTACGGGAGCGACGGCCAGTCCGGGGGGAGGTGATCCCGCATGTTCCAGCGCCTGGGGTCGCGGCCGAACAACTGTGGCTGGCTGGTGACATGGTGCAGCTCGCGGTAACCGATCACGAACCAGGCGGGCATGTCGTCGAGGAGAATGGGGACGAGGGGCCCGTGCTCGCGGCGCATCTCCTGGAATATCGCGGCCGGATCGTCGTCGATCAGTGACGCGTGCAGCCGTACGGCATCGGCGTGGTCGGTGTATCCCTCCAGCGGCCCCCGTCTCGGCTCGGGATTCTGAGATGTGGGCGAGGCGGCGGACGGGGCTGCGGAGTCGGGCGGGGGAGGGGAGTTCGTCACGGCATGCTCTCTCAGGCGGGCGACTGGTCGTGGGTGCGGGTGAGGTGCTCCATGAGCGTGATCAGCACGTGCTTGCACGAGGACCGCTCTCTCGCGTCGCAGTCGATGAGCGGGACCTCGGGCGACAGCGCGAGCGCCTCGCGCACCGAATCCAGGGTGGGCCCGTCGGTGAAGCGGTTGACTGCGACGACGAACGGGGTCCGGTGGTGCTCCAGCCGGTCGATGGAGTACCAGGAATCCTCCAGGCGGCGGGCGTCCACCAGCACGACCGCGCCCAGGCTGCCGGCGAACAACTGGTCCCACACGAACCAGAACCGCTGCTGACCGGGTGCGCCGAACAGGTAAAGCACCATGCTCGCGTTCAGCGTGATCCGGCCGAAGTCGAAGGCCACCGTGGTGGTCGTCTTGGTCCGTACCCGGCTGGCGTCGTCGATGCCCACGCTCGCCTGGGTCATGACCTCCTCGGTGCTCAGCGGGCGGATCTCGCTCACCGAGCCGACCATGGTCGTCTTGCCCACCCCGAACCCGCCGACGATCACGATTTTCAGGGCGTCCGTGGCGGTCGTGCGTAGCGGCGTTCGCACGGCG
Source organism: Streptosporangium sp. NPDC002607 (assembly GCF_053592655.1). Taxonomy (NCBI): domain Bacteria; kingdom Bacillati; phylum Actinomycetota; class Actinomycetes; order Streptosporangiales; family Streptosporangiaceae; genus Streptosporangium; species Streptosporangium sp. NPDC002607. Next base: position 29,916 of record NZ_JBSFWD010000034.1, read on the forward strand.
GCCGCCATCTGGTCAGAGGTTGTGGAGTGCAACGAGCACCTGCCTCAGGATTTCGGGATCCGGTCGTTCGGCATGTGCGGCGATCGACGGATGACGGACGGTGATGCGACCGGTGTCCAGCAGGTCGCGCAGCAGGATCTTCACCACGCTGACCGGCAGTCGCAGCTCCGCCGAGATCTCCACCACCGCCGTCGGCCGCTGGGCCATCCGCAGGATCTTGATGTGCTCGGACTGCATACCGGGGGTGGGGGCGCACTCGCTGACGATGAGGGAGACGGAGTCGAAGGATTTCTCATCGGCGTTGGTACGCCCCCCGGTGACCGTGTAGAGCCGGTCCGGGTCTTCTCGGTCGATGGCTCGCCGTGTCATCCGCGGTCGTCGCTGTTCTCCGTTTGCCGAGGTGCCGCGGTGAGGTACACCCCGATCTGCTCCACCAGTTCGTTCATGTTGTGCGCGATAAGCCCCACCTCGCCGTCCTCCTCGGCCACCACGGCCAGGTGGGCGCCGTCCCCGGCCGGCACGATGAGCAGCAGCCCGCCGGCGAACTCCACCATCGCCTGCCCCGCTCCGATGCCGTCCCCGAACTCGGCGGAGGCGCTCAGCGAGAGGCTCTGGATCCCGGCGGCCAGGGCGGAGAGCTGGTCGGCCCCGTCCCGGCCGAGGCCGGCGGTGAAGCACATCTTCAGGCCGTCTCTGGTCAGCACCAGCACATGCCTGATCCCCGGGGTCTTCTCCTTGAGGTTCTCCAGTAGCCAGTCGAAGTCACGATCGGTGGTGTGCGAAGCGTCGGTTGTGCTCATAGAAACGACGGGGTGCCCCTTCGGCGCGGGCGCGGGAGGGACGGCCCCTGCCTCCTCATCTGTGAATCCAAAGATGTCCGGTGGTCGGCAGACGCGTGTCAGGAGTCGCCCGGGGCCGGGGAAGGGGCCGAAGAAGAAGTACGCCCACGGCCGCCGGCTTGGCGGAACGCGGCGAACCTCGCCGCCGAGTCACGCCCCTCGCGCGCGGGCTTGGCCGGCGATGTCTGCCGCGCCCTGGTCGCCTCAGCCAGCGTCTGCCCCCGGCGCCGCCTGGGCAGCAGATCCTCGGACTCGTCGGCCGGCCCCTCCTGCGCGGGTAGGGCCGGTGCCGGTACGGCGGCCTTCACGGGGCGGCGGACCGACGACTCGACGACGGGCGGCACGGTGGCCGACAGGGGCTGCGTGATCAGCAGGCGCGGGATCAGCATCACGACCCCCATGCCACCACGGGCGGACGACCGGAAGCTGACCGTCAGGCCGTACTTGTCGACCAGGCGCCCCACGACCGCCAGGCCCAGCCGGGTACCGGACAGCGTCCGCAGGTCGAGCGGCTCGGATACGAGCCTGGTGGCGTGCTGCCGCTCGCGCGGGCGCATCCCCAGACCACTGTCCTCGACCGTGATCACGACGCCGGCGTCCTCCTCGTCCACGTACACGTGGACCTCGGTGCCGTGCGCCGAGAACGTGGCGGCGTTGTCCATCACCTCGGCCAGCGCGTGCATCACGCCCTCGGCCGCGTACCCCGCGACGGCGACGGTGCTGGTGGAGTGCAGCCGGATGCGCCGGTAGGCGCCGATGCGGCCCATCGCGCCGCGCAGGACGCTCTCCATGACGATCGGCCGGGTCCATCGCCGCCCGGAACGGCCGCCGCTCAGCAGCGCGACGTTGTCCGCCAGCCGGCTCATCTGGGAGATGCGGTGGTCCAGGTCCAGCAGGTCGGCGAAGATCTCCTCGTGCTCGCCGTACTGCTCCTCCAGTTCGCGCAGCCGGGCGAGCAGGCTGGTGGCCTGTGCCTGCACCCGGGCCGCGGCCCCGGCGCACGCCGCCATCACGGCGGTGCCCCTGCGCTCGCTCTCGGAGAGCTGCCGCGCCGTCTCGCGCAGCAGGTCGCGCAGCGGGTCGTGCCCCGGCTGGTGTATCTCGGCCAGTGCGGCGCTCACCGACATCCGGTTCGTCTGGATCCGCCTGACCAGCTCCGGCAGCGTGTCGTCGATCAGCCGGGAGATCTCGTGCTCGGTCGCCTCACGGGACACCTGGGCGACGGCGCGCTCGCGTTCGAGCAGTTCGAGCTCGTGCCCGGCCGCGTTGAGCAGGTGCCGCAGCGGGCCGTCCGGAGGCTGCGGCACCTGGGAGAGCGCGTCGGCGACCGAGGCGCCGTCCCGCACCTGACGCCCCAGCGAGGGCAGCGACTCCTCGGCCATTCGCAGTGCTTCCCGCTCCAGCCAGGTGAACCGCGCGCCGGCCCACTCGGCCTGCTCACGCAGCCGGCGACCGGTGCCGGAATAGTGGACGATGGCCGCGGCGGCGCCGGACAGCAGTACGGCCGAGACCCCGCCGACGAGCGCCATCAGCTCTCTGGCCTCGTAAGGGGCGGCGGACATCGCCCACAACCACGCGCAGACCGTAATGATCATGGTGCCGAGAGAGGCGAGGACCGCCAGTTCCCCCGGTGAAAACCTTCTCTGCGCCCGGCGGGGTACATCTACTGACATCGGCGTCCTCGGGGGTGGCGGCAGAGCATGACAAGGCCGCGTCGAACCTGCTGTTCCCCCTGCGAGACAGGACGGCCATGCGGTGCCGTTTCACAGCAGAGCGTGAACAGGCACATACCGTAGCACCATGCCTACGACTAAGAACAGACAGTCACTCTCGAACCATGTGTTTCAGTTTTAATCAACCACGAGTCAATGCTTCCATTGACCAATGCTCGCCATTCGGACATTTATGGATATGTGGTGATGATTTTCCGTGGGGGTTCGAGGTGTGCGGCCTTGCCGCCTCGATGGAGACGGGGGTGGGGGCTGTCCTGCTCTCGCGTCGGGAACGGGCCGCCGGTTCGCCGCGCTTTTCCTCGTCGCTCATCCGGGTCCGAGTATCCGCCTGAAAAAAGGACAATCATTTCTATATCGTACATTTTGCTTATTGTGAGCCGTTGGGTTGTGTGGCCCGGGACTCTCCCCGGTCCCGACGGTTCGGCGCTCCGTCGCCACGCCGAAGCCGTGGGCCTCCCTGCGACAGCGGAGACCCACGGCGTGGGGGTGAAGCGCCTGATCAGCGAGGAGAGCGCGTTGACCACCGCTGATCAGGCGGGCTCAGAGTGCCTCAGGGGTAGGAGACGAGCTTGGACGGGATCGTGGCCGTGCCGAAGGCGGGGCCGCCGGTGCCGTTGATCACGTGGTTGATCCGCCCGTTGCCGCCGAGGGAGACGGTGAGCAGGCTGTGGAACTTGACGCCGGGCTTCACCGGGGTCTCGAACGCGTTCTCCACCTCGATCGTCGGGTCGACGTTGAAGTAGACGTAGCTGCCGAGACCCCAGCCCTCATGGGTGTTGACCGCGGGGCCGACCTTGTAGGCGGCCCAGCCCTTGGTGCTGCCGTTCATGTAGGCCGCCTGGTTCGGCGGGTCGTACGCCTTCTCGTTCTGGAAGAAGATCGTCCGGCCGCGCTCGCCGTACCACTCGACGTCGTACTTGCGGTAGTGCTCGACGAACAGGCCGGTCGCCAGGACGTCGTCGCCGTTGACGATCAGGCCGGTCTCGGCGGTGTTGACGTTCCAGCCGATGCCGTCGCCGTGGTCACCGCGCCACAGCCAGGTGTGGTCGATGATCACGTCGTCGCTGTTGACGACCACGCTGGTGGTGGCGTTGCCGGCGAAGGCGCCGCCGATCCGGACGAACACGTCCTGCAGCGTGGTCGGGTTGGCGGCGTGGTCGGCGCTCGACCCCGGCGGGCCGACCTCGATGAGCACGTCGGACTTCTGCGGGCCCGCGTCGACCAGGAAGCCGGCGAGCCGCACGCCGTCCACGTCGGCGACCTTGACCGCGCTGACGCCGCCGTCGGGGATGATCGTGGCCAGGCCGAGACCCAGGACCACGGTGTTCGCCCTGGTCACGTTGATCGGCTGGTTGACGTGGTAGATGCCGGGGGTGAGCAGCAGGTGCAGGCCCTGGCTGAGCGCGGCGTTGATGGTCGCTGCCGTGTCACCGGGCTTGGCGACGTAGAACTGGCCGAGCGGGATCGAGGTTCCGGGGGTGGCGCCGTTCGCCCAGCTCACGCCGCGCGCGTCGGTCCGCTTGGCCGGGACGAACACCCGGTACTCGTTGCCGGAGACGTAGAGGTACGGCTTCTCGCGGCTGATCGGGGTGTTGTCCAGCGTGGTGTAGGACTTGTCGGCGAAGGCGGTGGCGGGAGCGCCCTGCACCCCGGAGAACACCATGTTCCACACGCCGTTGACCCAGCCGCCGACGGAGCTGTCCCGGGTGTACCACTGCTGCTGCGAGTACGGGCCGACGGCGCCGTCGATCTTGCTGTCGGCGATGTAGCCGCCGCTGGCCCAGCCGTAGCCGGTGGGGGCCAGGTTGAGCGCGCCCTTGATGTGCATGCGACGGAACGGCGCGGCCTGGGAGACGGCCCACTGGTTGGTACCGCCGGGCGGCTGGACCGACAGGTTCTCCGTCGAGCGCCAGAAGTTCTGGGTCGCGTTGCCGCCGAACCAGCCCGCGTCGACGGTCACGCCGTTGACGGTGACGTCGTCGGGGGACTGCCCCAGACCCATGATCGAGGTGTAGAAGCCGACCTTGGCGTTCACGTTGTAGGTGCCCGGCTTGAACAGGAAGGCGTGGCGCCCGGTGCCGAACTGGGCCGACTCCTGCTGCTGGAAGACGGCGTCGAGCTGGCTCTGGATGCCGGCGCTGGACATGGACGGGTCGAAGACGTGAACGTTCGGTCCCAGATCGCCGCCGCCGGGGATCACCGGACCGTCAGACGTGGTGTAAACGGCGAACTCCCACAGTGAGTATCCGTAGCCGGTGGCTCGGGTGGTGCCCTGCATCCGGACGTACCGGGCGGAGCCGCTCACCTCGTGCGACTGAACGCCGCCGGTGGCGCCCGTGACGGTCTTCAGGTCGGTCCAGGTGGTGCCGTTGGTCGACCCCTGGAGCTTGAACGCGCTCGCGTACGCGGCCTCCCAGCGCAGGTCGATCTTGCAGATGGTCTGGGGCGAGCCCAGGTCCACCTGGATCCACTGCGGGTCGCTGGCCGCGCTGGACCAGCGGGTCCCGTTGTTGCCGTCGAAGGCGGCGCTCGCGGGGGTTCCGCCGTTCTCGGTGGACGACGCGGTTGAGGGCTTGTTCAACGCGGCGTTGGTGGTCCCGCACTGGCCCACGGGGTTCGAGCCGCCACCGAAGACCTGGAACTCCCACAGTGAGTATCCGTAGCCGGTGGCCCTCGTGACGCCCTGCATCCGGACATACCGGCCGCTGCCGGTGACGTCCCAGGTGTCGATTCCGCCGTCACCTCCGGTGACGGTCTTCAGGTCCGTCCACGTGGTCCCGTTCTCGGACACCTGGATCTTGTATCCGCTGCCGTACGCGGCCTCCCAGTTCAGCACGACCCTGCTGATGCTGGACGAGGCGCCCAGGTCCACCTGGAGCCACTGGGAGTCGCCGACCGCGCTGGACCAGCGGGTGCTGGTGTCGCCGTCGACCGCGGCGGCCGGCGGGGTTCCGCCGTTCTCGGTCGAGGAGGCCGTCGCGGTCTTGCCCTGCGACAACAACGTGTCGGCGAAGGCCGGGCTCGACGGTACTGCGAGCAGAGCCGCCACGACTGCCGTGGCAGTCCATAAGGCGGCAGGACGGAACAGACCTCTCATGCTTGTCTCCACAGTGGATCCGGGGGGTGGAAGGTCCGACAGCAGATGAGGCGCGACTACGGCACCCGTAAATCAACGCCTTATTTCTACACTTAATTTAACTCGTCGGAAACATGGGGTCAATAGGTCGCGCGTCACGGATGGGGTGGATCGGGGCTCCGTCCCCGCGCGTGGGAGACGCCTTGGGCCGCCGAGGTCTGTGCGCTGTCCCCGCGGGTCCCCTGGGCTCCGCCGGATCCCGCCGCCGTGTCCGATCCCCGCGGGCCGGTCTACAAGATCACGTACTGGGTGCCGGTCGAGGGTGTCCCGCCGAGCACCCCGCGGCGGCGGACTCCGAGGATGCTGGCTCAATTAATGAGATTAAATGATATAAGTGCGGATTAATTATTTATCTATAGGAATTCTGATATGCGGGATATTTGTGGTGCTATGAAAGCTTTCGCGTTGTCCACCGCGGCTGTCGCGGTTCTTGTCGCCGTCATCGGCTGCCTGGGGGCCATCGACGCCCGGAGCACCTTCTCCGCCTCCGCCGCGAGTTCCGCCGCCGGCGTGGACGGGCAGACGACCGGGACCTCCGTGGGGACGAGCGGGCAGGCGGCCGGGACCTCGGCGGCCAAGCGGGTGGTCAGGACCTCGGTGGTGAGGGCCGGCGGGAAGTCCTACCTCAGGGTGCGGGTGACCAGCGGGTACGGCGGCACCAGGCGGTTCGCCGTGAAGCAGCGCGTCTGCGGGAAGGGGGCGTGCCGGACGGTCACGACCACCCTGTCGGTGCAGGCAGGCCGGACGGCCTGGCAGGAGAGGTATCTCGGCACCGGCACCTACCGGAGAAGCGGTGCGTTCTCCACGTCGGTGACGGTGCCGCCGGTGGCACGCTCGACCCCCGCGGCCAGGGTGACGGTCACCGCGACGCCCTCGGTGACCCCGACCGTGCACACCACGGTCACGGTGAGCACGACGGTGACCACCACCGCCACCGTGACAGCCACGGCCACCGCCACGGTGACCGCCACCGCGACCGTGACCGCCACCCCGACCGTGACCGCCACCGTGACCGCCACCCCCACGCTGCCCGCGCTGCCGACCGGCCCGCTCTGCGGAGCACCCGCCAACGCCTACGGGTTCACCTTCTGTGACACGGGGAGCAAGGTTCACCAGCCCGCGGACGACGCCTGCGCGGTTTTCCCGTGCATCGAGAACTTCCGCGACGGGACGGGCTATCTGGTCATGTGCAATGACGGCATGGTGAGCATGTCGGGCGGGATCCAGGGGGTCTGCTCCTCCCACAGCGGGTGGCAGCGGGACGTGTACCGCAACACCGTTTAGGTGGACACGCGCACGATCGTCACGCCGGCAGGCCCCCTCGCCTACCGGTGAATCGGAGCGTTCAGACGCGGGGCACGACGTGGCCGAAGCGGAACACCCGGGCCGGGTCGTAGTGGTCCTTGAGGGCGTTGAGCCTGCGCAGTGTCGGCTCCGGCCAGGCACGGGCCAGGTCCTCGGGGGCGAGCATCGGCCCGTGGAAGTTGAGCTGCGTCCCGCCGGTCTGCCAGGGAGCCAGGGCGGCGAGCACGGCACCGCCCACGGCCGGGATGACCGTGTCGAGCAGCTCGGGAACGGGGGCGCCGATCACCATCACGCCGAAGGCGGCGTCCCGCCCGCCCACGGCGTTCGGCCGGCGCGGCTCGCGGCCCAGTGCCCCGCCCAGCTGGCGCACCTCCACGACGGCCAGCGGCACGTCGGCCGTCGGGCCGGCCGCCGCCAGGAGCGCTTCCACGGTCTCCGCGCCGAGCTCGCGCAGCAGGGCACCGCGATCCCAGCTCGGCATGGGGTGCACCGGGTCCCGGTGCACGGAGTCGATCGCGCTGAACGGCATCTGCGCGATCTCGCCGAAGATCGGCTCGGCGACGGCCCGCATCGGGGCGAGGAGGGCCTCCGCCTTGTGGGCGTCGCCGAGGTGGGCGAAGCGCAGGTGGGTCACGAAGCGGCCACGCAGCTGCGGGGGGAGCTCGGGCACCGGGGGCAGGCGCAGCATCGCCACCGAGGTGGTCGTGGCCTCCGGCAGCGTGCCGGCCCAGGTCCGGTAGGCGTGCAGGACGGCGGGGGTGTCCTCGGCGCTGAAGTAGAGGCCGCCCCCGTACAGGGTCGACACCGGGAACAGGTCGATGACCATGGAGGTGACCACGCCGAAGCTGCCCTTGCCGCCGCGCAGTCCCCAGAACAGGTCGGGTTCGGTGTCCGGGTCCGTCACCCGGACCATGCCGTCCGCGGTCACCACGGTGATCTCCCGTACGTGGTCGGCGGCGAAGCCGAAGGTCCGTGAGATCGGGCCGATGCCACCGCCCAGCGTGTAGCCCACCGCCCCCACGCCCGAGGACGAGCCGCTCAGGGGCGCCAGGCCGTACGGGGTCGTCTGCGCGATGACGTCCGCCCAGCGGCAGCCCGCGCCGACCCGCGCGGTGCGGCTGGACGAGTCGACGGTGACCTCGCGCATCCTGGAGGTGTTGATCAGCAGTGCCCCGTCGGAGGCCTGGACGGCGCCGTGCCCGGTGGCCTGCACGGCGACGGGAAGGGAGTGGTGGACCGCGAAGCGGACCGCCGCCATGACGTCCGCGGTGCGGGTGGCGCCCACGACGACGGCCGGGCGGTGCCGGACCGCGGTGTTGAAACCCGCGGTCTCCTCGTCGTAGCCGTCCTGACCAGGAGACAGGACAGGGCCGGCGACCTGGCCTCGCAGGACTTCCAGCTCTCCGCCGAGCTGCTCGGCTGTGGAAAAGGCGGTACTCATGAGGGTTCTCCCGATGGTGTGAGACGACTCGCGGCGTGGGGCGAGGTCGCAGGGCCTCGGTCGGCCCGGTCCGCCAGTTATCGCAGCCGGCACTTGGAGACGGCTGGGTTGTTACTGGGTGCCCGGCGGCCACGGCGATCGGAGTGGTGCCGCCGGTCCCGGCCGAGGGCCTAGAGGTCTCCTAGTCGTTTCCTAGACGGCCATGGGACGCTGCGCGCATGTCGTCGCCACTGGAGTCCCAGCCCTCCAGCACCCTGCTGTTGCGGGAGGTCCTGGCATACGTGGGTGCGACGGGTCCCGATCTGCTCGACGAGGCCCTGGCGGAGGCCCTGTCCGAGGTGTCGGTCGCTCGCTGCCGGGTGTACGTGCTGGTCGATCTGGCACGGCCGGTGGACGATCCACCGGTGGCCGGTGCCCTCGTCGAGGTGGGGCAGCCCGCCCGGGACGCCCGCCTGCGAGCCCTGGCCGTCGCGCTGCCACACCGGGGACGGGGGCTCGGCCGGAGGCTGCTGGGTGACCTGCTGACGGAGATGCGCGCGGACGGCGTCCAACGGGTGCGCTACCGTGTGGCGGCGGCGGATCCGGGAACGTTCTCACTCCTTGGCTCCTCCGGTTTCGTCGCCGCGGACAGAACCCCCATCGCGGCCTGCCGATACGATGAACCCGCGATCGAGGCATTGGCGGTCGCGTGGCTCGTGCGGGAGTTGTGATGCTCGCGAACGGTGGCGAAGCACCGGATACCGTCCAGGCTGCGGCATGCCTGGATTTCCGCATCCTCGGACCGGTGGAGGTGGCCGACGGCACCGGTGCGCTCCTCGACCTCGGATCCCGCAAGCAGCGGGCCGTGCTGACGCTCCTGGTGCTCAACGCGCCCCATGTCGCACCCCTCGACCAGATGATCGACCGGCTCTGGGCCGACGAGCCGCCGTCCAGCGCGACAGGAACGCTCCAGGCGTACATCTCCCAGCTCCGTAGGATCCTCGAACCGCTGCGCAGCCCTCGGTCCCCCGCTCGCGTCCTGCGGACCCGGGAGCCTGGGTACCTGCTGGACATCTCGCCCGATCAGGTGGATGCCAACCGCTTCAGCCGGGCCGTCGAGGAGGCGCAGGCCGCCCTGGCCGAGGGGCGGGCGGGGGAGGCCGAGCGGTCTCTGGACGCGGCACTCGGCGCCTGGCGAGGTGAGCCGCTCGCCGACTTCTCCGACCGCTCCTTCGTGGGGCCCACCGTGGCCCGCCTCACCGAGGTGCGCCTGTCGGCGCTGTCCACGCGGGCCGAGGCGTGGCTGCTGCTCGGCAGGTTCAGCGAGGCCGCCGTCGAGGCCGGGCATCTGCTCGATCTCGATCCCTACCGGGAGGGGTCCTGGGCGCTGCTCATGCGTGCCCTGTACCGCGACCGCAGGCAGGCCGAGGCGCTGGCCGCCTACCAGCGCTGCCGCACCCTCCTCGGTGACGAACTCGGGCTCGATCCCAGCCTTGAGCTGCGCCGTCTCGAACAGGCCATCCTCGACCAGGACGAGTCTCTCGAAGGCTCCTGGCCGTCGATCGCGCGAGGGGAGGAGATCTCGCCCGCGCGCGGGGACGGATCGTCTCGCGGAGAAGACGTCGTGGCTCCCCGGGCGGCAAGGGAGTGGCGCGCCCCAGCTCCGCGCGGGCGCAGGCTCGTGGGCAGGGAGCCCCACCTGCACCGGATCCGGGAGCGGGTGCGGGACACGGCCCGTGGTGCGGGAGGTGTGCTGCTGGTCAGCGGTGAGTCCGGCGTCGGCAAGACCCGTCTGGCGGAGGCCGCGGCCGAGATCGCCGGGGAACTGGGCGTCACCCCGGTGTGGAGCCGGTGCGTCGAAGGGCGTGGCGCGCCCGCGTTCTGGCCGTGGATCCAGGTGCTGACCGCCCTCGAAGAAGAGGCGGAGGCCGGCGCCGGAGGGCTTGAGACTGTGACCCGGGAGGCAGCGGGGGTCGAGAACGTGATCCGCCGGTTGACGGGCGCGGACGGGGCCTCGGTCGCGGACGATCCCGACACCGCGCGCTTCCTGCTGTACGACGCGGTGGCCAGGGCGCTGTCACGACGGGCGGGCGCGGCACCGGTGCTCATCCTCATGGAGGACGTCCACTGGGCGGACGCCGCATCCCTGAAGCTGCTGACCTTTCTCGGCGGCGAGCTGCACCGGGTGCCGTTGCTCGTGCTGGCGACCCTGCGCCCCGAGGCCGCCGAGGCGCGGCCGGCGCTGACGGACGCGCTCGGCGATCTGGTCCGACAGCGCGGTACCGAGCGGATGAACGTCACCGCGTTCACGCGGGAGCAGGTCGCCGACTACCTGGACGACGCGGGCCCTGACGATCCGGACCGGGCCGGCCGTGCGGACATCGGCCCCGACCCGGCCCTGGCCCGCGCGCTGCACGACCGTACCGGTGGCAACCCCTTCTTCCTCGGCGAGGTGCTCCGCCTGCTGGACAGCGTCTCGCCCCTGGACCAGGTCGCCGCCGCGGACGTCACCTCCCTCTCCGTCCCCGAGGGGGTGCGCGACGTCATCACCCAGCGGGTCTCGCGGCTGCCCGAGGACTCCCAGACGCTCCTGCGGGCAGCCGCGGTGATCGGCAGGGACGTCGACGCGGACGTGCTGGAAGCCGCCACCGGGATCGGCGGCGCCCGGATGATGATGCTGCTCGAACCCGCGGTGGCGACCGGCCTGCTCACCGAGGTGGCCGGAGGCTGGGACTATCGCTTCTCGCACGCGCTCGTCCGCGAGGCTCTCTACACGGGGCTGAGCCGGCTGCAGCGGGCGCAGATCCACGGGCGGGTGGGCGAGGCGGTCGAGAATCTTCACCCGGGAAACCTGGAGCCGCGGTTGCCCGTGCTCGCCCACCACTTCGGTATGGCGGCCAGGATCGGCCACTCGGCCAAGGCGACGTCGTACGCCGTCAGGGCGGCGGTACAGGCGGCGGCCCGCCTCGCCTACGACGAGGCGGTCATGTTCTGGGAGCAGGCGCTCGCGGCGCTCGATCCGCAGTCCGCAGATCCGGCGTTCAGCCGCGGTGCCCTGCTCATCGAGCTGGGACGGGCGCGCAGGGTGGCCGGCGACGTGATCGCGGCGCACACCGCCCTGGACGAGGCCGTGACCCTCGCCACCCGTAAGGGCGACGACGCGGCGGTGATCGAGGCGGCGACGGTCTTCGGCGGGGTGACGCTGTGGAACTGGCGCGCCTACGGCGTGGTGGACACGCGCATGATCGACGTGCTGGAGGACCAGCTGAACCGGCTGCCACCCGGGCGGGAGGCGGTCAGAGCCGAGCTGCTGGGAACCCTCGGGGTGGAGCTCTACTACAGCGAACGGCGGTGGGAGGGAGCGCGTCTCGCGGCCGAGGCGGTCGCGCTCGCCCGGCGGGCCGGTGACCACCGCCTGCTCGCACGCACGCTCAACAACTTCGTCATCGCCTCATGGACCCCGGAGTACGAGGAGGAGCGCTACCGGGCGGCGGAGGAGATCCTGTCCCTTCCCGACCTGCCCCGGGCCGCCGAGATCATCGCCCGCCTGCACCGGATGCCGACCTTCCTGCGCGAGGGAAGGCTGGCCGACTACGACGCCGAGCTGGCCCGCTGCCTGCGCCTGACCGGCGAGGTGCGGATGCCGGAGATCGAGACGCAGGTGACCTACGCCGCGACCGGGCGGGCGATGCTCGACGGCCGCTGGGAGGAGGTGGAGAGGCTTGCCGCGACCGGCGCCGAGAGCTACCGGCGCATCAGCCTCTGGGGCCCGGAGTACATCCATCTCCTCTGCGCCTTCTTCTCGTCCTGGGCACAGGGCCGACACGGGGTGCTGCTGCCGGAACTGCTTGAGGCCGCCGAGGACGACTCCAACAGCCTGCTGCGCCCCGCCGCCGTACTGGCGGTGATCGAGGCGGGGGACGAGGCGCTCGCCCACCGTCTGATCGACCGGTGGGGCGTCGCCGTCGAGCGTGACTGGGCGTGGCAGTTCGTCACCTGGCAGTGGGGTCTCGTCGCGGCCAGGATCGGCCGTCCCGATCCGTACGGGCTGCTGGAGGAGCTGGAACCCATCGCCGGACAGCTGGTGACGTTGGGAACGGGATGCATCTCCTGGGGGACGATCCACGATGTGGTCGCCCGGCTGCTCCACAGGACCGGTCGCGCCGAGGACGCCCTGGCGCACGCCGAGCGAGCGCGGGAGATCCACCGCCGCCTCGGGCTGCGGCACCTGGAACACCGCAGCGCCGCGCTGGCCAGGGAGATCCGCGAAAGCTGATCCCTCCGGCCGGAGCCCTCACATCGGCGCCGAGGCGGGCGGGCGGCACCCCATAGTCGCTCTCACAAGATCTTCCGATGGGGTGGGCTCCGTCCCGCCGGTGTCGGATCCGGCGTCGGTGGATTTCGCGGGACGGTCGCCGGGCTACCCTGCACGGCATGATTGAAGTGGAGTTGCGTGGATGGCGACCCGACGACATGTGGGTCGTGCTCGACGCGTTCAGCTCCCCGGACATGGCCGAGCAGGCGGCCCGGCCCATCGACACGGCTCAGGCGGCGCTGGAGTGGATGGGGGTCTGGGGCTTCCGCGATGACGCGCGGGCGTTCGCCGTGGTGTCCAACGGCGAGGTCGTGGGGAACGTCGCCGTGAGCAACATCGACGCGCACGAGACCGGCTGGGTGTCCTACTGGACGATCCCGCGTGCCAGGGGACGGGGCGTGGCCGTGGCCGCCGCCAGGAAGATGGCCGAGTGGGCGTTCAGGGAACGGGGGCTGTTCCGCCTGGAGCTGGGACACCGGGTCAGCAACGCGGCCTCCTGTGCGGTGGCCATCAGGGCCGGATTCCGGTCCGAGGGGGTTGAGCGGGCCAAGCTGAGTCACCAGGGCGTCCGCTATGACGTGGAGCGGCATGCTCGCCTGGCCACCGACTGAGCGGTGATGCTCGGCGCACAGGCGTAACGCGGGCTCAGAGGGCTTTGAGCCCGGCGAGGAGGTCGCGGAGCAGGTTCTCGCGGGGGATCGCGGAGGGAGCCGCGGGGAGCCGTACGGTGATCAGGTCGTGGTCGCGCAGGTCGCCGAGGAGCACCCGGAGCACTCCGACGGCCAGGCCGGTCTCCCCGGCCAGCTCGGCGACGGAGATCGGCGCGCGGCAGGCGTTCAGGATCGACATGTGCTCGGGCGGCAGGTCCCGGCGCGGGGCCCTGACCGCCACCACCATGGCCATCAGGTCGAAATGAGCCCCCGCGGCCCTGGTCCTGCCGCGGGTCATCGTGTAGGGGCGGACGATCGGACCGGCCTCCCGGTCGAGCCAGCGCTCGGTCATCAGGGCCCACCCTCCTGCCCGGTGCGCCGCCGTTCGTCGCGGAACGACGCGAGCACGCCGCTCGGGACGGCTCCCCTGCTCTCCGGGGTGGTCTCCGCGACGGGGTCGCCGGAGGCGGCCCGTTCGGCGGGTACGGTCTGGCGCACCCGTTTGGGGAGGCCGTTGCCGGAGGGCAGCCTTTCGACCTCGACCGAGTAGGTGAACCGGGGATCGAGCGGTTCGACCACCAGCTCGCCCGGGAGCAGCACGATCGCCGTGGTACCGCCGAAGGGGGAGGGGCGCAGGGAGACGCGGATGCCGTGCCGGATGGCGAGCTGCGCGACGACGAACAGGCCGAGCCGGTCGCTGTCGGCCAGGTCGAACTCCGGCGGGTCGGCCAGCCGCGCGTTGAGCCGGGCCATCTCCTCGGGGGGGATGCCGAGCCCCCGATCCTCGACCTCGATGGCGTAGCCCTTGGCGACCGTCTCGCCGTGCACGCGTACCGAGGTGTGCGGGGGAGAGAACATGGCGGCGTTCTCGACCAGCTCGGCGACCAGGTGGATCACGTCGGTGACGACCGCGCCGATCACGGACGGGCCGTGCGGAACGCTGATCGTCACGCGCGGATAGTCCTCGATCTCCTCGACCGCGGCGCGGACCACGTCGTAGATCGTGACCGGTGTCCGCCAGCCCCGTCCGGGGACGGCGCCGGACAGGATGATCAGGCCCTCGGAGTGGCGGCGCATCCGGGTGGTCAGGTGGTCCAGGCCGAACAGATCCTCAAGGGTCTCCGGGTCGCGGGCCCGCCCTTCCATGGTCTCCAGCATGGCCAGCTGCCGGTGCAGCAGGGACTGGCTGCGCCTGGCCAGGTTCACGAAGACCTTGTTGACGCCCTTGCGCATCTCGGCCTGACCGACGGCGGCCTCGACGGCGGTCCGTTGCACGGAGGAGAACGCCTCGCCGACCCTGGCGACCTCGGTGGTGCTGCCGACGTTGATCTCGGGTGCCTCCGAGCAGACGTCCTCGCCCCGGCGCAGCCGCCGGACCACGTCGGGCAGCCGCCTGTCGGCCAGGTCGAGGGCCGCCTGCTGGAGGTCGACGAGCTCGCCGCCCAGCCGCCGGCCGAACCGTACCGAGACGAAGACGGACAGCCCGACCGCGACCAGGCCCAGCCCGCCGGCGAGGCCGATCTGGGTCAGGATGCCGGTGGCGAGCGGCGTGGACCGCTCGCTGATGCGTTCGCTGACCTTTCCGGCGCGGCTGTCGAAGCCGTCGGAGAGACGGGTGGCGACCTCGGCCCAGGCTGGGGCCGGGACCGCCGACGTGGCGATGGCGTTCTCGATCCCCTCGAACGAGGAGTAGTCGGGGGAGTCGTGCAGGGGGGTGTAGAGGGCCTGGAACTCGGCGTCGAACTGGTCGAAGCCCAGGGAGTAGAGGAGCCTGCGGCCGGTGACCAGCTCGCTGAACCTGGCACGTTCCGAGGGGCTCATGGCCCCCTCGACCACGGCTCCGGAAATCAGGGCGGCCTGCTGGCTGAGGATCTCGCGGCTCCGCCCGACCATGACGACGGCCCGCGCCTGGTCGGTCAACTCGATGTCGGTGGATATCCGCACCTTCTCGTAGACGTCGAAGGCGGCCTCGATGATCCCGGTGTAGGCGTCGAGCGTCTGCAGCCGGGTGTCGGTGCGGGTGTCGACGCCGCTGCGGATCTCGGTGAGCCGGTCCATGGTGCGAAGGAGCCGGTTCAGCCGCTCCCAGGTGCCCGGGACGAGGTCGGAACGGGCCTCGGTGATCAGCCGCTCCAGCTCGGCTCGCGCGGCGTTCGTACGGACGCGCTGGGCGTCCAGTTCCGCACGCGAGACGTCGATGTCTCCCAGGACGGACAGCGACAGCAGCCGTTCGTGCTGGAGCGCGGTGGTCACCGTTCTGGCGGGCAGGACCGCGTACGCGTAGCCGTCGCGGATCTTGAGGAGTTCCTGGCCGCTCTGGACCGTCAGGCTGGCAGCAAACGCCCAAATGACTACAAGGGATATAATTGGTACCAGAAGTAAGGTAAAAATTTTCACCCTGATTGAGTATTTTCGGCCAGCCATAATACCTCGCACTACTGAGATGCGTGGTCAACAGTCGCCAAACATAGCAATGCGGGTCACTTGGTGCTAGATGTGCATGTGAGTCACGTTGGGATGATTTATCGTGCTGTATCGGTTTGGAACCTTCCATACCTCAGATACGTCTCTTTAGGTAGGAGGGGAGCCTTCAATGCAAACGATTGCGGAGCTGGTCAAAGCCGAGGCTGAGCGGGCGGGACAGTCGGCGCGGGCCCAGGGCGGCACGCTGGCGGTGCAGTTGGTCCGTTTCAGTCCGCGGTTGGTGACGGCCGAGGTCGACGAGGGTGCCGCGTGCGTCGAGTTCCGGATCGTCGACGAGACGCTGGACTGGCGCTGCAGCTGTCCCGAGGGTCGTGGCGGTGCCTTCTGTGCGCACTGCGTGGCGACGGCTCAGTCGGTCAGCACGAGAACGGACAGGAAGGACTCTCCGGGTGTGTCATCGGCGACCGCCTCGGTGAGGACGGTCCGGATGGCGTCGTAGGTCTGGCGGTCCTCGCTCCGAAGCGTCGACGGCTCCGACCAGAGCAGCAGGTGCTCGCCCGGTGGCAGCCACGACAGGTCGGTCAGCACGTCATAAAGCGAGTCGAGGGTGTGCCCGAAACGATCGGGCAGGTCGAGGGCCTCGGCGATCGCGTCCATCGCCTCGGCCGAAGTGGTGATCTTCGCGCCGTTCAGCGGGTGCGGCGTCGCGGTGCCGAGCATGGACTCGACCTCCTCCGCCGACCCCTGGCGGAACGTTCCCCTGGACAACACGATCATCCCCGCCCGTCGCAGCGGAGGGGCGCGCGGCGGCCGTCGTCCCGGCTCACCGTCGACCACACGCCCTGAGCTGCTGGTTCGCACTGCTTCTCGGACATCTCACCTCGCCGAACTACCCGCGCGCGCCCGCTGGAAAACGGGACGGCGGCGTGTCTTCCCGCCGCCCGCTGGAATGACATTGTCTGATTGTCAGACAATATGCCTACAATCGCCCCATGAAACTCGCCGTGATCGGAGCCGCCGTGCTCTGGGGGACCGCGGGAACCGCGGGCCTGCTCGTCACCGGGGTCGATCCCGTCTCCATGGCCGCCGCACGCCTGGTGATCGGTGGCCTGGTCCTCGCCGCCGTCACCGGCCCCGCGCGGCTCCTGCGTCTCCCCCGCGGCCCGCTCCCGGCGCGTGGGCGCCGCCTTCCGGCGCGCCTCGGCCCGCTCGCGGCGGCCGCGGTGGCGGTGGCGGCGTACCAGTTGTGCTTCTTCGCCGCGGTCAGCAGGACCGGAGTGGCCGTCGGCACGGTGGTCGCCATCGGCAGCGGTCCGGTTTTCACCGGGCTGCTGTCCTGGCTGCTCGACCGCGTGCGGCCCAGCCGCCGCTGGGCGACGGCGACCGCGGTGGCGATCGCCGGCTGTGCCGTACTCACCGGAGGGGGAGGCGAGGTGCGGGCCGACGGGGTCCTGTTCGCGCTGTTCGGCGGCCTGCTGTACGCCTTCTACGCGGTCACCGCCGCGCGGACGATCAGCGCGGGGGCGCCCTCCGACGCGGTGATGGGGCTGATGTTCGGCGGGGCGGCGGTCGTCATGGTGCCCGTCCTGCTGTGGACCGGCACCGGCTGGCTCGCCGAGCCGCGCGGCCTGCTCACCGCCCTCTACCTGGGCTGTGCCACCACCGCGCTGGCCTACCTGCTGTACGGAAGGGGCCTGCGCACCACCCCGGTCGCGACCGCCGCCACCCTCGCGCTGGCCGAGCCCGCGGTGGCGACGCTGCTCGGTGTCGTCGTGCTCGGCGAGCGGCTCGGGCCCGTCTCGGTCACCGGCCTGCTGCTGCTCGGCGCCAGTCTGGTCGCGGTCTCCCTGCCCGAGCGCGTCTCTCCTCCTGGCCGGGACAGAAGGGCAATAGGGTCGTCGGCGTGACCCTCCCGCTCCATCCCGTCTCCGCCGTCGGCGCGCTCGCCGACGCCCTGCGCCGGCGGGTGCTGTCCGGCGAGATCGACCCGGGCACCACGCTGCCGGAACAGGAGCTCTCGGCCCTGTACGGGGTGGCTCGCCCGACGGTCCGCGAGGCGCTCGCCGTGCTCGTGCACGAGGGGCTGCTCAGGCGCGAGCGGCACCGTAGCGCCCAGGTGGCCGAGGTGACCGTGGCCGACCTGGACGACCTGATGTTCGTCCGGCGCCCGCTTGAGGAACTGACGGCCACCGCGCTGGCCGGCCGGCGGGTCGGGGAGGCGGACGCGGCACTGGCGCGGATGGCCGCGCTGCCCGCGGACGCCCCCTGGTCGGACATGGTGGCCGAGCACATGGCGCTGCACCAGGCGCTGGTCGTCGCGGTGGGCAGTCCCCGGCTGGAGCGGCTCTACGGCATGCTGGCCGTGGAGACCAGGCTCGGCCTGGTGAGGCTGCGCGCCGTCTACTCCGACCGGCACGTGCTGGTCGCCGAGCACCGGAACCTGCTCGACGCGATCGGCAGCGGCCCCGCGGAGGCCGCCAGGGAGGCGGTCGCCGCGCATCTCGATCACGGCTGGGGCGATCATTAGGCACTGACTTGCACGGTTCTATTGCACGCGGAGCCCCGGAGTGGTCACAATCGCGCCCATGCACGGCAACTCAGTGCCGGACTCCTACGTGTATGTCACCGAAGAAGGCGTGACCCGTCACTACGAGGACGGCAGCGTTGACGCCCTCGCGTGGGAGGACGTCGTCGAGGTGCGGGTAGTGGGCGATACGGACTCGGACATCCTGTACATCCTTCTTGATCGAGGGGGCCAGGGGTGCGTGGTGCCCAGCTCGGCGACCGACGCGACCTTCCTCGCCCGTCTCCGGTATCTCCCGGATTTCGATCTCGATCGGCTCGGTGCGGCGGTGGAGGCCGCGCGCGACGACTACGTCGTCGTATGGCGCAGTCCAGAACCACCTTCCGCTCTTCCGGATTTTGAATACGACTAATTTCACATTATTGACAAATAATAAGCGGTCAAACGTACACGTTTGAACCGCTCCGTCAAGATGTCATCTCCGTTGCACTTCGGCCAATAGTGGACAGTGGCCGGTATTCCCCTGCCCAATGGTGATCACTAGGATTTCCATGGGTATCCACGCTCCTGATGCATTAGGGAATACTGTCAACTATTGAAATGAGATGCGTGGCACCTTATCCGGACGAGTCGGGGCATCTTGGGTGGGGTGGTATGAGAGTGGGAACTGAGGAGCTCGTCATCGGGCTCCTTAAGAGTCCAGTGCGCACTTCTCCGAGTATTTGGACACGCCCTTATGTGCGTATTCTCCTGGTCGGAGATGTCGCGTGTTCGGTGGTCGCCTGCGGAGTCGTTCTCGGAATTCGAATCTGGTTCGGTGCTTTCATTCCCGAGACGGAGGCGCTGCTCGGACTGGGGCTCGCCCTGGTGTGGCCACTGGCCCTGGCCGCGGGGGGCGCCTATCGCAAGCGCACCTACGGTGAGGGAACGGATGAGTTCCGGACGGTCTTCAACGGCGCCGCGGGCCTGACGGCCACCGTCGCGATCGGGGCCTACGTCACGCAGACACCCATTGCCCGCAGCTTCGTCATGGCGATGTTCCCGCTGGCCTTCATCCTCAACGCCGTCTTCCGCCACCGGATGCGCAAGCGGCTCCACCGCAGGCGCATCCGCGGTGACCACATGCGCCAGGTGGTCGCCGTCGGCCACCGGGAGTCGGTGCTCGACCTGGTGATACAGCTGCGCGGGCAGCCGCACCACGGCATGCTCGTCGTCGCCGTGTGCCTGCCCGCCGGCCCCGACATGGTCGATGTCGACGGGATCCCGGTCCTCGGGGGCTTCTCCGACGTCGCCGCGGTGGTGGCCAAGGTCAACGCCGACGCCGTCGCCGTGCTGGCCTGCCCGGAGTTGGACGGCGCTGCGCTGCGCAGGCTCGCCTGGGGCCTGGAGGACGCCCGTACCGACCTGTTCGTGGCACCCGCGCTGATGGACGTGGCCGGCCCGCGCATCAGCATCAGCCCGGTCGCGGGCATGCCGCTCCTGCACGTCGAACACCCCGACTTCCGCGGTGCCAGGCGGCTGGCGAAGAGCCTGTTCGACCGGATGGGGGCGGGCCTGGCCCTCCTGGTGCTGGGCGTGCCCATGCTGGTGATCGCCGCGCTGATCCGCGCGACGAGTCCGGGACCCGCGCTCTTCCGTCAGGTCAGGGTGGGCAAGGGCGGGGTGGAGTTCCAGGTGGTGAAGTTCCGCACGATGGTCGTCGACGCGGAACGGCTCAAGATCGACCTGGAACGTGACAACGAGTTCGACGGCGTCCTGTTCAAGATTAGGAACGATCCAAGGATCACCCGGGTGGGCGCCTTCCTGCGCCGATACTCCATCGACGAGCTGCCACAGCTGCTCAACGTGCTGCGCGGTGAGATGTCCCTCGTCGGCCCGCGGCCGCCGCTGCCCGACGAGGTCAGGCAGTACGGCGCCGACGTGCGCCGCCGCCTGGTCGTCCACCCCGGCATGACCGGCCTGTGGCAGGTCAGCGGACGTTCGGACCTGACCTGGGAGGAGTCGGTCCGGCTGGACCTCCGCTACGTGGAGAACTGGTCGCTCTTCCTGGACCTGCAGATCCTCTGGAAGACCTGGAGCGCCGTGATCGGCGGAGAAGGGGCCTACTAGTGAAAGCACTCGTGCTCGCCGGAGGGGCGGGCACCCGGTTGCGGCCGATCACCCACACCTCGGCCAAGCAGCTCGTACCGGTGGCCAACAAGCCCGTGCTCTTCTACGGTCTTGAGGCCATCGCCGCCGCGGGCATCCGTGAGATCGGGATCGTGGTGGGCGACACGCACGCCGAGATCGAGGCGGCCGTCGGCGACGGCCGCGCGTTCGGCCTGGAGGTGACCTACATCCGCCAGCGGGCGCCGCTGGGCCTGGCCCACGCGGTGCTCGTCGCCCGCGACTACCTCGGTGCCGACGACTTCGTCATGTATCTCGGCGACAACTTCATCGTCGGCGGCATCAACGGGGTCGTCGAGAGTTTCGCCCGCGAGCGGCCCGCCGCCCACATCATGCTCACCAGGGTCGGCGATCCCCGGCAGTTCGGGGTCGCCGAGCTCGACGAGGCGGGCCGGGTGATCGGGCTTGAGGAGAAGCCGCCGGTCCCCAAGAGCGATCTCGCGCTGGTCGGCGTCTACCTGTTCAGCGCCGCGATCCACGAGGCGGTGGCCGAGCTCAAGCCCTCCTGGCGGGGCGAGCTGGAGATCACCGACGCCATCCACTGGCTGATCGCCGACGGGCGGCCGGTCGCCTCCACGGTCATCTCCGGCTACTGGAAGGACACCGGGAACGTCACGGACATGCTGGAGGTCAACCGGCTGGTGCTGGAGTCCCTGGAGCCCCGGGTGGACGGCCTGGTCGACGGCGCCAGCCAGCTGATCGGCCGGGTGGTCGTCGAGGCCGGTGCCGAGATCGAGAGGTCCCGCATCGTCGGGCCGGCGATCATCGGCTCCGGAGCCCGGGTCCGCGACAGTTACATCGGCCCCTTCACCTCGATCGCGACAGGCTGCGCGATCAGCGGCAGCGAGATCGAGTACTCGATCGTCCTGCCCAGGTCCTCGATCGCCGGAGTCTCGCGGATCGAGGCGTCCCTCATCGGCCACGACGTCGAGGTCACCCCCGCCCCCAACACCCCCAGAGCCCACCGCCTCGTGCTGGGCGATCACAGCAAGGTGCAGATCAGCTCATGACAACCTGCAGGCTGTGCGGCTCGACGAGCCTCGCCAGCGTCGTCGACCTCGGGGCGACACCGCCCTGCGAACGATTCCTCACCGAACGGCAGCTGGCGGAGCCGGAGGTCACCTACCCGCTGCACCTGCGGGTCTGCACCGGCTGCTGGCTGGCGCAGATCCCGCCGATGATCACGCCCGAGGAGACCTTCACCGAGTACGCCTACTTCTCCTCGTACTCGACGTCGTGGGTGGAGCACGCGCGGGAGTTCGTGAGCGGGGCGGCCGACCGGCTCGGGCTGGGCGGTGACTCGTTCGTGGTCGAGGTGGCCAGCAACGACGGGTACCTGCTGCGGCACGTCGTCGAGCGGGGCATCCGCTGCCTGGGCGTCGAGCCTTCCGAGAACGTCGGCCAGGCGGCCAGGGACGCCGGGGTGCCGACTCACACCGCCTTCCTCGACGAGCGGACCGGCGCCTCGGTGCGCGCGGAGCACGGGCCGGCCGACCTGGTGGTGGCCAACAACGTCTACGCCCACATCCCGGACGTCATCGGGTTCACCCGGGGACTGCGCGCCCTGGTGGCCGACGACGGCTGGGTCTCCATCGAGGTCCAGCACCTGCTCACCCTGATGGAGCACAACCAGTACGACACGATCTATCACGAGCACTTCCAGTACTACACGGTCGCCTCCGCGCGGAGCGCCCTGGCGAGCGGCGGCCTTCGTCTCGTGGACGTCGAGTCGCTGCCCACGCACGGCGGCTCGATCCGCCTGTGGGCCCGGCCGGCGGAGATCGCGGGCGAGCCGGGCGAGCGGGTGGCCGCGCTGCTCGCCACGGAGAAGGCCGCGGGCCTGCACGAGCTGTCGGGGTACACCGAGTTCGGCGCGCGGGTGGCGCGGGTGCGAAGGGACCTGCTGACCTTCCTCCTCGACGCCGCCCGCCAGGGCCGGACCGTCGCCGGCTACGGGGCGCCCGGCAAGGGCAACACCCTGCTCAACCACTGTGGGATCCGGCCCGACCTGCTCCCCTTCACCGTCGACCGCAATCCGTACAAGCACGGCAGGTTCACCCCCGGCACCCGCGTACCGATCCTGCCGCCCGAGCGGCTCGCCGAGGAGCGGCCCGATTACGTGCTGGTCCTGCCGTGGAACCTCCGCGAGGAACTCGTCGAGCAGCTGTCCTTCGTACACGCCTGGGGAGGCCGGCTGGTCTTCCCCATCCCCAACCTGGAGATCGTCGAGGTGAACCCGTGAAGGTCGTCCTCTTCTGCGGCGGATACGGCACCAGGATGCGCACCGGCACCCCCGGTGACGCGCCCAAGCCCATGCAGCTCGTGGGGCCTCGGCCGCTCATCTGGCATGTGATGCGCTACTACGCGCACTTCGGGCACACCGAGTTCATCCTCTGCCTCGGCTACGGTGCGCACCACATCAAGGACTTCTTCCTGAACTACCAGGAGACGACCTCCAACGACTTCGTGCTGCGCGGCGGCAGGGTCGAACTGCTGTCCACCGACATCTCCGACTGGTCGATCTCGTTCGTGCAGACCGGGATCGCCTCCCCGATCGGCGAGCGGCTGCGCCGGGTCCGCGACCATCTGGACGGCGAGGAGATGTTCCTGGCCAACTACGCGGACGTGCTCACCGACGCGCCACTGCCGGAGATCGTCGACCGCTTCACCCTCTCGGGCGCGGGCGCGTCGATGATGGTGGTGCCGCCCTCGGACACCTTCCACTGCATCGAGCTGGGCGAGCGCGGCACGGTCGGCGGGATCACCCCGGTCAGCGAGATGCCGCTCTGGGTCAACGGCGGATACTTCGTGCTCCGCCAGGAGATCTTCGACCACATCCCGGCAGGCGGTGACCTGGTCGCGGACGGCTGCGCCGAGCTGGCCAAGCGCGGCAGGCTGCTGGCCTACCCGCACCGCGGCTACTGGCGGCCGACGGACACGGTCAAGGAGCGGGTCGCCCTCGACGAGGCGTACTCGCGCGGCGACCGCCCCTGGGCGCTCTGGGAGCGCGAGCACCTGGCGGTGCCGGCCACGTGATCCGCTTCAGACCGGCCCAGGCGGGCCGGATCGCGCTGCTCGCCGCGCACTGCGACGACCTCGCCATCGGGGCGGGCGGCAGCCTGCTGACCCTCTGCGCCGCGCGCCCCGGCATCCGGGTGGACGCCCTGGTGCTCTCCGGCGGCGGGACCGAGCGCCAGGACGAGGAGCACGCGGCGCTGACCGCCTTCTGTCCGGGCGCGGACCTGCGGCTCACCGTGCTCAAGCTGCCCGACGGGCGGCTGCCCGCGCGCTGGGAGGAGGCCAAGGAGGCGGTGGAGGAGCTGCGCGCGCGCACCGACCCCGGCCTGCTGTTCGCGCCGCACCCCGCCGACGCCCACCAGGACCACCGGACGCTGGCCGAGCTGGTGCCCACGGCCTTCCGCGACCACCAGGTGCTCGGCTACGAGATCGCCAAATGGGACGGCGACCTCGGGCGCCCCTCGGTCTACCAGCCGCTCGCGCCCGAGGTGGCCGAGGCGAAGGTGAGCCTGCTCCAGCGCCACTACCCCTCGCAGCGCCACCGCCCCTGGTACGACCGCGAGGCGTTCCTCGGGCTGGCCCGCATCCGCGGGATCGAATGCCACGCCCGCTACGCCGAGGCGTTCCACGTCAACAAGCTGACCCTTGACCTGTCTGGAGGTTGAACCGGATGCGTGTGCTGCTGACCGGGCACCAGGGCTACCTGGGGAGTGTGATGGCCCCGGTGCTCGTCGCCGCGGGCCACGAGGTGATCGGGCTCGACTCCGGGCTCTTCGCCGGATGCCTGCTGGGCCCCGCGCCCGGCGACCCGCCAGGACACGCGGTCGACCTACGGGACGTCACCCCCGAGCTCCTGGCGGGGGTGGACGCGGTGGTGCACCTCGCCGCGCTCTCCAACGACCCGCTGGGCGCGCTGGCGCCCGAGCTGACCTATGACATCAACCACCGCGCCGCGGTGCGTCTGGCGAGGCTGGCCCGGGACGCGGGCGTGCGCCGGTTCCTGTACGCCTCCACCTGCTCGGTCTACGGCGCCTCAGGCGATGACCTGGTCGACGAGGACGCGCCGCTGCGCCCGGTGACCCCCTACGCCGACTCCAAGGTCAGGGTCGAGAGCGACCTGTTCAAGCTGGCCGACGGGGACTTCAGCCCGGTGTTCCTGCGCAACGCCACCGCCTTCGGGTTCTCGCCCAGGTTGCGCGCGGACATCGTGCTGAACAACCTCGCCGGGCACGCGCTGCTGTCCGGGGAGGTCAGGGTGCTGTCCGACGGCACCCCGTGGCGCCCGCTGGTGCACGCCGCCGACATCGCGAACGCCTTCGCCATGGCGCTGGCCGCCCCGCGCGACGCCGTCCACGCCAGGGCGTTCAACGTCGGCTCAGAGGAGAACAACCTGACGGTGGCCCAGATCGCCGCCGAGGTCGCCGAGGCGGTGCCGGAGGCCCGGGTCGTGATCACCGGGGAGACCGGGGCCGACCCGCGCTCCTACCGGGTCGACTTCTCCCGCATCCGCGACGCGCTCCCCGGCTACCAGGCGCTGTGGACGATCAAGGCGGGCGCGCTCCAGCTGGTCGAGGCGTACCGGTGGCTCGGCCTGACGGCGGACGACTTCCAGCGCCGCTTCACCAGGCTGGCCTGGCTGTCCGCCCGGCGCGAGGCGGGCACCGTCGACGGCGCGCTGCGCCCGCGCCAAGTGGCGGGGGCGGTGAACGATGACCGATGACGGCGAGGGGCGCGGGATGCACGCCCTGGTGGAGCGGCTCTATCCGCTCTGCCGGAGCATCACCGGCGACGGCGTGCGCCGCACCCTGGAGATCGTCGCGGAGTCCGTCAGCCTGCAGGTCCACGAGGTGCCGACGGGGACCCAGGTCCTGGACTGGACGGTGCCCAGGGAGTGGAACATCCGCGACGCCTACGTCAAGGACGCCTCCGGTGCCAGGGTCGTCGACTTCGCCGCGTCGAACCTGCACGTGGTCGGCTACAGCGTCCCGGTGTCGGCCACCATGACCCTGGACGAGCTCCGGCCCCACCTGCACACGCTGCCCGAGCAGCCGGGGCTGATCCCGTACCGGACCGGCTACTACGCACAGACGTGGGGCTTCTGCCTGGCCCACGACACCCTTGCGGGCCTGGCCGGCGGGCGGTACGAGGTCATGATCGACTCCACGCTCGCCGACGGCCACCTGACCTACGGCGAGCACGTGGTGCCGGGCAGGGTCGATGAGGAGGTGCTCGTCTCCTGCCACGTGTGCCACCCCTCGCTGGCCAACGACAACCTGGCGGGCGTCGCCGTGGCGATCGGGCTCGCGCGGCGGCTGGCCGCGGCCGACCCGTGGTACACCTACCGCTTCCTGTTCGCTCCCGGCACCATCGGCGCGATCACCTGGCTGGCGCGCAACCGGGAACGCGCGGGGCGGATCAGGCACGGCCTGGTGCTGGCCTGCGCGGGGGATCGCGGCCCGCTGACCTACAAGCGCAGCAGGCGGGGCGACGCCGAGATCGACCGCGCCGTGCGGCACGTCCTGCGGACCTCGGGGCGTGACCACACGGTCGTGGACTTCTCCCCCTACGGCTACGACGAGCGGCAGTTCTGCTCGCCGGGCTTCGACCTGCCCGTTGGCTCGCTCACCAGGACCCCCTACGCGGGCTACCCGGAATATCACACCTCCGCCGACAATCCGGACTTCGTCTCCCCGGAGGCGATGGCCGACACCCTGCAGACCTGCTGGGAGGTCACCCGGGTGCTTGAGGGCAACCGCGCCTATCTCAACCTCAGCCCCCACGGAGAGCCGCAGCTGGGCAGGCGTGGCCTGTACGGGGCGCTGGGCGGGCGCAGCGACACGCAGGAGGCCCAGATGGCGATGTTGTGGGTGCTGAACCTCTCCGACGGGGAGCACAACCTCCTGGACATCGCGGAACGATCCGATCTGCCCTTCGCCGCGGTGGCCGACGCGGCACGGGCACTGTGCGGCGCGGGACTGCTCAAGGAGTGCGGGAAATGACACTGCAACGGGCCGGCATGGGTTCTGGAACGCTCGACCTCCGGGTCGGCGAGACGGTGGAGGTGCTCGGCGAGGCCGAGATCATGGCCACCCTGGACGAGCGGGGAGAGCTGGACGCGCTGCCCTTCATGCCGGAGATGCTGGCCTTCTGCGGGCGGCGGCTCACCGTGCACAAGGTGGCGCACAAGCTCTGCGACACGATCAGCGGCAGCGGCATGCGGCGGATGGAACGGGCGGTCCACCTGACCGGGGCCCGCTGCGACGGGCAGGCGCACGGCGGCTGCCAGACGGCCTGCCAGTTCTACTGGAAGGAGTCCTGGCTCAAGCGGGTGGATCCGGACTCCCCTCTCACCCCGGTCACCGAGCACGACCTCGCCGCGGGCCGGCCCCTGCTGCCGATCCTGCAGGCCGCGACCAGGAAGGAGCCGGGACCGGGCGGGGAGGAGCGCTTCTCCTGCCAGGCGACCGAACTGCTCCGCGCCGCGCCCACCTGCCTGCCGTTCAAGGACGTCGGGCAGTACGTCGCCGACGTGCGGACGGGGAACGTGGGCGTGCCCTGGATGCTGCGCTCGTTCCTCGTCGGGCTGTTCAACCGCTTCCAGCAGGCCAGCAGGCGGGTCCTGCCCAGGTGGCTGTGGATCAGGGGCGGGCTGCGCTGGGGGTTCGTCAGGGGCAAGGCCGGACCCACCACTCCGACGCGGACCCTGGACCTGCGTCCAGGGGAGCTGGTCCGGGTCAGGTCCAAGGAGGAGATCCTCCAGACGCTCAACGACGACCTGCTCAACCGCGGCATGGGGTTCGAGGAGGAGATGTCGCGGTACTGCGGGCACGTCGCGCGGGTGAGCGCCCGCGTCGAGCGGTGCCTGGACGAGAAGACCGGCCGGATGCTGCACATGAAGAACCCCTGCATCGTCCTGGACGGCGTCATCTGCGCGGGCGCGTACAACGTCAGCTGCCCGCGCGAGTTCGTGCCGTTCTGGCGGGAGATCTGGCTCGAACGCGTTGAGGAGCCCAGCTGAGCCGATCACCCCACGAGACAGGCGGAAGGCACGGATGAACCAGCGACAGGGCGGGGACGCCGGCGATCGCGGCGAAACCGGTGTGGTCGGCACGGCCGACGAGACCGGTGCCGGCGACGCGACCGGAACGGCCGGTGAGCAGGTCGGGACGATCGGCAGGAAGGCCGGCCGCGGGTTGCGCTGGAGTCTGCTGGGCAACCTGGGGACCAAGGTGACGACCTTCGTCATGGGGCTGGTGCTCGCCAGGCTGCTCGTGCCGGAGGATTTCGGCCTCTACGCCATCGCGCTCGCCGCGACCACCTTCGTCATGCACGTCAACGACGTCGGCATCATCGCCGCCACCGTGCAGTGGCGGGGCAGGGTCGAGGAGATGGCGCCGACGGCGACGGTCATGGCCCTGGCGTTCAGCACCGGGATATACGGGATCTTCTGGGTGGTGGCTCCGTACTTCGCGGAGCTGGCGGGCAGTGCGGAGGCCACCCCGGTGGTCCGGCTGCTCACCGCGATCATCCTCATCGACGGTGCCACCGCGGTGCGGGCCGGCTCGCTGATGCGCGGGTTCGGGCACGACAGGCTGACCAAGGCCAACATCGCGGGCTCGCTGGTCAACGCGGCGGTGGCCGTCACGCTCGCCGCGAACGGCGCCGGAGCCTACAGCTTCGCCTGCGGGCAGGTCGCGGCCAACGCGGTCACCGGCGCGCTGGTGCTCGCCTGGGCGGGGCTGCCGTTCCGCCTCGGCTTCGACCGGGAGGTCGCGGCCAGGCTGCTGCGGTTCGGCGCGCCGCTGGCCCTGGGCCTCGGCATCGAGGCGGTGCTGATGAACGCCGACTACGTCATCGTCGGCGCCGTGCTCGGCCCCGCCGCGCTCGGCTTCTACCTGCTGGCCTTCAACGTCTCCAGCTGGGTGCCCAGCGTGATCGGGACCGCCCTGCGCTACGTCACGGTGCCCAGCTTCTCCCGGCTGGCCGAGCAGCGGCCCGAGTCGCTCTCGCTGGGGGTGCAGCGCTCGGTGCCGCTGCTGGTCGCGTTCGTGCTCCCGGTCGCCGTCGTGACGGCCACGCTGGCGCCGGAGATCGTGGCGTTCCTCTACGGCGAGAAATGGGCACCGGCCGCCGGGGTCCTGGCGCTGCTCGCGGTCCTGCTGGTCGTGCGGATGCTCACCTCCCTCGCCTTCGACATCCTCACCTCGGCGGGTGCGACCAGGGCCACCGTGTGGATGAACCTCGGCTGGGCCGTGGCGCTGGTGCCCGCGCTGTGGGCGGGGACGCACTGGTACGGCATCCGCGGCGCGGCGATCGGTCACGCGCTGGCCGGCCTCCTGGTCGCCCTGCCGATGGCGGTGCTGATGCTGAGCCGCGCGGGGGTGCGTCTGGCGCCGGTGCTTCCGGCCCTGGTCCGCCCGCTGCTGGGCGCCGTGCTCGCGGCGGCGGTGACCGTGGCGCTCGCCGTGCTGGTCGGCGGGGTGACGGCCGCCCCGCTCGTCCGGCTCTGCGTGGCCGGCGCCGGGGGACTGCTCGCCTACGTCCTGCTCGCCGTACCCGCGGCGCGGCTCAGAGAGCTCGGCGCGCGGGCCGTTCCCGTCCGTGCCCGCTGAACCGCCGACCAGAGCCCGCCGAACCATCACCGAGAGGGAGAAGACCGGATGCCGAACTCCGACACGCTGGTGTCCATCGTGCTTCCCGTGCGCGACGGCGCCGGGCGGATCGAGGGCGCGGTCCGCTCGGTCCTCGGCCAGGACCACGAGCGCCTCCAGCTGGTGATCTCCGACAACGCGTCCACGGACGGCACCGAGGAGATCTGCCGTGACCTGGCCGCGACCGACAGCCGGATCGTCTACCGCAGGCATCCGGAGAACGTGGGTCTGTTCGACAACTTCGTCCGTACCGTCGAACTGGTCGAGGGCGAGTTCTTCCGCTGGGTCGGCGACGACGACCGGCTGGAGCCCGCGTGCGTCTCCCGCTCCCTGCGGGCCTTCGCCGAGGACGACCGGCTCGTCCTGGTCACCACGCAGGTCGCCTACACCGGGCCCGACGGGATGGCCGCGACCGCACCCCTGGAGGGCTCGGGGCTGGCCTCGGACGACCCGGTCGAGCGGTTCGCCGAGATGCTGCGGCTGCTCAATGAGAGCCACCTGCTCATCGACCCGCTGTACGGCCTGTTGCGGCGCGAGCCGCTGGCGCGAATCCCCCGGCGGAACATGCTCCGCGAGGACGAGGTGTTCGCGGCGAAGCTGGCGCTGGCCGGACCGTGGGGGCACGTTCCCGAGGTCCTCGCCCACCGCAACTGGAAGCACGACACCCTGTCCGCGATCGCCCGCCGCCTCGACGTGCCGCCCTGGCGGGCCCGCTGCTCCACCCTCCTGCAGTGCCGGGAGCTGCTGGGCTGGCTGCGGGGGGCCGGCCTCACCGGCGAGCAGCACCGTCGCGCCCGCGCGGCCGTCCTCGGCATGTACGCGCGCCGCCAGCGGCTCACCGCGGCCCGCCGGGGCCGCAGGCTCGCCCTGATCGCCTCGGGGCTGGTCCCCGGTACCCGCTCCAGTGACCCGCTTCAGTGACTCACAGAAAGGCGAACCACCGTGACCACCGTCTTCTCCAACAGCGTGGTGGACGACGACACTCGCAGGGAACTGCTCTACCAGGGGCAGGTCTTCGTCTACTCGGCGACGCCCGCCTCCACCCTGCTGGCGGCCTTCGCCCGGGAGATGACCGCCGAGGCGTTCGGCGGGCGCGACCCGGAGACCGCACAGTTCGACATGCCGGTCGAGGAGTTCGCCGACCTGCTGGCCCGGCTCAAGCCACGGTTCATCCACCATCCCCGGTGCAAGGAACTGCTGCCCGCGGTTCTGCGGGAGCTGGGCTGCGACCTGGACCGGACCTACTTCGACGTGCCCCGGCTGCGCACCTCCACCTCTCACGACTACCTCACCTCCGGGATCTCCTACGCCTTCCACCCCCATCGGGACTGCTGGTACTCGGCCCCTTTCACCCAGCTCAACTGGTGGATCCCGGTCTACGAGGTGGTCCCGGAGAACGTGATGGCCTTCCATCCCCAGTACTTCGGCAGCCCGGTGCGCAACGGCAGCGCGCGCTACGACTACGCCGAGTGGAACAGGACAAGCCGGCTCACCGCGGCCCGGCACGTGCGCGGCGACACCAGGGAGCAGCCCAGACCGGAGGAGAACGTCGTGCTCGACCCGCAGGTGCGGGTGGTGCCCGAGCCGGGGGGCGTCATGGTGTTCTCCGGCGCCCAGCTGCACTCCACGGTGCCCAACACCTCGGGCAGGACCCGCTTCAGCATCGACTTCCGCACCGTGCACATCGACGACGTGCGCGCCCGCCGCGGCGCGCGCAACGTGGACGCGGCGTGCACCGGCACCACCCTGCGCGACTTCGTGCGCTGCGCCGACCTCGACCCGATGCCGGAGGAACTGGCGCTGGAGTACGAGGCGGAGGCGCTGGCCAGGGTCGGGTGAGCGGCGGACTCCCGGCCACCGACACACCGCAGTAGTGACAAGGAGTTCGTGTGCCGCGACCAATACGCATCGTGTCCCGGGCGTCCGGCGCGCTCGGGGGAGCGGGGAAGACGTAGTGGAGTTCTGGAAGACCATTCTCGACCTCGCCAGAAGGAAGCGGGTCGGGCTTCCACTGGTCGGCCTGGCGCTGCTCGGCGCCGCGGCCGTCTTCTTCCTGGTGCCCCCGCGCTACCTGGCGAGCACCTCCATGGTGCTGACCACGCCCCCCGCGGGAGGGACGACCGACCCGGCCAAGCCACTGGGGCGGAGCAACCCGCTGCTGCAGTTCAGCGACGGTCTCCGGACCACGGCGGGCATCCTCATCCTGTCCATGAACACCGAGGCGGTCGCGGCCGAGCTGGGCGTCGTGAAGGACGGCCCCATCGAGCTGACGATCAACGACGGGCGGACCAACCCCGGCATGCTGGGCATCCTCATGAACGGCCCGTTCGTGTACGTGGAGGTGCGGAGCGACTCCGCCGACCTCTCCCGTGCCGTCATGGCCAGGACCCAGTCCCGCCTGCGGGCCGAGCTGATCCGCAGGCAGGAGACGCTCGGCGCCCCTGTCTCCACCTTCATCGGGCTCGTCGAGGTGGTGCCGCCCGCCTATCCCGTGGTGGACCGGAGCGGCACCTGGAAGGCCATGGGCGGGGCGGCGTTCCTCGTCGTCGTCCTGGGCCTCGGCGCCGCGTACGCGGTGGAGCGCCGCAGGGTGTTCCGGCACTCCTCCTCCGGCGGCGGGCGGTCGGCAGAGCCGTCCCCGGCCCCGGTGGAGATCCCGGCCGACCGGGACGACGGGGCGGACCACGGTGACCACGGTGACCACGGTGACCACGGCGAGCGCGGGGGAGAGCCCGAGAGCGGTGAGGGGTGCGAGGGGCGGGAGGAACAGACGGTGTGAGAAGCGGGCGAGGCAAGCGGTAGAGGACCTGGTCACCGGCCGGGGAACCGTGCGGTTCTCCGGCCAGGCGGCCTCCATCCGGCCAGGAAGGGAAAGGCGTGGACTTCTGGGGGACAGTGCTCATCGTGTTGAGGCGCTGGTACGTCGCCCTGCCGGCGTTCCTGCTCTCCATAGGTGCCGCGGCGGGCGTCTACTCGTCGATTCCGACGCTCTACGTCTCGAACGCGGTGCTCGTGCTGACCATCCCGCCCACCGGCGGAAGCCTGCCGAGCGACCCTGGTCGCCCCAACGGGCTGACCAACCCCCTGCTGAACTTCGACTGGGGCCTGAGCATGTCCGCCTCGATCCTCGTCCAGGTGATCAGCGCGCCGGAGACCGTGGAGTCGCTCGGCGTGCGGCCCGAGGGCGACACCACCTTCACGGTCACCAACGGCAGCACCAACCCGGAGTCGTTGGACGGCGGGCCCTTCGTGTACATCGAGGGCACGAGCAGGTCGCCGTCCGGGGCCCGGGACATCGTGACGCGGGTCAGGGACCGGGCGAGGATCGAGCTGGCCGTTCGCCAGCGGCAGTTGAACGCGCCCCCGGCGACCTACATCACGATGAACGAGATGGTGCCGCCGACGGAGCCGCAGCCCCAGCGCACCGGGAAGACCCGGGGGGCCGCCGCGGCCCTGCTGCTCGGGGTGCTCGCCGGCCTCGCCGCGGTGTTCTCCCTGGAGAGCTTCCTCGACGCCCGGAGGCGGAGGGGCCGGGTGCCCCCGGCGCCGCCGTCCGGGCTGCCCGCCGAGCCCTCCCTGCTGCGACGTTGAGAGCCTCCGTGGTCCCCGCCTCCCTTGACCGCCCCGGTCTGCGCAGCGCCGACGGGGCGACCCTGGCCGCCGCGTTCGTCGTGGTCCTGATGCTGGTTCCGGCGCGGCTGGTCTTCCGCGGCGTGCCCTTCTCGCTCACACCGGCCGACGCGGTCGGCCTGTTCGCCGCGCTCTGGTGGTTCTGCGCGCACCTCACCACCACGCTCGGCGCGGCCAAGGGCCCCAACCCCGTGCGCACCGCGCTGTTCGGGTACGCGGTCGCGATGCTGGTCACCTACGGGTACGCTGGCGCCGGGTACCTGCCGCCCGACGAGCTCAACATGGCCGACCACGGCATCGTGCTCGTGGTGGCGACGGTGGGCATCGGGCTCGGGGCGTGCGACGGCATCCGGGGCCGGGAGCGGCTCGACTTCGTCCTGAAGTGTCTCGTGGTCTGTGGCGCGGCCGTCGGGGTGATCGCGGCGCTCCAGTTCGTGCTCGAATTCGACCTGACCAAATATCTGGCCCTTCCCGGCTTCCGATTCACCGCGGAGCTGCCCGCGATCCTCGAACGGAACACCCTGCGCCGGGTCGCGGGTACCACGGGGCACCCCATCGAGCTCGGGGTCGTCTGCGCGATGATCACTCCCGTCGCGCTGCACTACGCGTTCGGCGCCCGCGATCGGGGCGAGCCCTCCCTGCGCTGGTGGATCTGCTCCGCGCTGATCGGTGCCGGGCTGATGTTCTCCGTGTCGCGGTCGGCGGTCCTCGGGATAGCCGTCGTCGGCGCGGTGCTCCTCGCGGGCTGGCCCGCACGCAGGCGGCTGTGGGCGGCACTGGGCGGCGCCGGATTCCTGGTGGCGATGAAGGTGGCCGTGCCCGGCCTGCTCAGCGTGTTCCTCGGGTTGTTCACCAGCCTGTCCAGCGATTCGAGCATCCAGTACCGGACCCACGACTACGCGGTGGCGGCCACCGAGATCGGGAACCACCCCTGGGTCGGCAGGGGACTGGGCACCTGGTACGCGCCGAAGCACCTGATCTTCGACAACCAGTACATCCTGTCGCTGGTGGAGACCGGGATCATCGGCCTGGTCACCTTTTCCGGGATCTTCCTGACCGGTCTCTGGGCGGCGCTGCGCGTCCGCCGCCTCAGCTCCGACCCCGCCGTGCGGGACCTGGGACTTGCCCTGGCCGCCTGCCTGGTCGTCCCCCTGGTCGGGGCGGCCACGTTCGACCTGCGCTCGTTCGCGACCGTGACCGGCCTGTCGTTCCTGATCATCGGAGCCGCGGGCTCGCTGCTGCGCGGCACCCGGCTGCCCGAGAAAGCCGTCGAGAAGCCCGTCGAGAAGCCCGGTGAGGAGGTCAGCCGACCAGCCGCGCGCGCAGGTCCGCCCAGGAACCCGCGGCCAGATCGCGCTCGCTGATCGCGGTGACCGGCATCGGCCACTGGATGCCGAGATCGGGGTCGTCATAGCGGACCGAGAGGTCCTCGGCGGGGTCGTGCTCCCGGTCGATCCGGTAGCAGACGTCCGCCTGATCGGTCAGTGCCTGATAACCGTGCAACAAGCCAGGAGGAACGTAGAGGTGGACGAACATCTCATCGTCGAGCACCACCGACATCTGGCGGCCGAAGGTCGCCGAGCCCGGCCGGGCGTCGACGAGCACGTCGTGCACGGCGCCCCGGGCGCACCTGACGAGCTTGGCCTCCCCTCGTCCGCTCCGGCCGTGCAGCGCCCTGATCGTCCCCAGACGGGACCGCGACTGGCTGTCCTGGACGAACTCGGCGGGCCGCAGCCCGTGGGCGGCGGCGAGCGCGGCGTCGAAGGTACGGGTGAACAGCCCGCGGTCGTCCCTGCGCTGGGTCGGGATGAACAACAGGACACCGTCAATCTCGCCTTGTTCGACTCTCATGTGCCCATCTTCCAGATTCCCCGATCTTCCGGCCATCCAGAAGAGGAAAACGGTGCCGATCGTAATGTGCCGGAGAGCGTACTCTCCGTGGGCGGGCCGTCAGGCTCCGCGGCACCCCCGGTGACACCCGGGGAGACCCGGGGCCAGAACGGTTCGGCCAAGCCCACGGGCGGTGGCAGGGCCGGGTTCACGCGTGTCAGGGTCGGCGCGGTCGAGGTCATGGCGATCAGTGAAACCGAGCTGCTCGACCACGTGGCGGCGGAATGGCGGCGGGGACGTGGCGGCGCGATCGTCACCGCGAACGTCGACATCGTCCGCGCCGCCACGCGCGATCCCGACCTGGCCGACCTGGTCGCCCGCTCCGAGATCGTGGTCGCCGACGGCATGCCGGTGGTCTGGGCCGCAGGGCTCGCCGGACCGGCTCTGCCCTGCCGGATCACCGGGGCCTCGCTCGTGCACTCCCTGGCCGGGCGTGCCGCGCGCGAGAACCGCTCGGTCTACCTGCTCGGCGGAGAGCCCGGCGTACCGGAGGCCGCGGCCCGAGTCCTCGCCGGACGCTGCCCCGGACTGCGCGTGGCGGGCACCTGCTCGCCTCCCTTCGGGTTCGACTCCTCGCCGGAGGGGGTGCGTGAGGTGGTCGCCGAGGTGGTCGCCGCCGCACCGGACCTCGTCCTCGCCGGACTGGGCTTCCCCAAGCAGGAGAGGATCATCGCAGCCCTCCGCACCGAGCTGCCCGACGCCTGGTACCTCGGCTGCGGAGCCGGGATCCCGATGGCGGCCGGGCGGTTTCGCCGCGCTCCGGGGCCGGTCCAGCGGGTGGGCGCCGAGTGGCTGTACCGGCTCGCCCTGGAACCGCGCCGGCTGGCCCGCCGCTACCTGCGGGACGACGCGCCGTTCGCGGTCGCCCTCCTCATCGGTGCTCTGCGCACCCGCCTGACATCGAGACACCGCGCATGACCGGCGCGACCATCCCTCCCTCCCGCACCGGAAACGGCTCCGACATGGCTGTCCCCGCCCGGCCCCGGCTCGCCGTAGTGATCGTCACGTATTCGAGCGGTCAGGTCGTCGAGGGGTGCCTGCGCTCACTCGACGCGGCGCTGGCCGGCGCCGGTCCGGCACGGGTCGTGGTGGTGGACAACGCCTCGGCGGACGACACCGTCGAGCGGGTACGCGAGGCCGCGCCGGAGGCCGAGGTGATCCAGACCGGGCGCAACGCCGGCTTCGCCGCCGGGGTGAACGCGGGCATCGCCGCCGCGGACGGCTGTGACGTGCTGGTGCTGAACCCGGACATCCGGCTCGCGCCCGGTTCGGTGCTCCTGCTCAGGCAGGCGCTCGCCGTGCCGGGGACCGGGATAGCGGCCCCCCACCTCACCGCCGAGACGGGAGAGCTCCACCTCTCCCTGCGCAGGCGGCCCACCGTGCTGAGGGCGCTGGGCGAGGCGCTGCTCGGCGGCCACCGGGCTGGGCGGTTCCACCCGCTCGGCGAGCTGGTCGTGGAGCCGTCCGCCTACGGCAGGCCGCACACCGTCGACTGGGTGACCGGCGCGGCCTGGATGGTCTCCCGAGCCTGCCTGGACGCCCTGGGCCCCCTCGACGAGCGCTACTTCCTCTACTCGGAGGAGACCGAGTACATGCTCAGGGCCGGGGAGGCGGGGTTCGCGGTCCGGTACGAGCCCCGGGCAGTGGCCGTGCATCTCGGTGGCGAGCAGTCCACCTCAAGCCGGCTGTGGGCACTGTCGGCGGCCAACCGGGTCCGGATGCACCGCGAGCGGTACGGTCGCCCGCGCGGGCAGCTGATGCGGCTGGCCGTCGGGCTCAACGAGCTGGTCCGCGCGGTGGCCAGGGGCGGCGTGGGCGGGAGAAGGCATCGGGCCGCCCTGCGCCAGCTGGTCGCGATGCGCGAGTGGCCGCCCAGACCCGGCGAGGAGGCGGGCCTCCCGGCCCGGGAGGCGGCACCCCCGGCCCGCGAGGAGGTACCCGTCCAGAAGGCGGACTCCCCCGGCTACCTGTGCTTCTCCGCGCAGGACTGGTGGTACCACAACCGGGCGCACTCGGACTTCCAGCTCATGCGCTCGATCGCCGCCCACCGGAAGGTCCTCGTGGTCAACAGCATCGGGATGCGGATGCCGACACCGGGCAGGTCCACGCAGGTGCTGCGGCGCGTCGGGCGCAAGCTGCGCAGCGTCGCGATGCTCGTCAGGAGGCCGCTGCGCGAGCTGCCCGGCTTCTACGTGATGTCCCCGCTGCCGCTGCCCTTCTACGGATCGCCGCTGGCCCGGCGGGTGAACGCGCTGCTGGTCCGGGCACAGGTGCTGGCGGTCTCGCGGGCACTGGGGCTGCACCGGCCCGTGATCATGGTGACCATCCCCACGGCATGGGACGTGGTGCGCCCGATGCGCAGGCAGGCGCTGGTGTTCAACCGTTCCGACCGGCACTCGTCGTTCCCCGAGTCCGACCGGCCGACCATCGAGGCGCTGGAACGCGGTCTGCTGGAGCGTTCCGACCACGTGCTCTACGTCAGCACCGCGCTGATGGACGAGGAGCGCCGGATGACCGGCGACCGCGCGTACTTCCTCGACCACGGTGTGGACACCGACCACTTCCGGCGGCGCCCGGAGAGCGAGCAGCCCGCCGACATTCGCGCGATTCCCGGGCCGAGGGTGGGTTTCTTCGGCGCGCTTGACGACTATCTGGTGGATTTCGACCTTCTCGAACGGATAGCCGGGGAACTGCCCGACGTGTCGCTGGTTCTGATCGGTGACGCGACGGTCCCGATGGAACGGCTCACCCGCCATCCGAATGTGCACTGGCTCGGATTCAGGCCGTACGAAACGATTCCCGGCTACGGATCGGGGTTCGATGTCGCGATCATGCCGTGGCTGGACAACCCATGGATAAAGCATTCGAACCCCATCAAACTCAAGGAATACCTCGCGCTGGGCCTGCCGGTGGTCAGCACCGATTTCCAGGAACTCGTGAACTATGCCGATCGAGTGAGAATCGCCGCGAGCGGTGACCTTTTCCTGGACGCTGTCCGTGCGACATTGCGTGAGGGGGGCCCGCGGCCGGCCGACGACCTGCGGGGGTCCGTGCTCGGCGCGTCCTGGTCGTCGCGTGCGGCACAACTGATGGCGCTCGCCGAGCCGTCATCGGATCCGCGTTGAGGAGGACGAGGTCATGGGGGCTGGAAGGCGCGGACGGGTGAGGGGGCGTCGCCCCGGGCGGTCGCTGCCGGTGCTGGCCGGGGTGGGGGCCGCCTCGGTGACGATGGCGATGCTCGGGTTCTGCTCGGTCGACGCGCCCGCCGACCAGGCCGGACGCCCGCTCGCGGACACGTCGACCGGCGCCCCGCCACCGGGCGACGTGCCGCAGGGGAGGGCACCGGAGGGCTCCGCCCAGTCCGCCGGCCACGCGTGGTCGGCCCAGGGCCCTCCCGCGACGGCCGCGCGGGTGCCGTGGGAGGGCGGTCCCGCCTACTACGGGCGGTTCGCCGCGCCCGCCGCGGCGGGCTGGACGAGCCCGTCGTTCTTCCCGGTCGGCGTCTGGTTCGAGTCCGTGATCAGCCAGGCCGATGTGAACAGGGACCGGGCCGCGGGGATCAACACGTACGTGGAGCTGACCGAGACCAGCGACATGGCACTGGTGCGGAAGAACGGGATGTCGGCGCTGACGAATGTCCCCCTGCCCGGCTACGGCAGCGAGACGGTGGGCTGGCTGCTCGACGACGAGGTGGACATGTGGGCGAAGGCGGGGGACGCGCGGTGGACCGGCAACCACCCCGGCGAGGGCCCCCTGTGCGTCCCGGAGGAGCGGGGATGCGGTTTCACGGTGCTACGCGCCCAGCAGGACCGGCTCCCGAAGGGCGACGGAAGGCTCCACTACGCCAACTACGGCAAGGGCGTGATGATGTGGGAGAAGGACGCGGACGCCGCCGCGTTCGTCAACCGCTTCACCGACGCCGTCTCGACCGACGTCTACTGGTACACCAGCGCGAGCGTCTGTCTGGACGGGCAGAACTTCCTGGCACTGCCGGTCGCCAGGTGCCGCAGGGCCGCCAACTACGGCGCCGTCATCGACCGCCAGCGCGAGCTGGACGCGCTGGACGGCCGCCGCCAGCCGATCTACGGTTTCGTCGAGGTCGGCTGGCCGGCCGAGAACGACACCCGGGCGATCCAGCCGGACCAGGTGACGGGCGCGGTGA
Source organism: Streptosporangium sp. NPDC002607 (assembly GCF_053592655.1). Taxonomy (NCBI): domain Bacteria; kingdom Bacillati; phylum Actinomycetota; class Actinomycetes; order Streptosporangiales; family Streptosporangiaceae; genus Streptosporangium; species Streptosporangium sp. NPDC002607. The sequence goes on from NZ_JBSFWD010000034.1 coordinate 68,779, forward strand.
TGAACTCGCTGATCCACGAGGCTCGAGGCATCATCTACTTCAACCACAACTTCGGCGGCCCCTGCCACTCCCAGCACGTGCTGCGAGAGGGGTGCGGGAAGGAGGTCAGGCCCGCGGTGGCCGAGATCAACCGGCGGATCAGGAAGCTGGCTCCCGTGCTGAACACCCAGTCGTACGCGCACCGCTTCGGCCCCGGCCTCGACACCATGCTGAAATACCACCGGGGCTCGTACTACGTCTTCGCGATGCCCGGCGGGAAGACGGCGCCGGGCAGGCGCACGTTCACGCTGCCGCGCGGGGTGCGGGCCGCGCGCGCCGAGGTCCTCTTCGAGAACCGGACGGTCCGCGTCGACGGCAAGGGCCGCTTCACCGACTCCTTCGCCGCCGAGCACTCCCACCACATCTACCGGATCACCCCCTGAGCCCCGCCACGGGCGCCGGGTTCGCGGAGGGTTCTCGCCGGGACTCCGCTGCGATCGGACGGTCGGCTCACCATCGAGTCCCTCGCCGAGGAAGCCGGCCTCAGGCGCAACAAGCCGGCGCACAAGCCACTCGGATGAACGCCCTCGTGAAGGCGCAGGACTCCCGGCCTGTTGCGGCGGTCAGCCGAGCCAGCGGCCGTCGCGCATGAGGTCGCGTCCCCGCAGCTCGTTCGCCTCACGCCAGGCCTGGATGCGCCGCGGCCGGATCAGGAAGTACTGGTAGGGCTCGTCGAGCTCGCGCGGGTCGAAACCGGTCCTGGCCGCGAACGCGTCACCCGTCTTGGGGGCGAGGTCGGCGAGGTCCACCGGCTCGGCGGTGCCCTCGACGACGACGACGTCGCGGGTCGGCCCGAGGCCAAGGCGCACCCGGCCGTCCGCCAGCAGGTTGCGGCCGGTGACCGAGGCGCGCGGCGTCGAGATGAGGAACGCGGTCCCGTCCCAGAGGTACGAGAGCGGGATGAGGTGGACGCCGTCCGGGGAACCCGACGTCGCGACCCAGAGATCGACGTCGCTCTCCAGTTTCGCGCGAGTGTCCCGCAGCCTCTCCTCAAGTCCACGCGGCGGCGCGCCCGTCATGCTTCCTCCAGTCACTTCGTGGAGAGCCCTTCCTTCAGGGGACGGGCTCCGTCGATCATCGGCCGGTTCACCGGGGCCGCGGGCTTCCAGGCAGCAGCGACACATCAGGGCGTGGGTGCCGGCGATGCGGCCTCCCAGGCAAACCCGTCCGGGTCGGTGAAAGACCCGGCATCGCCACCGATCATGAGCCGGTGCGATCCGGTGCCTTCGGGAGAGACGCCGACGTCCTTGGCAAGGGCACGGCGCCGGTACAGCGCCAGCTTGACGGGACTCGACCCGGCGGCGAACTCGACGTACATGCGGCCGAAGCTCTTCGCCACGGCAAGGCCCTGGTCGAGGTAGAACCGCTTGCTCGCGGCCACGTCCGCGACTCCCAGCAGCAGCACGATCTCGTCGATCTGCCGGGTGGCCGGGCCGGTGTCCTTCTTCGCCGAGGTCGCGATCTTCCAGATCGTCCCGTCCGGGGCCTGTACGACACCGCCGTAGCCCCAGAGCGACTTCGCGGCAGGCTTCAGCGTCGTGGCGCCGGCGTCGAGGGCGGTGTCGATGAGGCTGTTGACGGTGGCCGGCTGGGACACCGTGAGCGCCAGCGTGAACCCACGGAAGCCGGTTGTGGGTGCCTCCGAGGCCCGCAGGCGTATCTGCGTGTCCAAGCCGAAGGCGTCGGCGTAGAAGCGGTCGGCGGCTGTGGGGTCGGCCACGTCGAGGGTGACGGATTCGATGGATGCCATGGCCATCACGCTAGTTGCGGCTCTGCGACCGGCGCTTCTTGATTCCTGACCGGTCTGGTCACCTGTTTCGCCACGCACGGCGGCATCCCCGCCGTCGCGCGCGCCGCGTGGTGCCGGTAGGTGCTGGGCGGCATGCCGACCAGTTCGGTGAAGCGGGTGCTGAAGGTGCCAAGCGACGAGCAGCCGACCGCGAAGCAGACCTCGGTGACGCTGAGGTCGCCACGACGCAGCAGCGTCATCGCGCGCTCGATGCGCCGCGTCATCAGGTACGAGTACGGCGACTCGCCGTAGGCCAGCCGGAACTGGCGGCTGAGGTGCCCGGCGGACATGTTCACGCCGCGGGCGAGCGCCTCGACGTTCAGTGGCTGCGCGTACTCCCGGTCGATCCGGTCGCGGACGCGGCGCAGCCGCGCGAGGTCGTTCAGGCGTTGCGCCGCGGCGCGTGCGCGCCCCCACGAGGGGTGACACATGGGAGAACTCCTTTTCGTCGATGTCCGTGAGCGGCTGGGTCGCATGCCGGGGTAGGCGGCGAGGTGCTCGATGACCGGCTTGCCGGAGTCGACGAGCCGGTCGAGCAACTGCTCGACGGCGGCGGGATGGAGGCCGGTGGTCGCGACGCCGGCCGTCATGGCCGAATCGACGACCGGACGGCTCAGCGAAGCTCCTGGATGCGGACCAGGTTGCCCGCGGGATCGCGGAAGGCGCAGTCGCGGACGCCGTACGGCTGCTCGATCAGCTCCTGGACGACCTCGGCGTCGCCGGCCTGCAGCTTCTCGAAAGTGCCGTCGAGGTCGGGGGTGGCCAGCAGGATCCAGCCGTAGGTGCCCTTGGCCATCATCTCGACGATGGTGCGGCGCTCGTCGTCGGTGATCCCAGGGTCGGCGGCCGGCGGTGCCAGGAGGATGGACGTGCCGGGCTGGCCGACGGGGCCGACCGTGATCCAGCGCATCTTGCCCTGTCCGACGTCGCTGCGGACCTCGAAGCCGAGGGCGTCGCGGTAGAAGGCCAGGGACGCGTCCGGGTCGTCATGCGGGAGGAAGCTCGTGTGAATGGTGATGTCCATGACAATCAGGCTAGCTGCGGCTTTGTGACCCGCGCTTCTCGATTCCTGATCGATCCGGCCACCTGTCTCACCCGTCGCGCGCACCGCCTGGCGCGTCGCCCAGGATCTCCTCAACCGTCCCCAGGTGATCACAAACCGGGACAGCACCTCCTGCTCAGCCACCAGCCGCCGGTTCGGCTCCGCGTTCTGCTCCCGGGCCGTAGCCTCCCGACCGGACAGCTCCTCCCACAGCGATGCCCGGGTAGCCGGGCGGGCGGGTTTGAAGGGGAAGGCGCCAGCGGGCCCAGATGGTTTTGCCCGGATGGTTGGGGAGGGGGGTGACGCCGGTGTCGTGGGCGAGGGCTCGGACGATGGTCAGGCCACGGCCGTGGATGGCTTCGACGCCGAGGGCGAGGTGCCGGGGCCGTCCAGGGCCCCGGTCGGTGACCTGGATCTGGAACTCGTCCGCACCGGCCCACAGGGAGAGCCTGACCACGGGCTCGCCGTGGATGATCGCGTTGGCGAGCAGCTCGCCGACCACCAGGACGGCGTCGTCGACGAGGTGGTGGAGCGCCCAGGCGGCGAGGGTCTCGCGCACCATGGCGCGGGTCTTGCCGATGATCGGCAGGTCATGTGGCAGGTCCCAGCAGACGGTGCGCGGGCCGTCTGGAGTCCGCGAGTCGTCCAGGGCCGGTGGGGTGTCCGGGGTCTCGAGCATGGGCCCTCCTTGGGGTGGCGGTGTGCTGTGTTCGGCCTCGCGCATCAGGTCGCGTAGTTCGTCGGCGGTGCCGGCCTGGACGATCAGAGGTTCGGGGGCGGGCCAGCCGGCGACGGCGTGGAAGCGCCGGGTGCCGGGGCCGTACCAGACGGTCCAGGCGGGCTCGATCTGGTCGAGCTGCTCGGCGCAGGCTCGCTCGGCCAGGTCCCAGGGCTGGGAGTCGACCTGCGCGGTGGCCGTTCCTCGCCGGTGCCGCCCGCTCTGCCGGGCCTGGGGGTCGCGTCCGTTCATGCCGTCGCTCCCTGCCGGTACGGGGTGTGCTTACCGGAGGGGGTACGGGTGCCCAGTGGCCTTCCACGCCGGTACGGCACGGCGGCCGGGGTCACGGCCTGCTCCGGTCGCCGGTGCCGGCCGGGGGATGGTGTGTGCCCGGAGGGGAACATCGGAACCTGCTCGGTGGAGAGCAACGGAGGGTGTTCGGGGGAGGTTGCCGGAACCTCCTTGGCAGGGGGCATCGGGGGGTGTTCGGGGAAGGCCGTGGCCTGGCCGGGGGAGGTGATCGGGGGTGGCGGGATGAGAGGGCGGTGGGTGGGGTGGGCCGCCGGGTGGCCGGAGAGGCCGAGGCGGCGGCGGGTGGTCATTCGGGCGTGTACCTGGGTGGGGGTGGGCTGCTCCCAGTGATGGTGTGCGCGGTGCGGGAGGCTGGCGGCCTCGTGTGCGTATGGGGGATGGCCGCACCAGCGGCAGCCGAGGGGCATCGGCGGCCGGTTCGCGTGCCAACGTACCCGGATCGGCCTGGGGTTTCCTCTAGGGTTGTGCATCAGATCGGACCTCCTACGTCCGGTCGAGGGGCTTGTCGTGGCGTGCCGTGCCGTGGCAGGCCCCGCTCTGTTTGTGGGTTGGGGGCGATGCGCCGGGGTGTGTCCGCCTTGCGGGAGGTGACGTCGAGGGAGGTGACGTCCGCCCCCTCCGGAGGACTTACTCAGCGGTGACAGGTGTGTATCCGGCAGAGGTGTGAAGCGCGGCCGAGAGTGCGTTTTCCGCTGAATCGACGAACATTTCCACTCCCCTTATCCGGACATATGCGGTGATTTTTTCGACAGCTTTGGACGGTTGCTCTTTGTGTGTTCGAGAGGGCCGCTCCGGCGATGCTTCCGCCCTCCTGAACTGCTTCACAGAGTGCCTTTTGATGACTACTTTGGGTATCGAAAAGTCCAGCACATTGCCGCACATCTTGTATTGAAGCTGTGCTCTTGTGCTGACGGAGTGGCCTTCCCTGTCGGACGGAGCTGAAATGTCCGTAACCCCCAACTCTGGCCCGTTCGTGAGGCCATTGACTGTTTTCGGTGCCGAGCTACGCAAGCGTCGGAAAATGGCTGGTCTATCGCAGGATCGGCTAGCGGAAATCACCCAATTCAGTCAGAGTCTGATCGGCTTCATCGAAAGGGGTGAGCGCACCCCAAGCCGCAATTTCGCTCAGCGCTGCGACGACGCCCTGGAAGCGAAGGGGGAACTTGTCCATCTATGGGAGCAGGTCACTCGGGGGGCGAGCCCCAAGTGGTTCCGGGATTGGCTAGACGTCGAACCAGCAGCGCACACGCTGCACACCTGGGAGCCACTTGTCATACCCGGTCTTCTCCAAATCGAGGAATACGCGCGGGCGGTTATCCGTGGAGAGCCCGGCATAGCTGACGAGCAGACAGAAAAGGCTGTCATGGCTCGGATGGCGCGACAGGAGATTTTCGCTCGCCCCAACCCGCCGATGTTTCGTGTGGTGCTGGACGAAGGTGTTCTGTGCCGCCCTATCGGCGGAAAGGAAGTCATGCGTCGTCAACTCGAACGCCTCGTGGAGGCAATAGAGTCCCCGCGTATCTGCCTCCAGATCATTCCCATGGAGTTGGGGGTAACGACAGGGATCCTTGGCGGATTCGTGATCGCTCAGGTTGCAGGAAGTGCAGACACCGTGTACATCCAGTCGGCGACTCACGGGTACGTGACAAATCGCCCGAAAGATGTTGAAGCTATATACAGCAGATACGACGCCCTGCGAGCTGAGGCACAGCCTCAGCATCTATCCATCGCGTTGATCAGAGAGGCAGCGAAGCTGTGGACTTGAGCGATGAATTGAAGAGTGCGGCCTGGCGTAAGGCCACCAAGAGCGGATCCGACCAGGGCAACTGCCTGGAGGTTGCGCCGTTGTCGGGTGGTCGGGTGGGCCTGCGGGACACCGAGGCCCCCGAGCAGGCGCCGTTCGTGGTGAGCGCGAGTGTCTGGGACGCCTTCATCGACGGCGCCAAGAAGGGCGAGTTCGACTTCTAGCCCCAACCTCGGAACACGGGAAGGTTCTCGGCCACGGTCAGGGACTTTCCCGTCCGTACCGCCAACAGCGGAGAGGCGGAGAAACCGTGGACCTGAGTGATGAGCTGAAGAGCGCGGCCTGGCGCAAGGCCACCAAGAACGGATCCAACGGGGAAACCGCCCTCGTTGTCGGTGGCTGCTGCCGAACCGGAGTGTACGACCGGGGGTCGGCTTCCGTCGTAGGCTGAATTTCGCCCGTGATGGAGGGAGGCTGCGGTGGCCGAGACGATGGTGGCCGAGGTGATGGCCGAGCTGGCCGAGCTTGAGGACCCGAGGATGCGCGAGGTGAACGAGAAACACGGTGACGATCACGGTGTGAACCTCGGCAAACTGCGCGCGATCGCGAAGCGGCTGAAGACGCAGCAGGAGCTCGCGTGCCGGCTCTGGAAGACGGATGACACCGCGGCGAGACTGCTGGCGATCCTGATCTGCCGCCCGAAGGCGTTCGAGCGTGACGAGTTGGACGCCATGGTGCGCGAGGCGCGCGCACCAAAGGTGCACGACTGGCTCGTGAACTACGTGGTGAAGAAGAGCCCGCACTCAGAAGAGCTGCGCCTGGCCTGGTTGGCCGATCCGGATCCGGTGGTCGCGAGTGCAGGTTGGGCGCTGACCGTCGAACGTGTGGCGAAGCAGCCCGAGGTCCTCGACCTCGTAGGACTGCTCGACGTCATCGAGGCGGAGATGAAAGACGCCCCGGATCGTCTGCAGTGGGCGATGAACCACTGCCTGGCCCAGATCGGGATCGAGCACGCCGAGCACCGCGCCCGCTCGATCGACATCGGTGAGCGCCTGGAGGTGCTCAAGGACTATCCGACCTCCCCTGGCTGCACGTCTCCGTTCGCGCCCGTCTGGATCACCGAGATGGTGCGCCGACAGCCACGATGAGACGGACTCGTCCGGCGAGTCGGCGGTGGCGAACGAGGGCGGCACGCCGCTGCGCATCTCCGAGGCGGGGGACAGCTTTCGGGAGGCGAACGGCGCCGCGAGTCTCCAGTGGATGCGCGAGCCGCGGCGCGCTTGTCCCCCGTGCGAGCTACCCGTGAGTGTCCACCGTGCGGTGACGATTCCAGACCGCTGAATCCATAGCGTTCTCGACGTAGCCCCGCGGCGCTCCGGCCGCGGGATCTCGCGAGGGAGTCGCCATGCGATTGTTGAAGCAGCTTGTGGCCGTCGCCGCGGTGGCCTTCGTCGGCAGTGCGGGCGTGGGCGCGGTGCGGGGGAATGCGCTTCTCACCCTGGTTCTCGGGGTCGCGACAGCCGCTCTCGCGGTGTTCGTGTACGCCTGGGTGGTGCGGTGGTCCGAGCGCAGGGCGCCGGTCGAGGTGGCCGCGGCAGGTGCCGCCGCCGCGACCGGCCGGGGGGTGCTGATCGGTGTCGGGATGTTCGCGGCGGTCATCGTGAACATCGCCTTCCTGGGCGGTTACCGAATCGACGGCCTGGGCTCGCTGACGGGCGCGATCGCGCTGTTCGGCCTCATGGCGGCCGCCGCCGTGACGGAAGAGCTGATCTTTCGTGGCATCCTGTTCCGGATCATCGAGGAACGCGCCGGCACGTGGATCGCGCTCGCACTGACCAGCCTGCTGTTCGGCCTGTCGCACCTGTCCAACGAGCACGCCAGTCTGTGGGGCGCGATCGCCATCGCGATCGAGGCCGGTGGCATGCTCGCCGCAGCCTACGCCGCCACCCGCACCCTGTGGGTGCCGATCGGCCTGCACTTCGGCTGGAATTTCGCGGCGGCCGGCATCTTCGGCGCCGTAGTCTCGGGCAACGACGCGTCGGAAGGTCTGCTGAACGGCGTGACGTCGGGCCCGGCCCTGCTCACCGGCGGTGAGTTCGGGCCGGAGGCGAGCCCGTACGCGGTCCTGTTCGGGGTGCTGCTGACGATCGCCTTCATGTGGCTGGCCCGTCGGCGAGGCAACCTGATCCCCCGCCGACGCGGTGCCCGGCCCGGCGAGACCGCTACGCTCCCCCAGTGATCGATCTGTGGCGGTTCCCGGACCTGTGGCGGCGATCCGACGTTACGGTCCGGGACCTTCCGTTCGCGCTGCTGCTGGTCGCCGCGTCACTTCTGCCGGCGCTTCACGACAACGGGACGCAACTCGGCGACCTGCCGGCCCGCCCCTTCGACGCGACGGCCGTCGCGGTGATCGCCCTGGAGTGCCTCCCGCTCGCCGTACGCAGACGGTGGCCGGCCGTCTGTCTCGTCCTGGTGTCGCTCGGCTTCGCCCTCGACCAGCTCCGCGCGTACCACCTGGTGGCGGGCGTCGCCCTGCCCATCGCGCTCGTGAGTGCGGGCGCCCATCTGGAACGCCACCGGCGCGTCACCGTGGTCCTCCTCTCCGCGGCGTACCTGCCACTCGCGCTCGCGCTCGACCGGCTCGGCTCGACCGAGGGGCCGGAAGGGTACGTGATGTTCTACCTGGCGCTGGTTCTCGCGTGGGGCATCGGGGCCTGGCTGCGCTCCACCCGGGCCGCAGAGGCCGAACGTCGCCGCCACGTCGCCGAGACCACCCGCGTCGCCGAACGCACCCGCATCGCCCGCGAACTCCACGACGTCGTGACCCACCACGTGACGGCGATGGTCGTGCAGGCCGAGGCGGCACGCTACCTGACCGGCGCACCCGATCGCCTTGACGCGACCCTGAGCGCCGTCACCGACACCGGCCGGCGGGCCATCGCCGATCTGCGGCACCTGCTCGATCTGCTCAACCCCGACCACGATGACGCCGTCAGGAGGATGCCGTCCATCGGTGAGCTTCACACACTTGTTGAGCAGACGCGCCAGGCCGGGCAGCCGGTGGAGTTCATCGAGGAGGGAAGACCGGCGCGATCGGCAGGCAGTGCCGAGTTCGTGGCCTATAGGGTCGTGCAGGAGTCCCTGACGAACGCCCTCAAATACGCCCACGGCAGCCGCACCGTGGTCCATGTGCGCTTCGGCGAGAAGGAGATCACCGTGGAGGTCGGCACCGACGGGTCCGGTTCGCGGACCGGCTCGCCCGGTGGGAGCGGGCGGGGCCTCGCCGGGCTCCGCGAGCGGGTCGACGCCCTGGGCGGCGAGTTCAGCGCCGATCGGCAGGCGGACGGCGGTTTCTTCGTGCGGGCACGCATCCCCGTGGGGAGCCCGTCGTGAACGCGCCGATTCGGGTCCTGGTCTGCGACGACCAGGTGCTGATCCGCACCGGGTTCGCGACGATCCTCGACGCGCAGGCCGACCTTGAGGTGGTGGGTGAGTGCGGGGACGGTCGCGCCGCGGTCGACCTCGCCCGCCGGCTGAACCCGGACGTCGTGGTGATGGACGTACGCATGCCGGTGCTCGACGGCATCGAGGCGACCCGCCTGCTGGCCGGTGCCGGAGTGGCGCACCCCGTCAAGGTCCTCGTGGTGACGACGTTCAACCTGGACGAGTACGTGTACGAGGCGCTGCGCGCGGGAGCGAGCGGGTTCCTGCTCAAGGACGCCCCACCGGCGCAGTTGTTGCACGGCATCCGCACCGTCGCGGCGGGTGCCGCGCTGCTGGCACCCGAGGTGACGCGGCAGCTCGTCGGCAGGTACGCGGCGCGGATTCGTCCCACCGAAGTCGCGCCGGGCGACATCGTGTTGACCCCGCGCGAGCTGGAGGTACTGCGCCACATCGCCGAAGGGCTGTCCAACAGTGAGATCGCCGCGACTTTGGTGATCAGCCAGGAGACCGTCAAGACGTACGTGTCGCGCATCCTCACCAAACTCGACCTGCGTGACCGCGTGCAGGCGGTGGTCTACGCCTACCGCAGGGGTTTGGTGACCTGAGACGCGGCGGATGACCGTGCCCCGGCGGAGACCATCCGTTGTCCCCATGGTGAGCTTTCCGGTCGTGGGGTCGCTCGACCGGAAGGTGCGGGGCGGCCTGGGCGGGCGGTGCGCTCAGCGGCCTTCGCGGGCGAACCAGTCGACGGTCCTACGCAGTCCTTCCTCCAGCCCGACGGCGGGGCGCCAGCCGAGGATCTCGGCGGCGGGGGCCGGGTCGGCGATCCTGGCGCTGTCCAGCGCCCTGTCGGTGAGCACGCCGTAGCGGGGGCGTGTCCGGCCGCCGACGATCTCGGAGAGCAGCTCCACGGTGTCGCGGATGGAGGTGCCCGTCCCGGTGCCGATGTCGAAGGCGCGACCCGCCGCCTCCGGCGTCTCGCCCGCGGCGAGGAAGGCGTCGATCACGTCGTCGACGTACACCCAGTCGAGGTGGCGCGTTCCGCTGCCGAGCTCGGGCTCTCGCCCGCGCAGCAGCGACAGTGCCACGTAGGGGACCAGCTTGTGGGTGTCCTGGCGGCCGGGGCCGTAGACCATGCCGATCCGCAGGTTGCTGACCTGGACGCCCCACAGGTGGTGGAACATTCGTGCGTAGCCGTCGGCGGCCCACTTGGACACCGCGTACGGCGAGGACGGCGCTTTGTCGCCCTCCTCCGGCCGTAGCTCCTCCAGCGAGCCCGCCAGCACCACCCTGGTCTCCGGGACGTCGGCGACCGCCGTCAGCAGGTTGACCACGCCGGTGAGGTTGCTGTGCAGCATCGGCAGCACGAGCTTCGGGTCTCTCGCCCCCGCGACCTCGCTCGCCAGGTGGAACACGACGGTGGGGCGGGTCGAGTCGACGAGCCACTCGACCGCGCCCGCGTCGGCGACGTCCGCGACGTGCCACGTCTCGCCGTACGCGCTCTCCCTGAGGCGGCGGCCGACCGCGTGCACCCGCGCGCCGAGCGCGCACAGGCGCCGCACCAGGTGGGCGCCGATGAAGCCGCCGGCCCCCGTCACCAGTACGGGCCTCGCTCGCCAGTACTCTTCCGCTACCGGGTCGGCCATGCGCTTTCTCCTGGTTCGGGGGGTTTGTGCCAGGTAAGTGGTAAGGCCCGCTCCGAAGAGCGGGCCTTACCGTGTGATGCCGTGCGTTTGTTCCCGATCAGCCGATACGCCAGGTGTCTCCGCCGAGCAGCAGGTCGTTCAGGTCACCGGGACCCCGCTCGTCGACGGCCTCCTGGAGTTGCTCGGTCATGAGCTCGTCGTAGGAGGGACGGGCGACGCTGCGGAAGACGCCGATCGGGACGTGCTCGAAGGCGGGCTCGTCCAGCCGGGAGAGCGCGAAGGCCAGCGAGGGGTCGGCGCGGTGGGCGTCGTGCACGAGGATCTCCTCCTCGCTCACCGACGACCTCGGGACGACCTCGATACCGCCGTCGGCCGCCCGGCGCACCGCCTTGGAAGCCGAGGCGATGGGCTGGCCGTGCTCCAGGCGGAGCGTGATGTCGTCCCGCCGCTCCGGGTCCTTCAACTGCTCGAAGGCGTTGTCGTTGAAGATGTTGCAGTTCTGGTAGATCTCGACCAGGGAGGTGCCCCGGTGCTCGGCGGCCTCGCGCAGCACCGACTGCAGGTGCTTGCGGTCGGAGTCGATGGTCCTGGCCACGAAGGAGGCCTCGGCGCCGATGGCCAGCGAGATCGGGTTGAACGGCTTGTCCAGCGAGCCCATCGGGGTGGACTTCGTGATCTTGCCGACCTCGGAGGTCGGGGAGTACTGCCCCTTGGTGAGACCGTAGATCCTGTTGTTGAACAGCAGGATGTTCAGGTTGACGTTGCGGCGCAGCGCGTGGATGAGGTGGTTGCCGCCGATGGACAGCGAGTCGCCGTCACCGGTGATCACCCAGACCGACAGGTCGGGACGCGAGGCGGCCAGGCCGGTCGCGATCGCCGGGGCGCGGCCGTGGATCGAGTGGAACCCGTAGGTGTCCATGTAGTACGGGAACCGCGAGGAGCAGCCGATGCCCGAGACGAACACCATGTTCTCGCGCTTGAGGCCGAGTTCGGGCACGAACGACTGGACCGCGGCCAGGATGGCGTAGTCACCGCATCCGGGGCACCAGCGGACCTCCTGGTCGGTCTTGAAGTCCTTCATTCCGAGCTTGACCTCGGACTTCGGGACCAGCGAAAGCCCCCCGCCGGTTCCGGGGACGGACAATTCGGTACCACTACTCACTGTCGATCACGTCCTGGATCACGCCGGCAAGTTCTTCGGCCTTGAACGGAAGTCCACGCACTCGGTTGTAGCTGATGATGTCGACCAGGAAGCGGGCACGGAGCAGCAGCGCGAGCTGGCCGAGGTTGATCTCCGGCAGGAGCACCTTGTCGTACGCGCGCAGGACCTCGCCGGTGTTGGCGGGCAGCGGGTTGACGTGCCGCAGGTGGGCCTGGGCGACCTTGCCACCGGCCTTCCTGATGCGCCGCGCGGCCGCCGCGATCGGTCCGTAGGTGGACCCCCAGCCGAGCACCAGCACGCGGGCGTCGCCGTCGGGATCGTCCACCTCAAGCGCCGGGATGTCGTGGGCGATCCCGTCGATCTTGGCCTGGCGGATCCTGACCATCCGGTCGTGGTTGTCGGGATCGTAGGAGATGTTCCCGGTGCCCTCGGCCTTCTCGATGCCGCCGATCCGGTGCTCCAGGCCGGCGGTGCCGGGAATCGCCCAGGGGCGGGCGAGGGTCTCGGGGTCGCGCTTGAACGGCAGGAAGGTCACGCCGTCCTCGGCGTTCGGCCCGGAGGCGAACTCGGTGGAGATGTCGGGCAGATCGGCGGCGTCGGGCACCTTCCACGGCTCGGAGCCGTTGGCGAGGTAGCCGTCGGAGAGCAGCATGACCGGGGTGCGGTACTTCACCGCGATCCTGGCCGCCTCCACCGCCGCGTCGAAGCAGTCGGAGGGGGTCGAGGGGGCGATGATCGGCAGCGGCGACTCGCCGTTGCGGCCGTACATGGCCATCAGGAGGTCGGTCTGCTCGGTCTTGGTGGGCATGCCGGTGCTGGGACCCGCACGCTGCACGTCGACCACGATGAGCGGCAGCTCGGTGGTCACCGCGAGGCCGACGGTCTCGGCCTTCAGCGCGACACCGGGCCCGGAGGTCGTCGTGATGCCCAGGGCGCCGCCGAAGGAGGCGCCGAGCGCCGCGCCGACGCCCGCGATCTCGTCCTCGGCCTGGAAGGTGCGGATGCCGAACCGCTTGTGCTTGGAGAGCTCGTGCAGGATGTCGCTGGCCGGGGTGATCGGGTAGGACCCGAGGAAGAGCGGCAGCCTCGACTGCACCGAGGCGGCGATCAGGCCGTAGGCGAGCGCCTGGTTGCCGGAGATGTTGCGGTACACGCCAGGGGCCAGCTTGGCCGGCTTGACCTCGTAGGAGACCGAGAAGGACTCGGTGGTCTCGCCGTAGTTCCAGCCCGCCTGGAAGGCGGCGATGTTGGCCTTGGCGATGTCGGGCTTCTTGGCGAACTTGGTCTCCAGGAACTGGATCGTCGCCTCGGTGGGCCGGTGGTAGAGCCAGCTCAGCAGCCCGAGGGCGAACATGTTCTTGGACCGCTCGGCGTCCTTCTTGGACAGCGCGAAGCCTTCGAGGGCCTTGACGGTCAGCGAGGTCAGCGGCACCGAGTGGACCCGCCACGCGGCGAGCGAGTCGTCCTCCAGCGGGCTGACGGCGTAGCCCACCTTCTGCAGGTTGCGCTTGGTGAACTCGTCGGTGTTGGCGATGATGTCGGCGCCGCGCGGCAGGTCCGAGAGGTTCGCCTTCAGCGCGGCGGGGTTCATCGCGACCAGGACGTTGGGCGCGTCACCCGGGGTGAGGATGTCGTGGTCGGCGAAGTGGAGCTGGAAACTCGACACGCCCGGCAGGGTGCCTGCGGGGGCGCGGATCTCAGCGGGGAAGTTGGGGAGTGTCGACAGGTCGTTGCCGAACTCAGCCGTCCCGGCGGTGAAGCGGTCGCCGGTCAGCTGCATGCCGTCGCCGGAGTCCCCGGCAAAACGGATGATCACGCGTTCGAGTTGCTGAACCTGCTTGGTCACAGCTCAGTCCTCCTCGACGCGACAGGGCGCCGTTGCTCGTGGCACATTCTTTTTTCCATGCTAGATCCTCGGGGGTCACGCGTAGGCTTTTCGCGTTCCACTCGGCGGAGAAGGGCGACCCGTGTCGCGCATCCTCTGCGGCCGCTGAGTCGAAACCTGGGGCGCGGATGTCGCGTTTTGCGGCCGGATCACGGCCTACGTGGAGGTCACGATCGCGGACGGCCGTCCCGACACAGCCCCGCCGCGAGCCGGCACAGGTCGACGTGCAGGCGGGCGAAGAGGACAGTTGAGGTCACGCTGCCCAACTATATGTCCCGTCGCGGCCGCGTTCTCATCGCCTCAGGCTATGGCCCCATAGCTCCAGGTTATGACATCGGCTACCGGTCCGGCGCCGTCGAAACGCCCCCGGAGTCGTAGGTCCGGCCGGGCACCATCTCGCGCGAGCCGTACAGCTCGGGGACGGTGACAAAGGTATAGCCCGCCTCGGAGAGCCGGCGCAGGATTTCCGGGGCCGCGTCGACCGTCGCGGGGTGGGAGTCGTGCAGGAGGACGATCGCCCCGGGCTCGGCCCGGGCGACGGTCCGGTCGGCGATCGCCCGGGGGTCGGGGTCCCAGCGATCCTCGGGGTCCACGTTCCAGCGCACCACGGCCATGTTCAGGCGGCCCGCGACGGTGGCCACCTGAATGTCGCTGTCGCCGTACGGCGGGCGCATCAGGGTGGGGACCTGGCCGATGATCTGGGCGACCGCGTGCTGCGCGCGGGTGAGCTGGTCGGCGATCTTGGTGGGGGGCAGCATGGTGAGATCGCGGTGGGACCAGGTGTGGTTGGCCACCAGGTGTCCCTCGTCGCGCATCCGCCTGAGCAGGTCGGGCCGGGCGGAGGCGTTGGAACCGAGGGTGAAGAAGGTCGCCCTCGCCCCGTGGGCGCGGAGGACGTCGAGCAGCCGCGCGGTCTCGGGGCCCGGCCCGTCGTCGTAGGTCAGCGCCACGCACCTGAGCTTCGCGCAGTCCACGCTGCCCGCCATGGAGCTGCGCGCCGGAGGCTTGTCGGTGCTCGCGGCCTTGATCTCCTCCCGCGACGTGGGGGCCGGAGCCTTCTTCGCCTGCACGGCCGAGCGCTGTGCCCGCAGCCCGATCTCCGACAGCAGCGGCGCCGCGGTCGCGGACGGTACGGCGACCGCCACCCGGCCGGCGACCCCCAGCCCCACCTGCTCGTCGTCGAACTCCACGACGAGGTCGCCACGTGGGTTGAAACCGAGGGAGTCGAACATCTCCCGGTCCGGCCTGAGCGCGTTCGGGGTCACCAGCGGTCCCCGCAGCCTCAGCTCGCTCCTGACGATCCCGGCCAGCGTGACCAGCGCGGGACGGCCGGTGAGCAGGTCGGCGGAGTCGAGGACGCGCCCCTTCACCCGGTCGTACCAGACGGTGGTGCGCGCCTCGCTCCAGCCCGACTCCATGGAGTGACCGATGCGCAGCCGTACCCCCAGGACCTCGGGGGATGCGGCGGCGAGCTGCCAGTCCACGTTGAACTCGGGCTTGGGCAGGGCGTTGGCGGGGGCGCCGCGCCGGGTGAACCCGTCGAGCTCTTCGCGCACGGTCCCGCGGAGCTTCTCGGTGAGGCGGGGGGCGCCGGGGACGGCCGGATAGACGGCGTGCACGTGCCGTTTCCCCGTCTCTCCGGAGAACAGGGTCCGTGTGCTCAGGCCCTGGACCACGGAGGGGTCCACATAATTGATCAATGTGGGCTCCGAGGGCATGGGGGCCTTCGCGGAAGAGGGGGTGATGGCTGCGCCGCAACCGGCGATCGTCACGGCCATCCAGGCGATTCCTCCGACGAATCGCAGGTTGGGCATGAAGTCACCTTAGGTGCGGTAACAGTGCATTTACCCTGATTTGAGGTTAAGTGCACGGAGGCTTTAGCGGTCTTGGGTACATGGGCTTCGCCGCATGACGGGAAGGGCGGATACTGCTATAGGTAGGGCGTACGGCAGATCGAGCGAGGCCGTGCGGCAGGCCCCGAAGAGGAGAGGCCATGAGCGGATATTTCGGCTCTTATGTGGTGGTCCTCGCGCTGTTCGCGATCGGCCTGCTGATCGTCGCCGGGGCGCTGCTCGTCAACCGGGCGCTCCGTCCCAACCGCCCCACCGCCGAGAAGCTGCTCACCTACGAGTGCGGCGTCGACCCGGTCGGCGACGGCTGGGCCCAGTCCCAGGTCCGCTACTACGTGTTCACCTACCTTTATGTGATCTTCGCGGTTGACGCGGTCTTCCTCTTCCCCTGGGCGACGATCTTCGCCGAGCCGGGCTTCGGGACGACCACCCTGGCCGAGATGTTCGTCTTCCTCGGCTTCATCGCGCTCGGCATCCTGTACGCCTGGCGCAAGCGCGTGCTCACCTGGACCTGAGCCGGGCGAGCGCGAGCACCGACCCTGAAGGAGAATGCGTGCCATGGCAGATCTCCCGATGCCCACGGTGGGCCCGGCATCACGGCTCGCCCCCAAACCCATGCGCTTCATCCTCAACTGGGGGCGTCGCTACTCGCTGTGGGCGTTCAACTTCGGCCTGGCCTGCTGCGCCATCGAGTTCATCGCGACCTCGATGAGCAGGCACGACTTCATCAGGTTCGGGGTCATCCCGTTCGCCAACGGTCCCCGGCAGGCGGATCTGATGATCGTCTCGGGCACGGTGACCGACAAGATGGCCCCCGCGGTCAAGCGGCTCTACGAGCAGATGCCCGAGCCCAAGTACGTGATCTCCTTCGGCGCCTGCTCCAACTCCGGCGGTCCTTACTGGGACTCCTACTGCGTGACCAAGGGCGTCGACCAGATCATCCCGGTGGACGTCTACGTCCCCGGCTGCCCTCCCCGCCCCGAGGCGCTGCTCCACGGCATCATGATGCTCCAGGAGAAGATCGCCGCCGAGAACCTGGGTGACCGCTATGCCTGACCTGCACCCCTTCACCCACGGCGAGGGCGCCCGGGTGTCGGAGTCCTTCGGTTACCGGACCGTCGACGTGGACGCCGACGACTGGATCGCCCTGCTGGAATCCGCCAGATCCCAGGGGTACGAGTTCTTCGACTGGCTGACCGCGGTGGACGAGCCGCCGGAGGCCTTCGCGGTCGTCGCACACCTGTTCGCCCCGGCCTCGCACGCCCACCTGCTGCTGCGCACCAGGGTGGCGCGCGAGGACCCCCGGCTGCCCAGCGCGGTCGGCGTCTTCCGCGGAGCCGACTGGCACGAGCGCGAGACCTTCGAGATGTTCGGCGTCGTCTTCGAGGGCCACCCGAACCTCGTCCCGCTGCTGCTCCCCGAGGGCTTCGAGGGGTTCCCGCTGCGCAAGGACTTCGTACTGGCCGCCAGGGTCGCCAAGGCATGGCCGGGAGCCAAGGAACCCGGCGAGTCCGACCACGGCTCGCCGAGCCGCCGCAAGACGCTCCCGCCGGGGGTGCCCACCGACTGGGGGCGCGAGCGTGGCGGCTGAGACATTCCGGCGACCCGGCAGGCTTCTCCCCCCGAAGGACCGGAGGTAAGCATGATCGCCGAGGTGCTCGACGTCGCGGTCCGGCTGGTCGTGATCGTCGCGGTCTTCCTGGTGCTGCCGCTGGTCGCCGGGCAGATGGAGCACAAGGTCATGGCGCACATGCAGGCGCGCCTCGGCCCCATGTACGCCGGAGGCTTCCACGGCTGGGCACAGCTGATCGCCGACGGGGTCAAGTTCATGCAGAAGGAGCAGGTGATCCCGGCCGCCGCCGACCGCAGGGTCTTCACCCTGGCCCCCGGCGTGGCGCTGGTCCCCTATCTCCTGGTGATGGTCGTCATCCCGGTCGGGCCGGGGCTGGTCGGGGTCGACCTGGACGCCGGGCTGTTCTTCGTCCTCGCCGTGATGGGGGTCGGCGTGCTCGGCTCGATCATGGCCGGTTGGTCGTCGGGCAACAAGTACTCGGTCCTGGGCGGAGTGCGCTCGGCGGCCCAGCTCATGTCGTACGAGCTGCCGCTGGTCCTCGCGGCCTCCAGCGTCGCGATGGCGGCGGGTACGCTCTCCCTGCCGGGCATCGTGGAGGCCTGGCAGTGGTGGTGGCTGCCCTGGCAGGCGATCGGCGGCGTGGTCTTCTTCGTCGCGGGACTCGCCGAGCTCCGGCGCCCGCCGTTCGACATGCCGATCGCCGACTCCGAGCTCATCATGGGCCCGATGACCGAGTACACGGGCATCAGGTTCGCCCTGTTCATGCTGGCCGAGTACGCGGGGATCATCGTGGTCTCCGCGCTGACCAGCGTGCTGTTCCTGGGCGGCTGGCACGGCCCCCTCCTGCCGGGGCCGGTGTGGATGCTCATCAAGGTCTTCCTGCTGGTCTTCGTGGTCATCTGGCTGAGGGTGAGCTATCCCAGGCTCCGCGAGGACCAGCTGCAGAGGCTCGCCTGGGTCGGCCTGGTGCCGCTGGCGCTGGTCCAGCTCGCGCTGACGGGAGTCGTCAGGGTCATCGCCGGGTAACCTCGCACCGCGCGCCCGCACCGGTTTCCCGCTCGGCCCACCGTACGGATGATCTGACGTTCGAAGCGCTCACCCTGGGCAGGGAGCAGTGCACCCTGCGACATCACTTGCCAAGGACGGAACGGATGACCCTCGCGCTTGCCGTGGAAAACGACGAACTGGTCGTCGATGTGCCGGAACACTCACCGGTGCGGTTGCCGCTCGCCGGTGCGGGCCGGGCGAGCAGGTTGCTGATCTTCGGCTACCCCGGCAGGGGCAGGACGAGGTACGGACTGGCGGTGCTCGACGAGTCCGGCCTGGTCATGCTGGAGGCTCCGGGGTCCCGGTCGAGGAGAGCGGTGGAGGCGTTCGCCGCGGGCAACGGGCTGGAGTTCGAGTTCCGGGCGTTCGACACCCCGCAGCAGGCCAGGGTCGCGCTGGCCCGCAGGTCGCCGAGGTGGCGCGCGGTGACCTGGCGCAGGGCGCCCGCGCCCCTGCCGCGCCTGCGCGTGCCCGGTGCGAGAAGCCTCAGGCCGCCGCTGAGCTCGCCGAAGGTGTGGTGGCGCGAGCAGTTGCTGTACGTGCTCATGTGGGCGGTGCTCGCCTATGGGGCGGCCTTCGTGGCGCTGGTGCTCCTCAACCTGACCAATACCCGCGCCGACGTCACCAGGGGAGACGTCACTCAGGGAGACGTCACCTGGGGAATGGGGCCGCTCGGGGTCGCCGCCCTGGTGCTGGCCGGGCTGACGGTCGTCGGGGCCGTCGTCGTGATCGGGGTCGGCCGCCGCAGGTCCCGCGACCAGACCGCCCAGGGGCGCGTGCTCAGGCGCGGGGGCCAGCCGCACTGCCGACTGGTGGTCGTCCACGGCCGCCTGCTGCTGGAGACCGCGCGCAGAACCCGCGAGCTGGACGCCTCCGAGCTGCTGCTCTACTCGGCGGAGTCCGGCGTGACCGGCCTGCTGGTGGGCGGGGGGCTGTTCCACCTGCCGGGACGTTGGAACGCGGGGGACGTCGAGCGCTTCGCCGCGGGCAACGGCCTTGAGTTCCAGGCTCGCTCGCTGACCCACCAGGAATACCTGGACCTGACGGCGGAGGCGAAGGACGCGGTCCCCTGACCTGCCGGCCGGGCATGTCTACTGCACGATCCGCAGCATGATGTCGGAGGCCGTGGGCCGGTTGCGGGGCTGCTTGTCCAGGCAGGCCGCGGCCAGCGGGCGCAGTGACTGGGGCAGGGCCGTCAGGTCCGGCTGGTGGTTGATCACCCGGTTCAGGATCGCGGGGATGGTGTCCTCACCGAAGGCCACCCGGCCGGAAGCGGCGAAGATCATGGTCGAGGCCCAGCTGAACACGTCGGTCTCCGGGCCGATCGTCTCGCCCGCGAGCTGCTCGGGCGACATGTAGGCGGGGGTGCCCATGATGCTGCCCGATGTCGCGGTGACCTGGTCGAGGGCCCGGGCGATGCCGAAGTCGATCACGCGGGGTCCGTCGGCGCCGATCAGCACGTTGGCCGGTTTGAAATCCCGGTGCACCACGCCGGCCCGGTGGATCGCGGCCAGCGCGCCCGCCGTGGCCAGGGCCAGCCGGGTCAGCCCGTCCTCGTCGCGCGGACCCTTGTCGCGGACCAGCTGCTCCAGGGAGACGCCCTCCACGTACTCGCTGACGACGTACGCCTGGTCCTCGTTGATGTTCACGTCCAGCACCCGGGCCGTGGAGAAGGTCGCCACCCTGCGCGTCGCCTCCACCTCCCGCAGGAATCGCTCCCTGACCACCTGATTGCCGTTGAAGTGCTCGTGCAGCACCTTGATCGCGACCTTCTGCCCCTGTGGGGTGAGCGCGAGGTGGACCGTCCCCTGACCGCCCTTCCCCAGGTTGCCGATCAGGCGGTAGGGCCCCAGCCAGCCCTGGGGGGCCGGGGTGTTCTGCGGGCTTTGGGGGTTCTGGCCCTGTACGGCGTGGGTGGGCGGGCCCTGCGTGAATTGACCCTGTGTGAATTGGCCCTGCGTGAAGTGGCTCTGCACGTACTGGGGCGGCCGGTCGTCACGCTGATGGTGCTGTGCCTGCTGGTATCCGCCGTGCTGCGCGGGCCCCGGGTGCCGCTGCGCCGGCCGTTGCGCGGGCGGGTGCTGGACCGAGACCACCGTGGGGCCGGTCTGGTGGGGCACCGGCTGGGGCGGGCGCCCGTACTCCGGGGCCGGCCGCGGGTGGAGCTCCTGGAACGGCCGCGGCCGGAACACCTCTCCCCTGAGGATCAGCGCGTGGCCCAGCCCGCCGAGCCAGCTGCCGAACAGGCCGATCAGCCCGATGGCGTCCAGCCAGACCGGGATGAGATCAGAGCTCCCGTAGATCCCGGCGGCGATCACGAAGGTGCCGATGCCGAGGCCGTAGAGGGCGGCGGCGAGGGCCAGCAACGGGCTCCGCAGCCGGCGCGCGGCGTGGCCGATGACAAACGGCGTCCCGACGCCGCAGGTCAACAGGGGCACCAGCGCCCACACCACGCTCCACGCGGTGTTGGATCGTGCCGGTGGTTGCGGCTGCCAGGCTGGTCCGTACTGGTGGGACATGTGCCGAACAATACGATTTTTTCAGGATGTCCGCAGTCTCTTCGGCGTTGACTCGGCGGTTGGAGGGCGATTATCGAACACACAGTCTGTGGATAACTTCTGTGGATAACCCGGGTGATCTCTGTGTTGTGACGGTCTGGAGGGCCCACCGCATTCCCGAGCGCCCCACTGTGCGTCATGATGTTGAGTTGTGGCACGGATACCAGGAGTGGGGTTGGTGAAGGGACTCTCCGTCACCCTTCGCCACATGCTGAGCAGATCGGTGACTCAGCAGTACCCCGAAGTCCGGCCGGATCTGCCCCCGAGGAGCAGGGGGGTGATCGCGCTGGTCGAGGAGAACTGCACGGTGTGCATGCTCTGCGCTCGCGAGTGCCCCGACTGGTGCATCTACATCGACTCCCACAAGGAGACCCTCCCCGCCCCGGAGGGGGGCCGTCCCCGCGCCCGCAACATGCTCGACCGGTTCGCGATCGACTTCTCCCTCTGCATGTACTGCGGGATCTGCATCGAGGTCTGCCCGTTCGACGCGCTGTTCTGGTCTCCGGAGTTCGAGTACGCCGAGGGCGACATCCGCAACCTCCTCCATGAGAAGGACAAGCTGGCCGCCTGGGCCCAGACCGTCCCGCCGCCCCCGGCCCACGAGCCGGGTGCCGAGCCGCCGAAGGAACTGGCGGCCACCTCCCGCCCGGTCCGCCCCCGTCCCACGCCGGCTCCCCAGGCTGCCGCGACTCCCGCGCCCGAGGCCCCGGGAGTTCCCGAGGAGCCACCCGCGCGACGTGTTCCGCCACCCGGCAGACCGTCCAGGACAGGTCCCTCGGCGGGACACGCGAGCGTCCGGGCCATCCGGCCGCCGGGTGCCCTCCCCAAGAAGGACACTCCGTCCACAGGCGAGTCGTCCACCGAGAAGTTATCCACAGGCAAGGGTGACGTTCCTCCGAAGGCGGCCCCGCCGGAGCAGACTTCTTCCACGGATCCGAGTGGAGAGCCCGAGGAGGAGACATGACCGAGGCGCCGTCCTATCTGTCGCCGACCGGGCAGGAGATCGTCTTCCTCCTGCTGGGCGCGGTGGCCGTCGGGTCGGCGCTGCTTACCGTGACCACCAGACAACTCGTCCACGCCGCCCTGTGGCTGGTGGTCTGCTTCGGCGCGCTGGCCGGGTGCTACCTGGTCCTCACCGCCGAGTTCGTCGCCTGGGTCCAGGTGCTGATCTACGTCGGCGCGATCGTCGTCCTGCTGCTGTTCGGCATCATGCTCACCCGCGCTCCGATCGGCAGGAGCGCCGACCTCGACAGCTCGAACCGGCCGACCGCCGTGATCGTGGCGATCGCCACCGCGGCCGTGCTGGTCACCGTCGTCGTCGACGGCTTCCGGATGGCCTACGTCCCGCTTGAGCCCGGCGGCGGTTCGGCCGGGGAACTCGGCGCGAGCATCTTCCGCAACTGGGTGCTCCCGTTCGAAGTGCTCTCGGTCCTGCTGCTGGCGGCACTGATCGGCGCCATCGTCCTGTCTCGCACCGACATTCGCGGGAGGGACTGAAGGTGCACGTCGTCTACCCCCTGGTCGTCTCGGCACTGCTCTTCTCCATCGGCGTGTACGGCGTGCTCGCCCGGCGCAACACGATCCTCGTGCTGATGTCCGTCGAGATCATGCTCAACGCCGTCAACCTCAACCTGGTCGTCTTCGACGTCTGGTTGCGCGACCGGCTGCACAGCGGGCAGGTGCTCACCCTGTTCGTCATCGTGATCGCCGCCGCCGAGGTCGGTCTCGGTCTCGCGATCGTTCTCGCGCTCTACCGCAACCGCCGGACCATCGACCTCGACCGCCTCCGCTCCCTGTCCGAGCCCACCGACCCCGGGGCCACGAACCCCGGGCCGGTCGACCCCGGACCCGATGGCATCCAGCCCACCGATCCCGGATCCACCGACCCCGCCGGAGAGGCACTCCCCGGCGAGGCCGGTGCCCACTCCCCACCTCGGACCCAGAGCCTGCCCCAGGGCCGCACACGGACCGCGACCCGCACGCGGCAGTCCCGGCTTCCCGCCGGATCCGAGACGGACACCAGGCCGGGTGACGCGTCATGATCACTGTCGCCTCGCTCGTGATCCTGCTGCCCTTCCTCGCCGCGGCCACCGGGCTTCTCGGCTCCCGCTTCCCCCGGGGGCTTCGCGGCGCGACGTCCCGCACCCCCGGCACAGACCTCAACGCCGGCGCCAACCGCCGGGCCGCCTGGATCGCCGTGCTGCCCACCGCGATCTCCACCGCCCTGGCGATCTGGCTGGCCTACGCCACCTGGGCGGCCACCGGCCAGGGCGGAATCGAGCCGCGGGTCCCGATCGGGAGCGGGGGCCAGGGCGCGGCCGACGGCGTCACCGCGACGTTCACCGTCATCGAGACGGGATCGGTGCCGATCTCGGTCGGGCTGCTCGTCGACGGCCTCGCCGCGTCGATCGCGGTGCTGGTCACCGTGGTCGCGCTGGCCGTGCAGGTCTACTCCATCGGCTACCTGCGCGGTGACCGGCGCTACCCGTCCTACAGCTCCTTCATCAGCCTGTTCACCAGCGCCATGCTGCTGGTCGTCTACGCGGCGGACCTCCTGGTCCTCTACGTGGGCTGGGAGATCATGGGCCTGTGCTCGTACCTGCTGGTCGGGCACTGGTGGGAGGAGCGGGCCAACTCGCGAGCGGCGATCAAGGCGTTCCTCGTCACCCGGATCGGCGACGTCGGCTTCCTGTTCGGCATCTTCGTCCTCGGGACGGCGGCCGGCAGCTTCAGGATCGCCGACGTCATCGCCGGGGTCCCCGAGATGTCGTCCGGCACCCTCATCGCCGCCACGATGCTGCTGCTGGCCGGGGTCGCGGGCAAGAGCGCCCAGGTTCCGCTGCACGTCTGGCTCCCCGACGCGATGGCAGGACCGACACCGATCAGCGCCCTCATCCACGCGGCCACCATGGTCGCCGCCGGGATCTTCGTCGTCGCCCGGCTCTATCCCGCCTTCCTCGGCGCCCGGCCCACTCTGGACGTGCTCGCGGTCCTGGCCGCCCTCGGCATGCTCGGCGCGGCCCTCGCCGCCCTGGCCCAGGACGATCTCAAGCGCGTCCTCGCCTACTCCACGATCAGCCAGCTCGCCTACATGGCGGGTGCCCTGGCCGCAGGCTCACGGGACGCCGCGATCTTCCATCTGATCACCCACGGGGCTTTCAAGGCACTGCTCTTCCTCTGCGCCGGAGCGGTGATCCACGCGGTCGGCTCCAACCTGATGAGCACGATGGGAGGTCTCCGCAGGGGGCTTCCGGTCACCTTCGCCGCGATGACGATCGGCTTCGCCGCCCTGATGGGCCTGCCTCCGGCCAGTGGCTTCTTCAGCAAGGACGAGATGCTGACGGGCATCGAGCACTCCCTGTCCGCGGGCCCGCTGACCGATGCCGCGGCCCTCCTGCTCTACGGCTGCGCCCTCGCCACGATCGCGGTGACCGGCGCCTACGCCACCCGCGCGTGGCTGCGCACCTTCTTCGGGCAGCGTGCCTCGCGGCCCGAGCCCGTGGCGGGCGAGGCCCACGCCGCTGTACCTGCCGTACATGAGGTGCCGGCCAGCATGCGCTGGCCCATCGTCGTGCTGGCCGTTCCGGCCCTGCTCCTCGGCTTCGTCCGCATCGGCGACGTCCACTGGGGCACCGCCGCCCTCAGCCTCACGGTGGCACTGCTGGGCGCGGGGGCGGTCTACGCGGTGTGGCGCTCCGCGCCCCAGACCGACCCGGCCCGCGTGCTCGGCCCCTTCCGCGTCCCCTGCGAGCGGGCCTTCTACGTCGACTCCGTCTACACCGGGCTCCTCGTCCGGCCCGTGCTGCTCCTCGCACGCCTCGTCGTCCGCACGGACAACCACGTGGTGGACGGCACGGTACGCGGCTCGGGCCGGACGGCCCTGAGACTGGCGGGGCTGGTCCGCCTGGTGCAGAACGGCAACGCCCAGCTCTACGTCACCGGCCTGCTGGCGGGCGTCCTCCTGATCGCGGCCGGGGCGGTGATCTTCGGGTGAGCTCTCTGTCCCCCCGGGGCGGCGTGGGCGCCGCCGTATCGCTCTCCACCCGTCTGGCGGTGACGCGCCGTTGACCTCTCCCCGGCGACCGAACTCAGTGCCGAACCTGGAAGCGAACCCAGAGCCGAACCCAGAGCCGAATCCGGGGCCGAATTTCTGTGAGGTGGCCGCGCCATGAGCTGGCTCCTGATCGCACTTCTCGGCGTGCCGCTCGCCGGAGCCACCGTGCTGCTCGTGCCGTCCGGTGCGGATACGGCGGCAAGGGAGCGGCTGCTCAGGGTGCACGGGCCGGCCGTCTCCGGGGTCACCTTCGCACTGTCGGTGGTGCTGGCCGCCGCGTTCGACCACGGTGACGCCGCCCGCGTGCAGTTCGTGACCGACCTGGCCTGGATCCCCGGCCTGGACCTCAGGTTCCACCTCGGCGTGGACGGGATCTCACTGCCGTTGGTCGTGCTGACCACGCTGCTGACCTTTCTCTGCTTCGTCTACCTGTGCCGGGGCCGCGCCGACGGCCCCGGGCAGTTGCTGAGCCCCGGACGCGGCGGTAACCGGCCACGGGCACTGGTGTTCACGCTGCTCGTCCTCGAAGTGGGCATGATCGGCACGTTCCTCGCGCTCGACCTGCTGCTGTTCTTCGTGTTCTTCGAGGTCGTCCTCATCCCGATGTACTTCGTGATCGCCATCTGGGGAGGACGTGCCCGCCGGGCGGCGGCGACCAAGTTCATCCTCTACACCCTGCTGGGCTCGGTGGTCCTCCTGCTCGGCCTACTGATCATCTGGTCGCAGACCGGCACCCTGGACATGACCGCTCTGGCCCAGGCGCGGGGGACGGGCATGTCCCGCCCGGTGCAGATCATCGCCTTCCTGGCCGTCGGCATCGGTCTCGCGGTCAAGGCCCCGATGTGGCCGCTGCACACCTGGCTGCCCGACGCCCACACCGAGGCGCCCACCGTCGGCTCGGTGCTCCTGGCGGGGGTGCTGCTCAAGATGGGTACGTACGGTTTCGCCAGAATCGCGATCCCGGTCCTGCCCGACGGGGCCGCCGCTGTGGCCCCCTGGCTCGGAGCCTTCGCGGTGATCGGCATCATCTACGGCTCGTTGGCCTGCCTCGCCCAGCGCGACCTCAAAAGGATGATCGCCTACTCCTCGGTCGGCCACATGGGTTTCGTGCTCCTCGGTTTCGCCACGCTGACCCCCGTCGGGATCAACGGCGCGCTGTTCGGCAACATCGCCCACGGCCTGATCACCGCCCTGCTGTTCTTCGTCGCCGGGGCGATCAAGGAGCGCTACGGCACCTCGGACATGCCCGCCCTCGGTGGCGGCATGCTGACCCGCCTTCCTCACCTCGGTTCCCTGCTCACCTTCGCCTGCGTCGCCTCACTCGGGCTGCCGGGGCTGGCGGGTTTCTGGGGTGAGATGCTGGCCCTCCTCGGCGCCTTCGAACCGGCCACGGGCCTGTCCGGCCCCCTCTACCTGGTCTTCATGGCTCTCGGAGGTCTCGGCACCGTGCTGACCGCCGCCTACTTCCTGCTCATGCTCTCCCGCGTCACCCACGGCCGGAGCACCGAGACCGTCCACGTCCCGATCCTCGCCGCGGCCGGCACGGATGCCCTCCCCTCCACGGGCCCGACCGGATCCGAGGACGACGCCCTCGGATCCAGGGCGGGCGAGGAGGAGGACCTCCCCGCGGCCGCGGGTGGGGGAGACACGCACCCGCCGGGAGCGGTGAGCGCGGGCAGGCCGCGGATGCCCGACGTCATGGGCTACGAGCTGGCCGCCTGGGTGCCGCTGATCGCGTTGATCCTGCTGTTCGGGCTCTGGCCCAAGGCGCTCCTCCTGCTCACCGATCCGGTGGTCCGGACCCTGGTGGGGGCACCGTGATCCAGTCGATCGACTACTACGCGGTCGCGCCGCTGCTGATCCTCGCCCTCACCGCCGGGCTGGTGCTGCTCCTGGACGCCTTCCTGCCCCGCAGGCCGTACGTCCGGCCGGCGCTCGGCGCGGTCACCCTGGCAGGGGTGATCGGTGCCCTGGCGGTGGTGGTCTCGCAGGCACTGCGCACCGGAGACCCGCTGCGGACCTTCTGCGTGCCGGAGGGGTTGCTCGGCTCCCCGCACGCGGTGATCGGTGCCATCGCCCCCCTGAACACCGAACAGGCGGTGAATCCGGCCGCCGCGGCGCCGTGCTCGTTCGTGGTCGACGACTTCACACTGGTCTTCGCGGGACTCGCACTGGCGGCCGGAGTCGTCGTGGTGCTGCTCTCGGCGGCAGAGCTCTCCTTCGGGGACATCCCCGTCGGCGAGTGGTACTTCCTGCTGCTCTGCACGCTGGCGGGTGCCGTCGCCCTGCCCGCCTCCCGTGACCTGATCATGCTGGTGGTCGCCCTGGAGCTCGTCTCGCTGCCGGTGTTCGCGCTCACCGCGCTCAGACGCTACGACGGCCGGAGCTCCGAGGCCGCGGTCAAGCTCTTCCTGGTCTCCGTGGTCTCCACGGCGGTGATGCTCTTCGGGGTCTCCCTGCTGTACGGGACGACCGGAACCGTCTACCTCGACCGGATCGCCCAGGCTCTGCAGCAGCGTGTTCTCGGGGCGCCCGGCCTGAGGCTCGTCCTGGACGGTGCCGACACCGCCTACGCCTCCTCACTAAAGATCGGCTACGACCTGCCCGCCGTGGTCACCGTGGCGGTGGTGCTGGTCCTCGCCGGGTTCGCCTTCAAGATCGCGGCGGTGCCGTTCCACGCGTGGGCGGGCGATGTCTACCAGGGTGCGCCCGTCCCCGTCGCGGCCCTGCTCTCCGTCATCTCCAAGGCTGCCGGGTTCGCCGGACTGATCCTCATCCTGGTCGTCGCCCTGGGCGGCCAGGGCACCATCTGGGTCCCGCTGATCGCGATCATCGCCGCGCTCACCATGACCGTGGGCAACCTTCTGGCCATGCGCCAGCGCCATGCGGTGCGGCTGCTCGCCTGGTCGTCCGTCGCCCAGTCGGGCTACATCCTCGCTCCCCTCGGCACCGGGCGCCACGAGGCGATGAACGCTTCGATCGCCTACCTGGTCTTCTACGCGGCGATGAACCTCGGGGCGTTCGCCGTGGTCACGCTGGTGTCGAGGCGCTCCGGCAGGGGGGAGTTGGACGACTACCGGGGCCTGGCGTTCCGGAACCCGGTGGCTGGGCTGGCACTGGCCTTCTTCCTGATCTGCCTGGCGGGCCTGCCCCCGGGGCTGGCCGGGCTCTTCGCCAAGATCGTGGTGTTCCGGGAGCTCCTCGGCGGTGGCGGCGGCTGGCTGGCCGTGGTGATGGCGGTCAACACGGTCGCGGGCCTCTACTACTACATCGCCTGGGTGGTGCGGATCTTCACTCCGGCCACCGAGGGCACGGAAACGGCCGGCCGCGCCGCCGGATGGATACCCGCCGGTGTGGCGATCGCGGTGGCCGGGATCGTCGCGGTCGCGTTCTCCGTCGCCCCCCAACTGGTCCTCGACCTCGTCCCCGGAGCACTGATCGCCGCGGGCTGAAACACCTGGGAACGTTTGTCCTGGCTGGAAACGTTGTCACAGGTGAATCGGCATCAACCGAAAGGGGGGTGTAGTGCACCACAACGGTCTGCGTACCGCGGTCCTTCTCGGCGCACTGTCCGCGGTGATCATCGCGGTGGGGGCGTGGTTCGGAGGCGGCGCAGGCGTGCAGATCGCGGTTCTGGTCGCGCTGGTGACCAACGGTGCCGCCTATTTCTTCTCCGACCGCATCGCGCTGTCGGCCATGCGCGCCCGGCCGGTGAGTGAGGTCGAGCAGCCGCTGCTCTACCGGATCGTGCGTGAGCTCTCCACACAGGCCCGCCAGCCCATGCCCCGGCTCTACGTCTCGCCGACCATGCAGCCCAACGCCTTCGCGACGGGGCGCAACCCTCGTAACGCCGCCGTCTGCGTCACCTACGGGATCACTCAGATACTCGACGAGCGCGAGCTGCGCGGTGTCATCGGGCACGAGCTCTCCCACGTCTACAACCGCGACATCCTGATCTCCTCGGTGGCCGGAGCGCTCGCCACCATGATCACCTATCTCGGCTACGTCGGGTTGTTCTTCGGCGGCGGAGAGGACGACGAGGGTCCCGGATTCATCGGCGCACTCCTCATGATCGTGCTGGGCCCGGTCGCGGCCGGGATGATCCAGATGGCCATCTCCCGCTCCCGCGAATACCAGGCGGACGAGTCAGGGGCTCGGCTGACCGGCGATCCACTGGCACTCGCCTCGGCACTGAGAAAGATCGAGATGGGCACCCGCCATCTGCCCCTCCCGGAGAACGGGCGGATCGCCTCCGCCTCCCACCTGATGATCGCCAACCCCTTCCGCGGTGCGGGGCTCGGCCGGATGTTCTCCACCCACCCGCCCACCGCCGAGCGCGTCGCCCGCCTGGAGCGCATGGCCGGGTACCGCCGCTGACCGCTTGCCGCCGCTGACCCCGCCGGATGAGGCGGGTCAGGGCGTCAGGCCGGTGATGATCGGGTTGTGGACGGATCCGGGCACGATGAAGCCGCCGATCCGCTCCGTCCGGCCTGACTCCGGGGCGACCCGATACCAGGCGTAGCGAGTGCCTCCCCCTCTCCTTAACCTGCGCGGGGTGACCGTCTGCAGGTCGAGGTGGCCCTTGCCGTTCCAACGCAGCCTGGTAGGGGTCCTGCCACGGGGCACGGGGATGGGGCCGCGCCTCAGCGCGCTGCCCGCGGACACGTTCCACAGGCCGATCCCCGCGTCACGCGCCGTGAAATGGGCCACGGTCTCCCCGTCAGGACCGAGCGCGCCTCCCACCGGGACGCGTCCCCACTCGGCGAAGGGCGACATCGAGTAGATCCCCGCCTGGAACGAGTCATCCACCACCAGCACGAACCTCGCGTCGGGGCTGAAGCTCCAAGGCCGCAGCCCCGGCGGCACCGGGACACTCTTACCGCTGTACGTGTCCAGGATCCGGTGCCCCCACCGGATGCCCAGCACCACGTACCGCCCGCCGGGAGAGAGTTCGATCCGCGCCGCGCGCATGGCGCTCGACCACTTCACGCCGGGCACCGTGCGTATCTCGCCGGTCGTCATCTCCCGTACCACCAGCGCCCCGTCGCCGAGCTGGAAATAAGTGACATACCTACCGTTGGGCGACAGGGCCAGCGGAGCCCGTTGCCTGCCCCTGGAGAACACCCGGGCGTCGGTGAGGCTGACCACCCTGCCGCCGCGTACCCAGAGCTTCCACGGAGCACAGACGCATCCGTCGAGCCCCGCGTACCGGACCGGAGACCTCGCGCCCCCGGCCTGGGCGGGGACGCCCGCCCCCATGACCACGACGACCACGACGACGCAAACACTCAAGCGGCGGAACAATCCCACTGAGGACCCCCGAGTCTTCCGGACATTCGGGGGGCGTCCGTTACGTACGGGCTACTGTACGCCTCGGTCAAGGCTGACCGGCTGCCGTCATGTGCCAGGCGACATGAGAGTGTCAGCGGGCGTGCTCGCCGCCGCAGCATGGTGGCGCAGGGCCGACCACAACCGCTGACCGCCGATACCGCCGACGCGCGCAGCAGGGTACGGGCGAACACCGGCTTTTGGAAACACACTCGTTGTGCCTGGTAACACACTGACTCACGGTGATCATGTCAGCGAATGTGACACCGAGCCGGACTCACCGTTCCGTTCCCACCGGCCCCTCGGTGTCAGCGGCGGTGCGGCCGGTGTGCATTCCGGCCGGTCCTTGCCTCGTCCCCGGGATGGCGAAATGCCCTGCCGGTGTTGCGGTCATTCCGTGCGCCGGCGTGCCTGTCTTACTTCGCGGTCGATTGCCCAGGCGTCCGCTACTGGGCCCACGTGCCCGAGCTTGTCGGGATTGATCACCGAGCGGATCGTCTGGATCTGCCCGTCGAGTACATCGAGCGCCAGGATGTGGAGCACCTTGCCGTCCCGGTCGCGGAAGATCGCGCCCGGCTGGCCGTTGACCTCGTGCGGCTCGAACGTCACGTCGATCCGGGCCAACCGGGGAAAGAGGGAGGCAAGCAACCGGGCCACGTTCTCGGCGCCGATGACGGCCCTGGCCAGCTGCGGGGCCTTGCCGCCGCCGTCACCGACCATCGATACGTCGGCGGCGAGCAGTTCCCGCAGGCCGGCGACGTCGCCTTCGCGGAGGGCGTCGAAGAACCGCGACGCCAGTTCCTCCTGCTCTTTGCGGACCGCTTCGAAGCGCGGCCGCCCGGCCTCCATATGCCGCCGCGCCCGCACCAGCAGCTGCCGGCACGCCGCCTCCGACCGCCCCACCGCTGCGGCGACCTCGTCAAACCCGAAGCCGAAAACCTCCCGCAGCACGAACACCGCACGCTCCAGCGGGCTGAGCCGCTCCAGCAGCAGCAACGCCGCCATCGACACCGAGTCGGCCAGCTCCACCGACCGCGCCGGATCCTGATACGGATCGCTCAGCAGCGGCTCGGGAAACCACGGGCCCACGTACGCCTCCCGCCGCACCCGCGCGGAGCGCAGCACATCGATCGAGATCCGCGTCACCGCGGCCGACAGAAGAGCCTTGGTCGACGTGGGCCGGGTCGCCAAGCCGTCATAGCGCAGCCATGTCTCCTGCACCGCGTCCTCGGCCTCACCCACACTGCCCAGAATCCGATAGGCGATCGAAAACAGCAGCGGCCGCAGCTCCTCGAACTCCTCGACCTTGCTCACGCCGAATCTCCTCCCCTTGAACCCCTCTCACCTGGCCGTACTCGCCGGCGCAGGCATCTTCTGGTGATCATCCGAGCCACCGGCACGCCAGAGTAACGCCCCCGAGCTCGGGGGCTCGGAGCCCGCAGCCGGACCCCGAGCCAGTTGCCGATGCCGTTCAGTGGAACTGCCCGGGCACGTAGTCGCCGGCCGGCTGCCGGGTGATGATGTTCAGCCGGTTCGCCGTGTTCATGAAGGAGACCAGGAGCACCAGGGCGGCGAGCTGCCCCTCGTCGTAGTGCTTGGCGGCGTACGCCCACACCTCGTCGCTGACCCCACCGGCCGCATCCGCGACCCGGGTCCCCTCCTCCGCCAGCTCCAGCGCGGCACGCTCGGCCTCGGTGAAGACCGTGGCCTCCCGCCACGCAGCGATCAGGTTCAGTCGCACCGAGGTCTCGCCGGCAGCGACGGCCTCTTTGGTGTGCATGTCGATGCAGACGGCGCAGCCGTTGATCTGACTTACCCGAAGCGCCACCAGTTCCTGCGTGGCGGTCGGCAG
The DNA here is from genome assembly GCF_053592655.1 of Streptosporangium sp. NPDC002607. Lineage (NCBI taxonomy): Bacteria > Bacillati > Actinomycetota > Actinomycetes > Streptosporangiales > Streptosporangiaceae > Streptosporangium > Streptosporangium sp. NPDC002607. The sequence goes on from NZ_JBSFWD010000034.1 coordinate 100,822, forward strand.
CGGCGAGTCCTTGAGCACCTTTCCCGCCGACATGAAGTACTTGAGGACCTTGCCGGCGGTCGGGTCGGCGAAGTAGTTGAGTCGCGCGTCCATGGTGTGCTCCTCTGTGGTCGTTGATGGCTACACCCCCTGAGACGGGGTAGCCCGACCCCCTGTGACATAGACGAATGTGACCTGCGTCTCCCGGCCACCGAGCCCGGCCGGCTCGGCGTCGATCTGCTGGGCGCGCTCGCGCAGGGCCAGGTCCGGGCGGGTCGGCAACGCCTCCATTTCGGCCCGAGGCAGCGCCCGGGTCCGGTCCGGTGCGCGCGCCCGGCGGCGGAGGCGGCGCAGTGGGTCACCGGTCAGCCAGTCCTGATCGCGCCACCATCCGCACGCCGAGCCTCATCTACGGCTTCCGCCGAAATCCGGTCCGATCCTCCCCGAAGGCCTCTCCTGACACCACGCACAGGCCCACCCGCGGGTCTGGGAGCATCAGGCACGACGAGCCGAACGCCCGCGCACTGACACCCTCGTGTCGCTTGGCATCATGGGTGTCATCCGACCTCGGAGAAAGCCCGGTCGGACCAGGGCGAAAAGGCCGGCCCTCGGGGGCCGGTCCGGGTGAGGCGGTGGTCTCAGGAGTGCTGGGTGACCGGGTCGGTCTCCTCGGAGGAGAGACCGGGGATGCCGTCGATGCTCTCGCGGTTCTTCTTCGCCCGGTAGGCACGCCGCTCCTGGACATCCTTGCGGCCCGCCCACTCGTCCAGCAGCGTCCGGTCACTGTCGAAGGACATGAACGGCACGGAGAAGCCGCAGGAGTCGGCGATGCGGTCGCAGTCGACGACGATGATCGACCGCACACCCGGGTGCGGGCCGAAGCTCTTGATCAGTGTGGCGAAGTCAGGGCTCTCCGGTACGACGACCCGGCCGGTGCCGTACAGGCGAAGAATGTTGGGAGGGCCGGAGAAGGCGCAGAACATGACCGTGATCCGGCCGTTCTGGCGGAGGTGGGAGATGGTCTCCACCCCGCTGCCGTCCAGGTCCAGGTAGGCGATGGTGGTGTCGTCGAGAACGGCGAAGGTGTCGGCGTATCCCTTGGGGGACATGTTGACGTGACCGCCCTGCTCGGGAGCCGTCGCCACGAAATAGACCGGCTGCGCTTTGATGAACTCGCGCAGCCGGTCATTGATCTTGTCATGAATTTTCCCCATAAAAGCGAAGATAATTCACGGTCACTCGCCGGGCAGCCACCAGACCCACGCGTTCTTCCTGAGTCTGAAGGAGTCCAGCTTGTGAGTGCTCCCGGTCTCGGCGTTCAGCGTTCGCTTCACGGCGGAGCCCAGCTCGCCCTCCTGGTCGCTGCGGCTGGTCCAGAGGGTGAGCGAGCCGGCCGTGTCCCAGGAGAGACGCTGCGCGGCCTCGCCCTTGGGCATGCCGATTCCGATCGCCTCGGAGACGGTGTCAGAGGACAGGTCATAGGTACGCAGGCGGGGCCTGCTCGATTCGCTGGAGATGACCAGGGCCACGGTGTTCCCGTCGTCGGCCAGTGCGACAGGCGCGTTGTTGGACACGATCTGCGGGATGATCTGGCTCGCCGTCCTGTTGCCTTCGGCGTCGAAGACCACGAACTCGGTGGTGTTGTCATCGGTGAATCGGGAGGTGAGCAGGTACTTCCCGCTGGGGCTGAAACCCATCAGGCTGTTCTTCGGCGGCAGCTTGGCCGTCTCGCCGGTCTTCAGGTTGATGACCAGGGTCGGCAGCCTGTTCGCGGCGTCATAGTAGTCGACCGCGATGGCCGAGCCGTCAGGAGAGAGCGTCGTGTCCACGTCGCTCTGGCCGATCCCCTTGGGCAGGCTCGCGGTACCACCCGGCAGCGGGCGGACCTTTCCACTGCTCACTTCACGGACGACGAGTTCGCCGCCCTTGAAGTAGTTCACGAAGCGGCCGTCGTCGCTGATGGAGATCGAGTTGCTGGCGGTCCTGTCCACCTTGCCACCTGCGGACCTGGGGTGGACCTGCGCGTCGGGCAGCTTGACGGTCTTCCCGCTGCGCAGGGTCAGCATCCACGAACCGCAGGGGACGCTGCTGTCTCCCTTGGGGCAGCTCTTGAGCCAGGCGTACCTGGCCGGGTTGTCCGTCTTCGCCGCTGCCGGAGTGGCGATCATGCCGGTGGCCGCTACGGCGGCGACTGCGAGTACGGCGAATCCGTGTGAGGGTCTCATCGGTGTTTCCTTCCGTCCCCCTGATAGATGGGGCCCCGGCGGGAAAAGTTGTGTCAAGAGTCGGCGAAAGGTCCGGGGAGACGGTCGCGCCGCGGAAGCGGAAGGGGGACCGGGGCCGGTTCTCGGCCACCGGCATTTCAGGTAACCCGGACTGGGCCTCGCTGTGGAATCGTCAGGGAACCTCTTCCGGCCGGGTGGCCAGGGCGCGCAGCCGGGTACGGATCCCGGCGCGCGAGCGCCGGTACGCCAAGGCGTCGTCGAGCAGCAGCGCGGCCGAGTTCGCCGCGGTGGCGAGCGCGTCGAACTCGAACGCCAGCTGGGCCGGTTCGACATCCGCGTCGAGTTGGCCGAGTTGCTGGGCGTCCCGGATGGTCTGCTCGTACAGGCGCAGCCAGTCGCGGCGTGCCTGGGCCAGCAGGTCGCGGATCCGGCCAGGCCGTGAGTCGAACTCCGCACCCGCCGCGTAGAAGAAGCAACCGCCGGGGAAGACCCGCCGTTCTGAGTAGTCGAGCCAGCCCCTGCACAGCTCGACCAGGCGTGGCAGGCCGGGCGCGGTCCGCAGCGCCGGCTTGACCACCTCGCGGGTGAAGACCTCCTCGGCAGCCCGTACGACCGCGATCTGCAACTCCTCCTTCGAGCCGAAGTGCGCGAACAGCCCGCTCTTGCTCACCCCGAGGTCGGTGGCGAGGCGCCCGATCGACAGCCCTTCGAGCCCGTCCTGGGACGCGATGGCCATCGCGCGGTCCAGGATTCGCTGCCGGGTCTGGTCCCCGCGCACCACACGCCCGTCCTGTGTCATCTCAACCGTTCCCGTCCACTGGAGTCCCGCCGGCACAGCGGCTCGTCACTGATCGGCGACAGCCGGTGCGGAGACCATACGCGGCGGGCTGCCCGAGCCGTGCTCCCCAGCGCGACCGGCCCGCCGTGGCCCGGAGCAGAGCAGCGCCGGAACAGCTGTCGAGCATGTCCTTCGCGAGTCAAACTTTAAGCACGAACGTTCTGTTAAATCAACCAGGCATTTTCCAGCTTGATGGGTATTGATAGCACGATCGTTCGTTCTTATGCTGTCGGCAGGCGGATCGGCCCCAGCTGGGCCGGACCGATGCCCAGAAAGGCAGTGAACGTGACCGAAGACGTCTCAACCGATGATTTCCACCTCACGGCGAAGGAGGCCGACAGGCTCCTCGCCACCGCCCCGTGGAAGCGGTTCGCGGTGCTCGGCGACAGCCTCGCCGAAGGGCTGGGCGAGCCTGCCCCCGGCTACCGCACCCTGCCCTGGGCGGACCGGACCCAGGAGGCGCTGGCCCGGTGCCGGCCCGACCTGGCCTATGTGAACCTCGGCCTGCGCGGCCTGGTCGCCGCCGAGGTGCGGGAACAGCAGCTCGGCCGGGCGCTGGACTTCGGGCCCGACCTCGCGGCCGTGATCTGCGGGGGCAACGACCTGCTCCGCCCGGTGGTCGACATGGACGCGGTCGAGGGCGAGCTGGACGCCATCATCGGCGGATTACGGGCGGCCGGTGCGACAGTGATCACGTACCGTCTCATGAACATCGCCTCGGCCATCCCTCAGCTTGAGGCGCTCAGTCCTAAACTGCTGAGGTTGAACGAGCGGGTGAGCGCGGTCTCCGCCAGGCACGGCGCGCTGGTCGTCGACATGTGGAGCCACCCCGCCTGCGCCGACATCTCGACGTACAGCTCAGACATGATCCATGCCTCGATGCGGGGCCACGCCCTGCTCGCCGCGGAGACCATCAGACGACTGGGCCGTCACCTCGCCTCGGCCTGAAGGGCGCGTGCGTCCATCGCTGGAACCGTCGCGGGCACCCGCTGAGCATGGCGGTGCGTTTTCGGAAGCAGGAAGCCGTCCGGTCGCGGTGGACCATCCGATACCGGGTGGCTCTGGGCCACTCAAGCCTCATGATCGCTTTGAACGCGTCCGGAGGAGAGTGGCCCGAAGCGCCTGTCGGCGACTCCACTCTCGGCAGCGTGCATCCGAGAGTGGAGGGCGGTAACCGTGCGAGTCACGGCTCCGCCCGGCCCTCGGTCTACCGGTAGTTGGTGAACTGGAGGGCGACCTCCAGGTCCTTGCCCTTGAGAAGGGCGATGACCTCCTGCAGTTCGTCCCTCTTCTTGGAACTCACCCGCAGCTCATCACCCTGGATCTGGGCCTTGACCCCCTTGGGCCCCTCATCCCGGATGATCTTCGAGATCTTCTTGGCCTGCTCCTGGTCGATGCCCTCCTTGAGGGTGATCAGAAGGCGGTACTCCTTGCCGGACAGCTTGGGCTCGTCCGCGTCAAGAATCTTGAGCGACAGGCCACGCTTGATCAGCTTGTCCTTGAACACGTCGAGGACCGCGTTGGCGCGCTCCTCGCTGTTGGCCCTGATCTCGACGGCCTTCTGACCACCCGACCAGGCGATCGTCGCGCCGGTACCCTTGAAGTCGAACCGGTGCCCGACCTCCTTGACCGTCTGGTTCAGCGCGTTGTCGGCCTCCTGATGATCGATCTTGCTAACGATGTCGAACGATGAATCCGCCAAAGCCCAATCCCCTTTGAACTGCTGGAACTATCACCCGCTGCCCGGCTCCCGAATATCGCGGTCCGCGAACCGCGGCGGCGTCCGCGAGCAGGTTCGGTAGACGCGTACGTAACGGATCAGCCTATCCAGCATCTCCTGTCAATGCTGGGGCGGCAGTGTGTCCCGCCTCGCCCACAGCGTGTCGTCCCACTCCGCTACCCCGCTCCGCCGTCCCACTCCACGGCCGGCTCTCCCTCAGGTCACCCCCGGCCCACCCGCCTCACCCGCCCGATACCCGCCGCCGAACCCCGTATCACGCCCGTATCGCGACGTCCCTCCTGCCTCGCCCGCCCCGCTCAAGACCGGCACGAGCGACAACGCCCGCCCCAAAAGTCCCAGTGTGCCCATCTATCGGCGGGTGCCCTCCGCGGATGTCACGACCCCACTGGAAGTCCGCTATTCTTTTCCTGTCGCCGCGGCACGCGGAGGACGCGGCAGGTTGCCCGAGTGGTCAAAGGGAGCGGTCTGTAAAACCGTCGGCTCAGCCTACGCAGGTTCAAGTCCTGCACCTGCCACACTGGATTCTCCCAGCTCAGAGCCCCGCGAGGGGCTCTTTTGCTTTTCCGGGACATGCAGCCGAACGCAGTCGTGAGCAGCCGCATGTCACCACTCCACCAATATGCGTGCAATGATCTTGAAGGCGTTTTCCCAGGTCGTTCCGGGCTTTCCGAGCGGTTCACGAGCGGAAGGCGACCCAGGGAACGCCAAAGGGTCCCGGATGGCTTCCGGGACCCTCTTCGTACGGTGAACACCTCAGCCGACCAGTGCGTCACCTATCCGCTTGTTCGCCAGATCCTTCTGACCGTCGAGGCACTTGGCGTAGACCCGCAGCAGGACGTCCACGCTGTGCCCGGCCCGCTCCGCCACGTCGGGAGCCGGTACACCCGCGTTGAGCCAGAGGGAGACCGCCGCGTGCCTCAGGTCGTAGGGCCTACGGGCCAGGGGAGAGGCCACCTGAGCTGGGGTGAAGGCCAGCTTCCGAGCCTCCTGCCACACCTCGGTATAGGCCGTCGAGGCGATCACGCCGCCCCGCTCGCTGCGGAAGATGCGCCCGTCCGCGCCGGTCCCGTACTCCTTGATGTGCTCTCGAAGGATCACGACCAGCTCCGGCGGGATCGGCACCGGACGCACGTCGGCCCGGCCTCGGTGCTTGAGCCCTCGTTCCTCATGGGCGTTTCCGCTGTCCGTCCAGTGCGTGTTGACCTCTGGCCGGGAGATGTCGACCGTCAGCCGTCCCCAGCCCTTGGGCGGAAGGTGGCAGTCCTGGAGTCGCAGGCCGACCGCCTCAGCCGGGCGTAGCGCCGCGTAGTACATGCAGGCGAACAGCACCATGAGCCGCCGGCCACGACCACGCCGGCCCACGTAGGTCACCATCGTGAGCAGCTCTTGAGCCTGCCGGGGGTTGACCGCGACGCGAGGATCAACGGTCTCGGTGACCTTGGGCGGCTTCCAGGTGACCTTGTGCAGCGGGTTGGCGTCCAGCTCCTCCAACTCCACCGCGTACTCCAGTACGGCATGGAAGACGGCTCGCTTACGGGCGATCGTGTTCGGAGCCGCCGCCTTGCCGTCGAGGCGGAGGGCGAGCGCGTCGAGTGCCAGCCGTACCGTCTTGGCGTCGTTCAGGGCGGTCAGGTCGAGCGACACGGACTGAAGCCAGCGGGCCGCCTGTGCCATCTCCGGGGAAATCTCTGCCCTCTTGCTCTCCGGGAGGAGGAGGTGTTTCCGGAGAGCCGTCCGCATGATCTCGGCATCGGGACGGCCGGGACGGTCCTTGGTCAGCGAGGGAAGGATCGTGGCGAGCGCGTCTGACATGCTGTCCCGGCTCTTGGCCGCCGCGTGGGGCCACTTCATCTCGATGAAGGCCGCGACGAACTCAAGGACGGTCCGGGCATCCTTGGCCTTGATCATCGACAGAGGGAGACCGCTCTCGATGTCGAACGCCTCACCCTGCTTGGCCGCCTGCCGCAGGTCCGACAGGAAGCTCTCGGCGAGTGCCTTGGTGCGGTAAGTCTTCGAGGAGCGCTTCCGGGCGACCGCCCAGCGCACCACGTACGAAGGCGTCTTGCTCGACTTGTTCCGGCTGATCTCGAAGAACTTGACGTCGTACGAGGTGTTCACGCCGCCTCCCGGAGGGTTTCCAGCCACGCCTCGAACTCGCTGCGGTGGAGGCGGATCTCGTCGTTGGGCAGTCGCAGGCCGCGGGGGAACTTGCCGATCTCGCGCCAGCGGTAGAGGGTCCGGGCAGAGATCCCGCCGAGCTTGTCGAGGATCTCGGGGACGGTCATGAGCTTGTCGTCGTCCTTCTTCCTCACGCTGCCTCCCTGATTGCCGAAAGATCTCGTCCGGTCGCCTTCTCTTGAAGTGCGAGCAGGGTTGCTCGCCAGCGCTGGCGTTCGGCGACCATGCGCAGCAGCCGCAGGGCCAGGGAGGGAATGTTGCCGTCGCCGGCCGGGACGGGCTTCCAGACGTAGCGGTGCGGGTCGGTGGGCTCGTCGGCCAGGCCGAGCGCTTCCATGACCCAGGTGCGCCGGTCGCGCTTGTGCTCGGACAGGGTCTTGTTCGACCACTTACGCGAGACCAGGACACGACGGCCCGCGTAGCCGAGGTGTTCAGGCTTGTGTGCCTTGCTCCGGCATCGGCCCGGTGCCATGCCCGCCTTGGGACTCTTGGGCTGGACTCCGTAGCGCAGCCAGTTCGGGCAGGCCGGGGAGCAGGGTTCGTAGCGGAGCGCTTCGACCATGCGGGCCGCGTGGTCGCGTTGGGCCGGGTTGTCGGCGTCGAGGGCGTCGCCGAGGCTCTTGGTCAGGTACTTGCTCAGGTAGCGGATGCACTGGTCGGCATCCGGGGTGCCACCGAGGACACCCTGAACGTCGACCTGGTCGCCGAAGCGGACCACGTGCAGCGGCTCGGCCTCCTCGTCGGCGTCGAGCCGGTCACCTCTTCGTTGCCCCAGCCGAATGTGGAGCATTCGGAGGCGACGGATTCGGGGAGGCCACTGC
>NZ_JBSFWD010000035.1:0-108379 GCF_053592655.1 Streptosporangium sp. NPDC002607
GTCAGCCGGGTTTTCTGGTGGACTGACGGGCGTTGAGACGTGGGCCCGGCCGATCGGCCCGCCGGGGCCGCCCCCCGGCCCGCACGGCATCGGTCGCCGTATCGGTCATGGGGACCAGCCGGAGCGCAGGGCACGGGCGGTGACCAGGGCCTGCTCGACCTCCGCCGGGGCCGGCCAGGGAGCACCGCCGGGGCGGAGCAGCGCGGCCCGGATGGCCGCCAGGTGCTCGATCGCGTCCGGCGGCAGCCCGCTCCGCTCGGTCAGCCAGGCCGTGACGTCCGTGTGGTCGCGCAGTGGCCGGGTGACGAGATCCCAGGTGCCGAGGAGCTCGGTCAGGTCGCCGATCCTCAGCGGGGTGCCGCCCCGCCGGACCACGGCGGCCGCGGCCAGCTCGGCGCGGGCGACGAGCTCGGGCTCGGTGCTCCGATCCCAGAGCGGGGACGGTGGATCGGCGAGCCACCGCTCCGCCTCACGGGAGAACCCCGCGGCCGACAGCAGCGCGGCCAGCTCGACCGCGGCCCTGTGATGCCCGGCCTGTGCCGCCTGACGGAACCAGTGCTGCCCGCCCCGCAGGTCACTGTGCTCGGCGATGAGCAGCAGGCCGAAATTGAAAGCGGCCTCCGGATCGCCACCCGCCGCGGCCCGGCTGAACCAGTGGCTGGCCCCCCGCGCGTCGCTCATCTCCACGCACACGAACCCCGCGGTCCGCTGGTCGTCGATCCTGCCGGTGCAGGCGGCCCGCTCGAACCAGGCGCGGGCGGTGCGCAGGTCGCCGAGGGAGAGCGCGATCCCGCCGAGCTGGGACGCGGCTCCGGGGTGCTCGTTCCTGGCGGCCAGCCGGTAGAACGCCTCCGCCCCCTCCGGATCGCGGTTGGCCTGCAGGAAAAGGCCGAGGTGGTAGGCCGCGTCGGCGTGACCGCCCCGGGCGGCCAGCTCCCACCAGCGCAGCGTCTCGTCGTCCTCGCCGGAGGCGTAGGCGAGGAACCCCAGGTCGTGGGCCGAGGCCAGATCGCCGTCCATCGCGGCCCTGCGGTGCCACTCCCCGGCGGACTTCGTCTCGCCGGCGTCCTCGCAGAGCAGCGCGAGCCTCCTGGCCGCGGCACGGGAGCCCGCCCTGGCCGCCGTCTCGTACCACCGCCGGGCAGCCGGGGCGTCGCCGTGCTGGTCGAGCAGGAGCGTCGCCAGGTTCACCGCGGCCTCGACGTCGCCGGCGTCGGCCGCCAGCTCGTACCACCTCGCGGCCTCCGCGGGGGTGCCGTGCTTCTCGTGCCAGACGCCCAGGTTGTAGGCACTGTCGAGGTTGCCCGCGGCCGCCGCGCGCTCCCACCAGTGCCGCGCCGCCGAGCGGTCGCCCCGCTGCGCGAAGTGGCGGCCGAGCAGATGGGCGGCCTGCACGTCACCGCCGTGCGCGGAGAGCAGCAGCTCCGTCTCGCCGTCCGTGTCGTTCTCGTGCTCAGTGCTCCGGGGGGTGGGTATCAGCCCCGCGCTCGCCTCCGGGTCGTCAGGCCACCACCCCATGTCCCCTCCTTGCCGACGGCACGCAGCCGACAGATCACAGGGTGCCATGTAACCGCTCGATCGCGGAGGGTAATCCTGGAGTTCCGTCTCGCGTCCGGCTCAGACGAATTTCACGAACCCCACGTACATTCCCATCGAGCAGCTGTAACGCAGGGAACCCGCGTCCCGTGCGCCGAGCCGCACGGTGGCGGGGAGCGCCACGTCGCGGCCGTCGATGGTGAGCGTCCGGGTGCAGCCGGGATCGCCCCCCAGGTGGAAGACGAGTTCGGTGGGCACTCCCGCGCGGGCGGTCACCACGCCGGGACGGTAGCCGCCGCGGGTGGCCCAGATCTCGATCCGCTGCACGCCGCCGGTGCGCGTGGCAGTTCCCGCCGGGCCGTCCGGCGCCGGCGTGGGGTGGCCCGCAGCCATTGCCGGGCCGCCGGATCCGGGGAGCCAGCCTCCCAGGCGCAGCCCCGAGGAGACGGTCCACAGGCCCGCCGCCAGCGCGACGACCCCCGCCAGCGCCGCCAGCCTGGTGGCGGCGGCCCGCCGCAGGATGAGTCCGAGCAGTGCGAACGCCGGTGCCGTCCCGGCCACGAACCCCGCCATCACCGCGGCCCCGCCCGACGCCGACCCGCTGGACACCGCCACCATCTCGACGCTGAGCGTCACCCCGCACGGCAGCAGGACCGTCGCCGCGCCCAGCGCCACCGCCCTGGGCGCGGGAGCGGTGATCCGGGAGACGGCGCCGCGCCAGGAGGCGCGCCCGTCCGCGGCCCCGTCGGGTCCGTCGGGTCCATGGCCACCGTCCGGCTCGCCGCTTTCCGGCGGGTGTTCGCAGCCGTGCCCGTCCGGTCCGGGGCCGCGGTCCCGCTCGCGGCCGAACGTGCGGATTCCGAAGATCATGACCGCGATCCCGGCCACGACGAGCAGTGCGGCCCTGAGCTGGGGGCCCAGCTGTACGGCGGACCCCGCCAGCCCGAGCAGTGCCCCGGCCGCCACGTGGGAGCCGAAGCGCCCGGCCAGGAAGAGCGCGACGGCCGCCAGGTTCGACGGCTTCGCGGCGAGCCCGCCGGAGCAGGCCGATCGGCCGCCGGAGGAGAGTCCGGTGAGCAGGCCGCCCTGCACGGCCGCGCACGAGGTGGTGCCCGCCACCAGCCCCGCGGCGAGCCCTCCGGCGAACAGCGTGGCCGCCCCCGCGCTCAGCGGATGTCTCCGGTACCACTCCAGATCCCCACGGAGCAAACCTAATCCCGCCGGAGGTCAACCGACAGTGACATTTCCTTACCCAGCGCTTATATCGCCCTTACCGGGCGTCCCGTTTCCTGCCGCCGGGGACGCGACACCCGAGCCGATCCCTGCCGTCCGTCACACGGTGCCCTGGGCGTTCGCGAAGATCGACGTGTCGAGGGTGAAGTCGACCGGTTCCGGGATGTGCAGGTGCGAGCCCACCTCGACCCGGGTGGAGGTCCGGTACGCCCCCTCCTTGGGGTCGCTGAGGACCGTCACGGTGGCGGGGGTGGCCACGGGGTCGATGAGGAGCATCACCGGGACGCCACCGGAGGCGTAGATGTCGGGCCTGCGGTCGCGGTCGTCGATGACGCTTCCCGGCGACACGATCTCGGCCACCATGAGCAGGCCGGAGGAGAGCAGCTCACGGGCTCCCCAGCGCGGGCAGTCGACCTGGGCCAGCACGAAATCGGGAACGATAGGGTCGCGTGGTCCGTCGATGCAGACGTCTACGTTGCCGCTGAAGCCGTCCCACTGCTTCTCTTCGATGAGGGGAAGGAGGGCTCTGTACAGACGCATTGCGATCCGGGCATGTTCGGGGGTGCCCATCGGGCTCACTATCAGTCTCCCGTCGATGATCTCGGCCCGCAGCCCGGGGAGCTGCGGGAGTGCGTCGAAGAGCTCGCGCGCCGTACCTGGCAGGGGCTGGGACGAGGTCTCGGGGGAGGGGCGCAGGTGGGCATGGCTCCGTCGCGATGTCATGACCATGAAGATATGTCCCTTCGTGTTCTGGTGAACACGTTGAGTATCGCAAGTGGGTCGAGCGGGCGGGAGCCTTTACCGGGATCTGAGCCGTCAGACCCAGCCGGGGCGGACGAGGCCGGATTCGTAGGCGATGACGACGAGCTGGGCGCGGTCGCGGGCGTGGAGTTTCATCATGGTCCGGCTGACGTGGGTCTTGGCGGTGGCGGGGCTCATGAAGAGCTTGCCGGCGATCTCGTCGTTGGTCATCCCGGTGCCGACCAGGGCGAGGACCTCGCGCTCGCGGTCGGTGAGCAGGTCGAGATCGCGGCTGCGGTGCGGCTCCTTGGCGCGGCTGGCGTACTCGGCGATCAGGCGGCGGGTCACGCTGGGGGAGAGCAGCGCGTCGCCTCCGGCCACCACCCGGACGGCCTGGATGAGCTCGGCCGGTTCGGTGTCCTTGACCAGGAAGCCGCTGGCGCCGTTGCGGAGGGCCTCGAAGACGTACTCGTCGAGCTCGAAGGTGGTCAAGATGATGATCTTCGGCCCGGGAGGCATCTTCCTGGTGGCGGTCAGCCCGTCCATGCCGGGCATGCGGATGTCCATCAGGACCACGTCCGGCTCATGCTCGGCGGCCAGCCGCAGGGCCTGGGACCCGTCGCCGGCCTCGGCCACCACGGTCATCCCCGGCTGTGCGTCCAGCAGGGCCCGGAACCCCGCCCTGACGAGGGCCTGGTCGTCGGCGAGGACAATCTTGATCATTCGGACTCCTCCGGGATCGGCAGCCGGGCCTCGACGCGGAAGCCTCTTCCATGGTGTGCGGCGGTCAGCGTTCCCCCGAGGGCCGAGGCCCGTTCCCGCATGCCGGGGACGCCGTTGCCGCTGCCGAGATTCTCTCCGGGGGCGTTGCCGCCCGAGTCGGTGACCCGAAGGGTCAGTGCGCGGGGGCCGTAGTCGAGGGCGACCGTGACCGAGGCGCCCGGGGCGTGCCTGGTGACGTTGGTCAGGGCCTCCTGAACGATGCGGTAACCGGCCCGGTCGACCCCGGGAGGCAGCGGCCTGACCTCGCCGGTGACGTTCTTGACGACCCGCAGCCCGCTGCGCTCGATGAGTTCGTCGAGCCGGTCCAGCCCGGCGGTCGGGGAGCGGGGCGCGCCGTCGCGGAGCACGTTGAGCACCGAGCGCATCTCGGTCAGCACGTCCTTGGACGCCTGTTTGATCGTGGTGAGCGCGGTCCGTGCCTGCTCGGGGTGGTCCTCGATGAGGTGCAGCGCGGTGGAGGCCTGGACGTGGATGAGGGAGATGTTGTGCGCGAGCACGTCGTGCAACTCCTGCGCCATGGTCAGCCGCTCCTCGCTGGCCTGCCGCCGCACCTCCTCCCGCTCCACCCGTTCGTGCTCGGCCTGCCGCTCGTTCCTGGCCCGGGAGAACTCCGCCACCGCCAGTACCAGGCCCATCAGCGCGGCCATCGCGAGGTTGTGGAACCATCCCGGAGAGAGCGCCGGGGCGAACCAGGACGTGTAGACCACGAAGAACACGTAGGCCAGGCCCCACAGCGGCAGGGCCACCCGCCGGTGGCCGCCGACCACGGCGAGGTAGAACGCGATGATCGGACTGAGGAAGACCGGGCCGTAGGCGTAGCCGAGGGCGATGAAGAGCAGGGTCGAGCCCACCGCGACGGCCACGCTGAGCGCCGGGTGGCGGCGCCGGACGGCCAGGGCCAGCGGCCCGGCCAGCAGTAGCGCGTATCCCGGTGGATCGAGCGGGACGCGGAGCATGCCGGTGTCGTGGACCTGCAACCACTGCACGCTGCGGGTGCCCATGACCTGGAGAGCCCCCACTAACAGCGGGAGGAGGAGGTCGATCCACCGGGATTTGGCACGCACGCTCAGCACTTTACGTGCGCTTTCGCGGCGTTTGCGTCCCTTCAGTGATGTATGTGGCACTACACCCTTTGGGGGAGGGAAGGGGCTGACAAGGGTCACCGGCTGAGTCAAGCTGTCTGCGGGAGGTCATCATGATCAGTCGTCGCATCACCCCCCTGGCGGGGATCTTGGTGGGAAGTTCCTTACTGCTTGTCCAGCCCGCGCTGGCGTCTCCGCCCGCGCTGTCCCCATCCGTGCTGTCCCCATCCGTGCTGTCCCTCTCCGCGGTGTCTCCACCGGTGTCGCAGGTGGAGAAGAAACCCGTCGCCGAGGGGTCCGGTGGTGCGGTCTCGACCGTCGACCTCGACGCCAGCAAGGCCGCGCTGGGCGTGTTGCGCGAGGGCGGCAACGCCATGGACGCCGCGGTCGCCGCGGCCGCCACCCTGGGCGTGACCGAGCCCTACTCCGCGGGACTGGCCGGCGGAGGGTTCATCGTCTACTACGACGCGCGCCGCAAGAAGGTCCACACCATCGACGGCCGGGAGGCCGCGCCGAAGGCGATGGGCCCGGCCTCCCTGGAGGGCATCCCGTTCGACGACGCCGTGACCAGCGGACTTTCGGCGGGGGTGCCCGGCAGCGTGGCCCAGTGGGAGCTGGCGCTGCGCAGGTTCGGCACGCTCTCGCTGCGCCAGGCGCTGAAACCCGCGATCGACGTCGCCACCAAGGGGTTCAAGGTCGACCAGACCTTCTACGACCAGACCGCCGCCAACGCCGCCCGCTTCAAGGACTTCACCTCCACTGCCAAGCTCTACCTGCCGGGCGGCGCCCCGCCGCCGGTCGGCTCCACCTTCCGCAACCCCGAGCTGGCCGACACCTACCGCAGACTCGGCAGGCTGGGCGGGGAGTGGCTGTACGGCGGTGCACTCGGCGCCGAGGTCGTGGCCACGGTCAAGAAACCGCCGGTCACCCCCGGATCCACCCGTAACGTGCGGCCGGGGCTGATGGAACTGTCCGACCTGAAGGCGTACCGGGCGCTCGAACGGCCGCCCACGAAGGTGACGTACAAGGGCATGGACGTGTACGGCATGGCGCCGCCGTCCTCGGGAGGCTCGACGGTCGGCGAGGCGCTCAACATCCTTGAGGCCCTGCCCGAGGTCGGCGAGCACGAGTACCTGGAGGCGTCCAGGCTCGCCTTCGCCGACCGGGGCAAGTACGTCGGGGACATCCCCGGCGTCCCGCTGAAGGAACTGCTCTCCGACGGGTTCGCCAAGGAGCGCGCCTGCCTGATCGGCGAGCGGGCGATGCCGCACCCGGCCGCGCCCGGCGACCCCGACGGGATGTACGGGCCGTGCCAGGCGGCACCGTCCGCCGAGGCCGGCGAGACGGCCCCCGAGGTGGCGAAGGAGGGGCCGGAGACCACGCACCTGGTGGTCGTGGACCGGTGGGGCAACGTGGTCGCCTACAACATCACCATCGAGTCGACCGGCGGCAACGGCATCGTCGTCCCCGGCAGGGGCTTCCTGCTCAACAACGAGCTGACCGACTTCACCTTCGGCCCCGCCCCCGGCGACCCGAACCTGCCCGCGCCGGGCAAGCGCCCCCGCTCCTCGATGGCGCCGACGATCGTCCTGAACGATGACCGGCCGCTGCTCGCGCTGGGGTCCCCCGGCGGCTCGACGATCATCACCACGGTGCTGCAGATCCTGGTCAACCGCTGGGACTTCGGCATGTCGCTGCCCGAGGCGCTCGCCGCCCCCCGGGCCACGCAGCGCAACACCGCCCAGACCCAGGCCGAGCAGGCGTTCATCGATCGCTACGGCGCCGAGCTCACGCGCCAGGGGCACAGCCTCGTGCTGAACCCCGAGATCGGCGCGGCCACGGCCGTGGAGTTCCTGCGGCACGGGAGGCTCCAGGCGGTGGCGGAACCGACCCGGCGCGGCGGTGGCAGCGCGCTGGTGGTGAACGAGCGCGGGTAGCCGGTCGTGGACGCCCGGCGGCGCGGCCTCGGCCGCGCCGCCGGTGGTCCAGACGCCGGGTCGCTCAGCGGATCAGTTCGTAGGCCTCAGGCTTCGGCCTCCGGGTGCGTGCCCAGTACTCGAAGCTGAAACCGGGCCAGATGGTCCTGTTGACGCCGTGCTCGTCGAGATACCAGCTGTTGCAGCCGCCCTCGTTCCAGACTCGCCGGCTCAGTCGGCTCTGGAGGCGGTCGTTGTAGTCGCGCTGTGCCTCGGGGCGTACGTCGATGGCCCTGGCCTTCGTCCTCGACAGCAGGCGCAGGCAGTCGAGAACGTACCGGACCTGGGATTCGATCATGAAGACGACCGAGTTGTGGCCCAGGGCGGTGTTGGGGCCGAGCAGGAAGAACAGGTTCGGGAATCCGGCGGTGGTGATGCCGTAGTAGGCCTCCACGCCGTCCTGCCAGGCCTCCTGGATCTTCCTGCCGTTCCTGCCGATGATCCGCTGGTCCTTCAGGGTGTCGGTGACCTTGAAGCCGGTGCCGTAGATGATCACGTCGACCTCGATCTCCCTGCCGGTGGAGTCGATGATCGAGTTCTCCCGGATCTCGCGTATCCCGTCGGTGATCACCTCGACGTTGTCCCTGACCATCGCCGGGTAGTAGTCGTTGGACAGCAGCATGCGCTTGCAGCCGATCGTGTAGTTCGGGGTCAGCTTGGCACGCAGTACGGGGTCGGAGACCTTGCTGGTCAGGTGGTACAGGGCCGCCCGCTGGTGGGTCTTCATCAGGCGCGGGTCGACGGCGAAGCCCATGGCGAGACTCTCCATCGCCCAGTAGATCGAGGTGCGCAGCGTCCGTGCGGCTCCCGGCAGGGCGAGGAGCCGCTTCGCGCGTGTGGAGAAGACGAAGTCGGGCTTGGGCTGGATCCAGGGCGGCGTCCGCTGGAAGAGGTGGAGTTGAGAGACCCGCGGGGCGATCTGCGGTACGAACTGGACGGCCGATGCCCCGGTGCCGATGACCGCGACCCGCTTGCCGGTCAGGTCCGCCGAGTGGTCCCACTCGGCGGAGTGGAACGAGGGGCCCGCGAAGCTCTCGCGGCCGGGGATCGCGGGGAAGGACGGCACGTGCAGCGCGCCGCCGCCTGAGACCACCGCGTTGGTGGTGAAGGCCTCCCCGTTCTCGATGCTCACCCGCCAGTGACGGGCCGTGTCGTCGTACTCCAGCTCGCTGACCCTCGTGCCCAGACGGAGGTGCGGCTCCAGGTCGTACTTGGCGACGCAGGCCCGCAGGTAGTCCCAGATCTCGGCCTGGCCGGAGAACATCCGAGACCAGTTCGGGTTGAGCTCGTAGGAGAAGGAGTAGAGGTGTGAGGGGACGTCGCAGGTGCAGCCCGGGTAGGTGTTGTCCCTCCATGTGCCGCCCACCTCGTGGTCCTTCTCCAGGATCACGAAGTCGTGGTAACCGGCTTCCTTGAGTTTGATCGCCATGCCGAGTCCGGCGAAGCCGGAGCCAATGATCGTGATGCCGGGGCGCGTGCTCATGCGTCTCCTTGCTGGGTTTCCGGCGGCGCCGGTCCTTCCGCGGTGCCGGGTTCTCCGGCGGCGCGGTTCGCGAAGTCTGGACGGGACGGGTGAGGCGCGGACGCGTGCGGCACGACCGAGGGGAGCGTCCAGCTGTGGTTCACGCTATTGGACGCCTTGTTTATGATGGATGGCAGATCTTGTGGGGTCCATACTGGTTGAATATGACGCACCTCACATCGAGGTGATGGGCGTGTCTCTTACTCCAGGAACGCCAAAGGCGGCGGAACCGACCCGGCGCGGCGGTGGCAGCGCGCTGGTGGTGAGCGGGCGAAGGTAGCCGCTCGCGGCGGTATGCACGGACGTCCGGCGGCGCGGTCTCGGCCGCGCCGCCGGTTTCGGTGACCGAGCGGGCGATTGAGCGACCAAGCGGCCGATCCGCCACCGGCCGGTGGAGGGCGACCCCCTCAGCGGATCAGTTCGTAGGCCTCCGGCCTCAGCCTCCGGGTGCGTGCCCAGTACTCGAAGGTGAAGCCCGGCCAGATCGTCCTGTTGACGCCGTGCTCGTCGAGATACCAGCTCCGGCAGCCGCCCTCGTTCCAGACCAGGTGGTTCAGGCGCCCCTGAAGGCGGTCGTTGTAGTCGCGCTGTGCCTCGGGGCGTACGTCGATGGCCCTGGCCTTCGTCCTCGACAGCAGGCGCAGGCAGTCGAGAACGTACCGGACCTGGGATTCGATCATGAAGACGACCGAGTTGTGCCCCAGGCCGGTGTTGGGGCCGAGCAGGAAGAACAGATTCGGGAACCCGGCGGTGGTGATGCCGTAGTAGGCCTCCACGCCGTCCTGCCAGGCCTCCTGGATCTTCCTGCCGCTCCTGCCGATGATCCGCTGCTCGTCCAGCGCCTCGACGACCTTGAAGCCGGTGCCGTAGACGATCACGTCGACCTCGATCTCCCTGCCGGTGGAGTCGATGATCGAGTTCTCCCTGATCTCCCGCACCCCTTCGGTGATCAGCTCGACGTTCTCCCTGCCCAGTGCCGGGTAGTAGTCGTTGGAGATCAGGATGCGCTTGCAGCCGATCGTGTAGTCGGGGGTGAGCCTGGCGCGCAGCGCCGGGTCGGGGACCTGCTTGGCGAGGTGGCTCAGGGCCATCCTCCGGTGGACCTTCATCAGCCGCGGGTCGACGGTGAAGCCCAGCGCGCGGGTCTCCAGCACCCAGTAGATCGAGTTGCGCAGCGCCCTGGCGGCGCCGGGCAGGCCGAGGATCCGCTTCGCCCGGGAGGAGAAGGGGAAGTCGGGCTTGGGGTGGATCCAGGGAGGCGTGCGCTGGAAGAGGTGGAGGCGGGAGACCTTCCCGGCGATCTGGGGGACGAACTGGATGGCCGAGGCGCCGGTGCCGATGACCGCGACCCGCTTGCCGGTCAGGTCCACCGAGTGGTCCCACTCCGCCGAGTGGAAGGAGGGGCCCGCGAAGCTCTCGCGGCCGGGGATCGTGGGCAGCGAGGGCACGTGCAGCGCGCCGATGCCCGAGATCACGGCGTTGGTGGTGAACGGCTCCTCTCCGGCGACGCTCACCCGCCAGTCGTGGGTCGTGTCGTCGTACTCCAGCCCGACGACCTCCTTGCCGAACCGCAGGTGCTCCGCCAGGCCGTACTTGTCGACGCAGGCGCGCAGGTAGTCCCAGATCTCGGCCTGGGGCGCGAACATCCGCGACCAGCCGGGGTTGAGCTCGTACGAGAAGGAGTACATGTGCGAGGGGACGTCGCAGGCGCAGCCGGGGTAGGTGTTGTCCCGCCAGGTCCCGCCCAGGTCGCCGGCCTTCTCCAGGATGACGAAATCGTGGTATCCGGCTTCCTTGAGCTTGATCGCCATGCCCAGTCCGGCGAAGCCGGTGCCAATGATCGTGATCCCGGGATGCGTGCTCATGCGATCTCCTTGCTGACCTCTGCCGTCGGCGACCTCTCGGGCGGCACGGGCTCTCCGCCGGTTCCGGCTGCGGCGATGAGAGCGTTCCGTGCTCGTTGCTATTAGATTCCGTGTCTAATTTAATGAGCGGTGGTCGCGCCGTCCATACGCGTGGTGCGGTGAGCCTCCTCACACCGACCGGTCGGCACGTTCCTGTCGTCAGGGAACGCGAAAAGCGCCGAGGGCGGTGCCGTCGGCGCTCCGGACTGTTCGGTTGTTAGAGCAGCAGGTATGCGGCCACAACGACGATGACCAGCACCGCGACCACCACGGCCGCCGTGATCGGCAGGGCGAGCGACCGCTTCTCGGGGGCGGCCTCCGGGTCCTTGCGCTGGGCGAACGCGCGGAACGCCTGGGTGTTGCCCGCGGGGTCAATCTGCTGAGGATCAGACATGGGGATGACTTTAGCGATATCGAATGCCTCCCCAACACTGATTTGTCCACTTTCACGGGAGGCTCGTTCTCGCACCGGGCCGAGGCGGGTGCTGAAGACCGGACCGCCTACCGGGGCGGATAGCGTGGTGTCATGCTCCGCATCCTGTTCTCCGCCCGCGTGGTGGTGCTCCACCTGCTCGCGATCGGAGCCCTCGTCGTGTGCGGGCTGCTGGGCAGGTGGCAGCTCGGCGTCTTCGAGGAGTCCGGCGGGCCCCGGGCGTCGGTCGACCCCGCCCCCGTGGCGGTCGCCACCCTCACCGCACCCGGAGAGCACATGACGGCCGACGCGGTCAGCCGCAGGGTGACCGCGGAAGGCACCTACGACGCCTCGAAGCAGCTGCTGGTGGCCGAACGCGACGGGGGCCTGTGGCTGCTCACGGCGCTCGATCTCGGCGACGGAACCTTCGTTCCCGTCGTGCGTGGCTGGGTGGCCACGGCGCAGGATCCCGCCGTGGCGGCCGTGCCGGAGGGCAGGGTGACCGT
Organism: Streptosporangium sp. NPDC002607; assembly: GCF_053592655.1. NCBI lineage: Bacteria > Bacillati > Actinomycetota > Actinomycetes > Streptosporangiales > Streptosporangiaceae > Streptosporangium > Streptosporangium sp. NPDC002607. The sequence goes on from NZ_JBSFWD010000035.1 coordinate 11,696, forward strand.
CAGCGGGCGGCTGCAGCCCTCGGAGGCCACCGACAGCGTCCAGCGCCGGACCCGGCAGCTGCCGCAGGGGCAGGTGCTGACCGTGTCGTCGGCCGAACTGATCAACCTCTGGCGGGACACGAAGCTGCGTAACGGGTTCGTGGTGGCCGCCGAGCAGTCACCGGCTCCCGCGGTCGCGGCCAAGCCGGTGAACGTCCCCCCGCCGACCCAGTCCGGGGTGCTCACCTGGCGCAACCTCGCCTATGCCGCCCAGTGGTGGATCTTCGGGCTGTTCGCGGTCTTCATGTGGTGGCACTTCGTACGCGACGCGCTGCGCGGCCGCGCGCGGGAGGACACCCCCGACCCCGCTCCCGACGCCGCTCCGGAAACCCCCGCTCTGCCCGCTCGCACCGTCCCGTGAACCGAACCCCAAGACCGAGGTAACCGACCGTGGAATCCGCTCTCAAGCCCTTTCGCATCCTGGCGTACATCGTCGGTGTGATGCTGCTCGTCCTGGTCACCTGCATCGTGCTCAGGTACGGCTTCGGCATCGAGGAGCCCTCGAAGATCGTCTCCCCGATCCACGGCTTCCTCTACATGCTCTATCTCGTGGCCGCGATGAACCTGGGCATGAAGGCGCGCTGGACGTGGCCGTACATTCTCGGGGTGATGCTCGCCGGCACCGTGCCGCTGCTCTCGTTCGTGTTCGAGCGCAAGGTCACCCGCCGGGTGGAATCGGAGCTGGTGACCGCCACCGCCTGACCGGCGGCCCCTCACGGTCCCCCGCAGGCCCGGCTGTCGCGACCCCGGAACGTGGGCTCGCGAGGCCGGGCCTCGACGGGTGGGACGGTCTTCGCGTCAGCGGCCGAGACCGCGGCGTCGGGCGCGCTTGAGCCGCTCGCGCTGGGACGGGTCGAGCATCAGGTAGCCGACGACCGGGGCGGCGACGACGCCCAGGAGGATCAGCAGCGTCAGGAAACCTGGCAGGAACAGCCACGACAGGAACACCACTGCTCCGGCGCCGATCGCGTACTTCTGGATTGGCGACATCCTCAACATCCTCCGAACGCGGGGCGGACGCCCCGTCTATTTTCATTGTGCGTCGCCAGTCCAACGGTTGGACCTGCCGCGCGGTTCCAACCGAGATATATCGTGATTCCCGCTGCTCCGCCAGTGCCCTGAGCACCGCCACGCCTGCTCTGGGCGCCCCGGCACGTTCCGTGACCGTGGTCCTGCCGGGGATCGCGGCGGCCTGTCCAGATAGTGGTGGATTAGCGGTTTCGCCGGAGGCCGGAACGATCATGTTTACCGGGAACGACCACGCGACCATCTGGAGGACACGTTGTGGACGGCGCTGAGCGGGAGCCGGTGCGAGCCGAACTCGGTGCGATCGGGCAGGCGCTGGCGATCCTGGGAGACCGGTGGGTGCTGCTGATCCTGCAGCGGGCTTTCCTGCTGCGGATCCGGACCTTCGCGGGCTGGCGCGACGCACTGGGCATCTCCGAGTCGGTCCTCGCGGCCAGGCTCAGGGAACTGGTCGACCACGGCATCTTCGAGCTGTCGGCGTACCGCAACGGCCGCACCCGCTACGAGTACCGGCTGACGGAACGCGGGCTCCGGCTGTGGGCACTGCTGGTGGCCATCCAGGCGTGGGAGCGCGACTGGGTCTCCCCGGGGCGCTTTCCCCCGCTGCTGCACGAGCTGTGCGGTCAGGACGCCGAGCCCCGCCTCGGGTGCGGGGTCTGCCTGGAGCAGATGAGCGCCCGCGACACCAGGACCGAGCCGGGGCCGCAGGCCGCCTTCTCCCGGATCGGCCCGCCTCGGCGGCACCGCCGCACGGTCCGCTCCGGAACCCCGGCCGACCTGATCGGCTACTGCCCGGCGTCGATGGAGATCCTCGGCGACCGGTGGAGCACCAGCGTGCTGGCCGGGGCGTTCCTCGGCACCCGCCGCTTCGTCGACTTCCAGTCCGGCCTCGGCATCGCGCCCTCGGTGCTCACCGACCGGCTGCGCCGCTTCGTCGAGCTGGGCGTCTTCGAGCCCCGGTCCGACGGCTCCTACCGTCTCACCGACCGGGGGCTGGCCTTCTTCGAGGTCTTCGCCCTCCTGGTCGACTGGGCCCAGTGCGAGCTCCCCGCCTCCGAGGGTTCGGCCCTGTCCATCACCCACCTGCGCTGTGGCGCGGCCTTCCGGCCGGTACTGCTGTGCAGAGCCTGCGGCCGGCCACTCGAACGCTGCGAGGTCCGCTTCCTGCTGCCCGGCTGAGGTCCGGACCGGGGCTCAGCTCTCGCGGCTGAGCCTTTCGAGGATCCACCGGGTGGTCTTGAGTGCTCCCTCGCCGGTGGTGCCGTTGGCGTCTTCGGGGACGCCGCGCTGGTACTGGACGATGATCACGAGGTTGGCCGCGCGGAAGCCCACGGAGCTGTTGTAGGTCAGCTGGTTGGTGACCTCGTTGCGGTATGCCTCGGAACCGATCCCGGCCAGTGCCTCCACCGGTTTGACGTGGGTGAGGGGAGCTCCCACATCCGTCCTGGTCCGTTCGCGGGTCTCCTTGAGGAACCTCGCGTAGTTACGCCGGGCAGCCTCGTCGGAGGTGAAGCCGAAGGCGGAGATCCACAGGGTGTACCGCAGGTTCGGAGGCTGCCCGGAGTCATTGGTCTTCCATTCGCACTCTTTGCCCTTCTTTGTGGGAGTGGTGTCCAGTGCCAGGTCGTCCGCCTGCTTGGTGGAGATGAGCGCGCAGGGGTCGGGCGCGCGCGCGAAGGCGGTGGGCAGCGCGACCGGCGTGGACCCCGCAGTGGACCCCGCAGTGGACTCGGTGGCACGGGGCCAGAACCAGTAGGCGGCGCCCAGGAGGAGCACGGCGAGGGCGGCGGCAGCGGCGGCGAGGACAGGCGTCCTGCGGGGGCCGCTGCGGACACCGGGATCCCCGTGTCCGCCGTGGGCGGGCCGGGGGGCGACCCGCTCCAGGGTCAGCCGTACCGAGGTGGCGTCGGGCCGGTGGCCGGGCCCGGCGGCGAGCAGTTCCTCGACCAGCGGGGCCAGCGGGCCGGAAGCCGTCGAGCCGCTGCCGGGCTCGGCCAGCGGCGTACCGTCCGCCGTCAGCGGAGCCGGACGGGAACCGGTGTGCGGAGCCCGGCCCTCGACGGCGGTGAACAGGGTGGCGCCCAGGTCGCGCAGCTCGTCGGCGGACCCGAGGGCGGCGACGCCGGTCAGCACCACCCGCCCGTCGGGGGCGAGCAGCACGCTGTCGGGAGCGGCGGCCAGCTGGACGCCCAGCTCGCGGGCGGCGGCCAGTGCGTCCAGCACGCGGAGCCCGATCTCGGCCGCCCGCTCGGCGGGGAGCGGGCCGTCCGCCCGGACGGACTGGAGCAGCGAGCGCCCCTCGACCGACTCCATGATCAGCCACAGCCGGTCGGGACCCGAGATCACGTCGTGCAGGGCGGTGACGCCGGGGTGCCGCAGGCCCGCGGCCGCGCGGATCTGGTCGAGGAGGCGGTCGCGGGACGGTCCGGGCGGCGGCAGCGGCACCTCGGAGATCGTGACGTCGCGGCGGAGCAGTTCGTCGCGCGAGCGCCAGCTCGTGCCCGCGCGGTCGCGGCGCTCCAGCAGGCGGTAGCGCCCGGCCAGGAGACTGGGATCGGTCACGCGAACCCTCCTGTCGCGGCGCGTTTCTCAGTCACGGCTGTTCAGCTCCTCGGAGACCTGGCGCGCGATCTTCAGGGCATCCTGCCGCAGCGCGGTTCCGGCACGCTTTCCCATCTCCGACAGGTTGACCTCGACCAGCAGGTTGCTCACCCGGAACCGGATCACGGAGTGGATCCGGTTCAGGGCGACCACGTCGTAGGAGAACGCCTCCGCCCCGACCCGGCCGATGTTCCTGAGCGGGCCGGTGGAACCCAGGAGGCCGTTGCCCTGGTCGGCGACGACCGAGGTGCGTTCGGAGACGAAGAACGCGTGAGCGGTGTCAGGGCCGTTCTTGCCGGGGGTGGGGGCCTTGTGGCCGACCGCGATTCGCAACCTGCGGTCGGTACGGTTGTCGCCCAGGGGATCGTCCCAGCTGCAGTAGGGCTCACTGTTCTGGGTGGCCTTCATGGACAGCGGCGACGCGCTCGGCACCGCGACCTCGACCTGGGGTCCGGTCAGCAGCGTGCACGGGTCGGGGGCGGTGGCGAACCGCCCGGCGTTCGCCGCCCGCGACGGTGCCTCGGGGGTCTCCGGCCCGCCCATGGTCAGCAGCACCGTACCGGCCACCGCCGCCGCGACCACGGCCAGCGAGGCTCCGACGATCAGGCCGGTACGGCGCGGTCTGGCCGGTGCCGGAGCCGTGGCCTGGGGTGCCGCGGCCTGGGGCGGCGGAACCTGCGGTCCGGTCGCCGGGGAGAGCGGTCCCGCCGGCAGTCCCTGGGCGACCTGCCGCAGCGCGGCGCGCAGCCCCGACTCTCCCGGGCGCTGCCGGGGATCCTTGGCCAGCATGGCCAGGAGTACGGGAGCCAGCTCCCCGGCCCGGGAAGGAAAAGGGGTCTCCTGGGTGAGTACCGCACCGATGGTGGCGACCGGTGTGTCGCGCCGGAAGGGCCCCTGGCCCTCGACCGCCGCGTACAGGGTCGCGCCCAGGGACCACAGGTCGGCGGACGGGCCGTCGCCGGTGCCGCGCAGCCGCTCGGGGGCGATGTAGCCGGGGGAGCCGACCAGCGCGTCCGGTGAGGTGAGCTGGGCGTCGCCCTCCACCGCGGCGATGCCGAAGTCGGTCAGCAGCACCCCGCCGTCCTGGGCGAGCATGATGTTGGCCGGTTTGACGTCGCGGTGCATGATGCCCCGGCTGTGCGCGAGTGCCAGCGCGTCCAGCACGGCCAGGCCGATCACGGCCACCCGGTGCGGCGGCAGCGGCCCGTCGGCGCGGATCGCGTCGTCCAGCGAACGGCCCCTGACCAGGTCCATCACGATCCACGGGCGGCCGTCCTGGGCGATGACGTCGTGGACGGCCACGATGGACGGGTGCCCGAGCCTGGCGGCGGCGCGGGCCTCGCGCATGGTGCGCTCCCGCATCTCGTCACGGTGCTCCTGAGGCAGGTGCGGGGCGAGCGTGACCTCCTTGATCGCCACCTCGCGGTGGAGGAGCTCGTCACGGGCCCGCCACACCACGCCCATCCCGCCCGCGCCGAGCCGTGCGAGCGCCCGGTAGCGGCCCGCCAGCACGGGCAGCGGGCCGGCCGCCGGGTCAGCCATCGGTCTTCAGGGACTCGGTGAGCCAGCGCGCCGCCTGCAACGCGCCTTCGGCGATCTTGCCGTCCGGGTCCTCCCTGACGCCGCCCCGCTCGTACTCGACCTCGGCGATCAGGTTGCTGATCCGGAAGACCACCGTCGTCTTGTAGGAGCCGCCGTACAGGGTGATGGGGTTGTAGCCGCTGGAGGTGAACGCCTCCTCGCCGATCCCCCGCAGGTCCTTGGGCGGGAGCGGCTTGGGGGTGGCGAACTGGCCCTTGTCGAGGATGTCCTTCTTCTTGCCGGCCAGGTACTCCTTCGCCCTCGCGACCTCCGACCCGTTCTGCTTCTGGGCGATCAGCCGGACCCGCAGGTCGTACTTCTCCACGTTGGGCTTGCGCCAGTCGTGCCGGTTGAGCCAGTCGCACGCCGAGTGTTCGACCTCCGAGCTGTTGAAGCCCGGTACCAGCTGGTTCACCTGCCTGTCGTCGAGCAGGCCGCAGGCCCGGGGCGCCGCGGCGAAGCGCCCCTTGGCCCCGGAGGGTTCGGCGGAGATGTCGTCGTCTGCGTTGGCGAGCACCGAGGTGAGCAGGATGCCGATGCTGACCGCCATGCCGAAGAGCAGCACCCCGGTCAGCGCCACGACCGGCCGGGGCACGAGTATCCCCGTCGCCCGGGTGGAACGCTCGGTGGGCTCGTCCGCCGTCTCTCTCGCCGCGTCGGGGACGGAGGCCGGCTCGCGTGAGGTGGGGGCGTCCGGGGGGTTGGAGGGGGACGGCGGGGCACCGTGCTGGTAGGGCGTGCCGGGGTGGGGCGGGCCCTGGGGCAGGCCCTGCCAGGCGGCCGGTGTGTCCAGGGGAGGGAGCGGGCCCTGCCAGGTGGTCGGCGCGTTCGGAGAAGGGGGCGCGGCCTGCTGGGGGGCCGGGACGTCCTGGAGGGTGAGTCCGGCGGTGACGGCGGATATCTGCTCGGTCAGGTTCTTCCTCAAGGGCGCGGTCACCTCCGCCTCGGTGACCGGAACGGTCCCGCCCTCCTGCCCTGTGGAGGGTGCTCCGAGGCCGCCCGGCGGTTGGGGGGCCGGTACCCCGGCGGCCGGGAGGGTCGCCTGCCCGAAGGCCGCCGGTGCCCCTGGGGCGGCGGGGACGGAGACCGCGGGGCCCGCGGGGCCGGAGACCTGGGAGGGCGCACCCCCGGGGGGTGGTGAGGCGAGAGGTTCTGGACGGTGCTGGGAGACGTCGAGCAGGATCTTGCGCAGGGTGTCCGGGTCGGGCCGCTGGGTGGGGTCGCCCGCGAGCAGCCGGAACAGCACGGGCGCGATCGGGCCCGCGTTGTCCAGGGAGCCGCCCGGCGACGGCGGGCGGCCCTCGACGGCGGTGTAGAGGGTCGCGCCGAGCGACCACAGGTCGGCGGCGGGGCTGGTCACGCCCTCGGGAGAGGTGAAGAGCGAGGACGGCAGGGAAGGCGGGGCGAGGATGATCTGCTCGTACGGGCCGAGCAGCACCGAGCTCGGCCGTACATCCCCGTGCAGCATGCCCTGCCTGTGCATCACCACGAGCTGGTCCAGCACGGCCACGCCGACCACCGCGGCCCGCTGCGGGGGCATCGGCCCGAACCGGGTGATCACCTGCTCCAGCGAGCTCTGCTCAAGCATGGGCGGGACCCCGGCTCCGGCGATCCCCGGCCCCGGCACGGGAGCGGTGTGCCCGCCCGCGTGCCTGCCCTGCGATAGGGGGACGTCTGGATGGTTCATTCGCCCGCTTTCTGGTTGTTCAACGCGTTCGCGACCCACGTCGCGGCTGTGTGGGCGCCCGCCTGGATCGCCGGGCCGTCCTTGCTGCCGTCCACCACGGTGTAACCGACCTCCAGCACGAGGCTGTCCACGCGGATGATCACGTAGCTCTGCTCCAGCCTGCCTGTCATGCGGTTCTCGTAGACGTCGTAGCCGAACGACTCCTCCCCGACGGGGGCCACGGCCGTCGGCGCCGTGGAGCGGGCGGAGCGGACACCGGCCTGGATCTCCGGCCAGCTCCAGGCGCTCTCCCCGCTCGGTATGGCGCCCTGGCGCTGGTTCACGAACAGCTCGTGGGCCTGCCGGGGGCTCCTGCCCCACTGTTTGTTGGTACCGGGGAGACGCACTTCCAGTCCCATGCCCCTGGCCGCCCACTGGCAGCCCCCGTCGTTGGTGGGCTTGCCCTCGCCCGCCAGCGCGGGCAGCAGTTGCCTGGCCCTGGTACCGGGGATGAGCTCGCACACGTCCACGGGGGTGCTGAAGGCGCCGGGACTCTCGCTGAGCCTGACCACCCTCTCGGCGGACGTCGGGTCCGAGGTCAGCAGGAACGTCACCCCGAAGGTGACCCCGATGACCGCCGCGATCCCGGCCATCTCGGCGGCGGCCCATCGCATCGCACGCCCCCGGCCCGGCTCGGGTGGCCGTACCGGGGCGGGAACGGGGTCGGTGACGGCAGGGATGGCGTGGTCGGCGGGCGGCGGAGAGAGGTGCGGTGCGGCGGCTGGAATCCCGCCGACCCCGGCGGCTCCGGCGGGCGTATGGCCGGTGGCCAGCTCCGCCAGAGAGCGGGCGACGGCGTCGAACGACGGCCGGGCCTCGGGAGCCGGGTCGAGCATGAGCATCAGCAGCGGGCCCAGCCCGCCCGCGCGCTCCGGCGGCCTGGGCGGCTCGGTGAGCACCCGGCCGATCGCCGCGATGGGGGTCTCCGCCGGGTGCGGCGGTATCCCCTCGACGGCGAAGTAGAGCGTGGCGCCGAGGGACCACAGGTCGGAGGCGGGGCCGCCGCGCTCGCCGCGCAGCTGTTCCGGCGCGATGTAGTTGGGCGAGCCGATCAGGTGGCCGGTCCGGCCCGAGGTGACCTCGCCGTCGACGACGGCGATGCCGAAGTCGGTGAGGACCGCCTTGCCGGTCCTGGTGAGGAAGACGTTGCCCGGTTTCACGTCGCGGTGGACCACCCCGGCGGCGTGGGCGGCGCCGAGCGCGCTGAGGATGCCCACGCCGATCCTGGCCACCTGGTGCACCGGCAGCGGGCTCCGGTCGCGGACCGTCTGCTCCAGGGACGCGCCCGACAGCAGCTCCATGACGAGCCAGGGCCGTTCCCGGTCGATGACCACGTCGTGGACGGTCACGATCGAGGGATGCTTGAGCCGGGCGGCGAGGTTGGCCTCGCGAAGCGCCGAGGCGAGGACCTCCTGCCGCCTGGCGGGATCGAGGTCGGGCGGGAGCCGCACCTCCTTCACCGCCACGTCACGGCCGAGCATCTCGTCGGCGGCCAGCCAGACCGTGCCCGCCCCGCCCTCGGAGAGAGGGTTGAGCAGCCGATAGCGGTCCGCCAGCACTTGAGTGTCGATCCTGCTCACCCCGTTCGCTATCCCATCGCGGACAGCAACATAGTCACTTAGCGGCACATGAACCAATGAAAAGGGATTCCGTCTGCCGCATTGAGCCCTGGTTTCCGCTTACGCGGTGTCATGGGCATCCTCATAACGCGATGGAGCCGGGACCGGGCGCCCGCACATTTCGATCGAGCGAGCGTGCCGCCGACGGCCTGGAGCTGAGATCAGGCGCTCGTACGGGTGGGGGAGGTCATGTCTCCCGGTTCGACCGAGCCGCCGCTCGAATCATTGGAAATCAGACCATCTCTCGTGGGCGGTCCACAGGCGCTGCCAGAGTTTGGCGCGTTCGGCAGAGGTGACGTCGGACAGATGGAGGGCGAAGACGTCGGCCAGTATCTCGAAGTAGTCACGTTCGGTCTGCGCGGTCAGGGTGTGCTCGCGGTCGCCGACACGGGTGAGGACCAGGCCCCGCATCGCGTCGACACCGCTCGCGTCGCGCCGCTGGACCGTGGCCACCCGGACGAAGCCCGACTCGGGGGAGGTGGACAGGAACTCGTGCATCGCGGCGAACTCCGACATCTCGGCGGGTCCGATGCGGAAGTCCATGCCGAGGAAGCCGCCGCGCGGGTCGTGGTCGAACCGCCATCCGCCGGGCTCCACCTCGGAGGGGCGCAGGCCGTAGGTGAAGGGGCCCTGCCGGTAGGTGCCCTCGACGAGCGGGAGCGGGTCGTGGATCGCGTCGCCGAGGCCCTGGTCGACCAGCCACTCGCCTTTGGGGTTGTCCGGGCAGGACAGGCCGGAGACGGTGAGTACGAGATGACCGCCGTCTATGTTCGGCGACCCCTCGGCCTTGCCCTGCACCCCGCCCACGTGCCTCCTCACCCGGTAGCCGAGCGCCTCCAGCAGCAGGGAGAACGCCCCGTTGAGGTGGTAGCAGTAGCCGCCCCGGCCTCCGATGATCCGCGCGGCCGACTCCGCGGGGTCGACGGTCGTCGGTCGGCCCAGCCAGATCTCCAGGCATTCGTACGGCACTCGCTGCACGTGTGCCCGGTGCAGCAGGTGCAGTGACTCCACGCTCGGGGGTCCGTCGACCCTGACGCCGATCCTGCGGAGGTACGCGGTGACATCGATCACTCCGTCACGGTAACGCCGGAACGGTCGCGGACCTAGCGATGCCGGGGCGTGGCGCGTCCGGTGAGGGCAGGCACGGCGTACGGCCCGGGTACCGACACGGCCGGCGCCGGGGGTAGGCCGTATGGCGCCGGTCACCCGGTCGCCGGCTCCGCCGGGACGGTGCCCGTTTATCCGGTTGAGGATGGGACGGGCACATCGGTAGCCTGGCCGTCCCTTCGAGCGTGAGGAGGTGAGGAGCACATGTTCGCCACCCTGGTCACGCGCTCCCGCCTCGGGCGACAGGCCGCCTGAGACCCGGGAAGCGCACCCGCTTTCTGGAGCTCTCCTTGTCCGATCTGCTTTTCCGTCCGCTCGACGCGGACGAGTTCGACCTGTTCCACCGTTACGGCGCGCTGCCCGCCTCCGGCGTGGGCGCCCGCAACCTGCCCTTCGACAAGCTCGACTACCGGTCCGGATGGGTCTGGGTCGCGCTGCGCGGCGACGAGGTCGTCGCCAGGGCCGGATTCTGGGGGCCTCCAGGCTCCGAGCATCCCTTCAGCCTCGACTGGTTCGACCCCGGGTTCGGGCCCGACCGGGTCGAGGTGGGCGCCGCCCTGCTGCGGGCCGCGTACGCGGCGCTGGTCACGCCCGGGTACGCCACGCCGTCCGGCACCCGGCCCGACTACCACCTGTTCCTGCCCGCCGACTGGCGTGAGCGTCCCGACGCGCTCGCCGACGCCTCCGACCGGATCGCCGCCGCCGAGCGGGCCGGGTTGCGGCAGTCCGTCGAGCGGCTCAACCTGCGCTGGTCTCCCGAGTACGGCCTGCCGCCCAGGCCCGCCCGGCTCACCTTCGCCCCGGTGGACGACGACGAGGTGATGCTGGACCTGCTGGCACGCGTCACCGAGGGCAGTCTCGATGACTGGGACCGGCGCCACCTCGCGGAGCAGGGCGCGCGGGCGACGGCCGAGCAGACCGTGACCGACGTCGCGGACATGCCGGGCGGGCGTGGCCGGTGGCGGCTCGCCCGTGACGCGTCGGGGGAACTCGTCGGCGTCGTGATGCCCACCCGCAACTCCAGGAGCGCCACGATCGGCTATCTCGGGGTGGACCCGGCCCACCGCGGCCATGGCTACGCCGACGACCTGGCCATCGAGGCGTTGCACATCTTCAGCGCCGAGGGTGAGCCCGAGGTGAACGACAACACCGATGTGGGCAACAAGCCGATGGCCGCCTCGTTCGCCCGGATCGGCTACCGGATCACCGGCCGCCGCCTGATCCTCGCCTGACCTCCGGCCCGGGCGGGGCCTTCGATCTCGCGGAGGTCCCGCCCGGTGCTTCTCCAACCCCTCGAAGGCCGGCCTTCGATCAGATGTTCCTGTTCTGATCAGGTGCGGAGTCGATGTCCGGGGCGAACTGTGCCAGCGAGGCGTCGACCGCCGCGGCGATCTCGGCGGAGCCGGCGGTGCCCGAGGCCTCGACCGTCGCGGTCCACGCGTGGACCGACTGCCGGGAGAACTCCTGGCCCTCCGGCGAGTTCGCCGCCGCGACCGGGTCGTGGCCGACCTCGCCGGCGACGAACAGGTCCAGTGCCATGAGGGCGCCGTCCCATCCGGGCCCGACGTAGAGCGCGCCCGCGCCGCTGCCGGCCATCTCCAGGGGAACGGTGTGTTCGAGTTCGAGGGTGGTGCCCTCTCCGTCGGGGGACAGGCGCAACTCGACCACGCTGGTCTCGCCGCCGAATGTCACCCGCAGCAGGCGAGGTGGCTCGCAGTGCAGAATCCGGCCGCCCGCGTTGCCCTCCAGCTGGAAGGTGCCGCCGACGCGCAGCTCGCCGCTGACCGGCAGGAACCAGCGCTTCATGCGGTCAGGGTCGGTCAAGGCCTCCCACACGTCCTGGATCGGCGCGTCGTAGCCGCGTCGCAGCAGCAAACCGATGCTCTCGCCGCTGTCGGTCGATCGGCTGCCGACTTCACGATGGATGGCGTTGATCTGGGCGATGACGTCGATCATGGGTCCTCCCTTTTCTTGGCGTTGGGGCCGCTGCCGGTCGAGCGGCGTTCGCGTCTGCCCCGGACGAGTTCGGTGGCCAGCGCGTCCAGGTGCCGGTGCCAGAACCGGCGGAAGCGTTCCAGCCACATGTCGACCTCCCGCAGGGGGGCGGCGTCCACTGAGTACAGGCGGTGGGTCCCTTCGGCGCGGACCGTCGCGAACCCGTTGTCCCGCAGCACCCGCAAATGCTGAGACACCGCCGACTGGGAGATCTCGAACTCCTCCCGGATGACCGCGGTGATCGCGCCGGAGGACCGCTCGCCGTCGGCGAGCAGTTCCAGGATCCGGCGCCGGACCGGATCACCGAGAACATCAAAGGCGTGCACGGGTCCAACTATTTCAGTTTCTACTTATATAAGTCAATCCTGTCATATGTGGTGGCCGGGCTCGATGCCTCCCGCCTGCGGTGCCGCCGATCCTTCGATATCCAAGGTCGCACGCCGACCGCGGGCGGTATCCGTCACGCGAGCCGCGCGATGGACGGAGACCACGTCGAGGGCTTGACCGCATGAGTCTTGGCACCCACGCCGGCGATGTGGGGTCAGGCGGGGTTCGCGATCGCCGGACGCGGTCCGGTCGATCCGGATTCATCCGAAGACGGCGCGGCACTGGTGAGTGCGCAGAACCTTCACAATTCACCGCAGGTCTTCTGCACGGCTCCGGTCTACGCTGCCGAGCATGGCAACCCCTCAGCAACGACGTGTCCTCGTGGTCGAGGACGACGAGACGATCGCGCGGGCCGTACGCCACAGGCTGGCCGCCGAGGGCTTCGACGTGCTGGTCGTCGGGGACGGGGAGGCGGCGCTGGTCGCCTACGCGAAGACGGGGCCCGACGTGGTGGTGCTCGACCGGCTGCTGCCCGGCCTCGACGGTCTCGAGGTGTGCCGGCGGATGCAGGCGGCCAGACCGGTCCCGGTGCTCATGCTCACCGCACTGGGCGAGGAGACCGACCTGCTCGTGGGGCTCGGGGTCGGGGCCGACGACTACATGGCCAAGCCGTTCAGCATGCGCGAGCTGGTCGCCCGGGTGCACGCCCTGCTCCGCCGGGTCGAGCGGGCCTCCCAGCTGGCCGTGGCCGACACGGTCATCCGCGTCGCCGACGTCGAGATAGACACCGCCGAGCGCCGGGTCTACGTGCGGGGCGACGAGGCCCAGCTGACCAGGACCGAGTTCGACCTGCTCTGCCGCCTCGCCGAGCGTCCCGGCCAGGTCTTCGAGCGGGAGCGGCTGCTGGCGGACATCTGGGGCTTCTCCGAGGCCGCGGCGACCCGTACCGTCGACAGCCACGTCCGTGCCCTGCGCCGCAAGCTCGGCCCCGGCGTCGTCCGTACCGTTCACGGCGTCGGTTACGCCCTCGTCCGGCAGTGAACGCACGCCCGGGGGCACCCCTCGCCGGCTCAGACCGCCCCGGCGACCTCAGGTTCGCGACCTCCGCTGCGGAACGGAGCACAGACAAGCGGTGAACACGTATCACGCCGTCGGCGCGGGTTCCGATACGGCCCTGAAACGCGCTCGCGTCCGGCGGGGATTCCGTCCGCGCCGGGCGGGGAGCCCCCGGTCCGAACCGATCGCCCTCCCCGGCACTCAACCCCTTTATGCCCTTTCCCTCCGACACCGGGATGCGCCGACCCTTGAGACCTCTCGACTTCCTTGGCCGGATCAAGGTGAAGCTCGGCATGGTGATCCTGCTGGCCGTGGTGGCGGCGTTCGTCGTCAACGAGGTCGGCCTCAACGCCGGCTACTCGCGCAACGTGCGCGTCGCGGTGGCCGCCGTGTTCGCGCTGATCATGGTGCAGCTGCTCGCGCGGGGGATGACCAAGCCGCTCCGCGAGATGGCCGCCGCCGCGCAGACCATCGCCAAGGGCCGGTACGGTCTGCGGGTCACCGCGACCTCCCGTGACGAGGTCGGCGAGCTCGCCCGAGCCTTCAACGCGATGGCCGCCGATCTGGGCGAGGTCGACCGGCAGCGGCGGGATCTGGTGGCCAACGTCAGCCACGAGCTCCGCACGCCGATCACCGCGCTCCGGGCGGTGCTGGAGAACGTGGTCGACGGGGTCTCGGAGCCCGATCCCGTCACCCTCGGCACCGCGCTCGCCCAGACCGAGCGGCTGGGCCGGTTGGTCGCGCAGCTGCTCGACCTGTCCCGGCTGGAGTCCGGTGCCCGGCTGATCGAACGTGAGGACGTCGAGCTGCGCCCGCTCTGCGAGCAGGCCCTCCGGGAGGCCGTGCTGGCCAGGGAGGGCGTGGCGGCCCGCTGCGAGGTCCCGGAAGGACTGAGCGTGCGCGCCGACCCGGACCTGCTCGCGCAGGTCCTCGCCAACCTGCTGGACAACGCGGTGCGGCACAGTCCCGACGGCGGGACCGTGGTGCTGGCGGCGGCGGCCAGGGGAGAGGGCGTCCGGCTCCGGGTGAGCGACCAGGGACCGGGGATCGCGGCCGAGGACCGGGCGCGGGCGTTTGAGCGCTTCTCCCGCCTGGACGCCGGACGGGCCGCCGACGACGGCGGCGCCGGGCTGGGCCTGGCCATCACCAAGGAGATCGTCGAACTCCACGGCGGCTCCATCCACGTCGAAGACGATCCCGGCTGCCACATAGTGACCGACCTTCCGGAAAGGATTGAGATGAACCCCCCGTCTCCGCCTGCCAAGGACGATTCCTCCTCCGAGGTGAACTCCGCGGCGGTGCACGACGGCGCCCCGGACAAGGCCCCTGCGAGTAAGGCTCATACGCCTTCTGTATCGGGCAGGACTTCTGTGCGTGAGATCGCGGATCCCGCCGTCCCGACGCCTTCCGCCCCGCACGCGAGCGGCACAGCAACGGGGATCGGCGAGCGTCACGAGGTCACCGGGAGCGCTCAGGAACAGGAACCTCATGAGATCTCAGGGGATGCTCAGCAGCCGGATCCTCGCGAGGCCGCCGGGATCGACTCCGGTTCCGGTGAACCGGCCGGGGCCTTGGGGCCGACCGTGACCGGTGCTCCTCGACGGGAGGTCACCGCCGGGGAGCCTGGGCACCAGGTGGTGTCCGTCCCCATGTCCGCCCCCACGGACCCAGAAGCCTCCACTCCCGAGTCCGACGCGCCCGCCGTGCCACCTCCTCCGTCCTCTTCGCCCGCGCAGCCGTTTCCCCCCCAGCCGGTCCTCGTCCGGGACAGGCGGGACGGGGACGTGCGCCGGGAGCAGGTCGTGGTGCGGAACTGGCTCGGGGCCTTCAGCGGTCTCTTCCTCGGGGGTGTCGCCGGGCTGGTCTGCGCGGTGATCGTGGGTATCGGCCTCGCGAGCATCGACGTCCTGCTGGCCGCGTTCGTCGGTGCCGTCCTCTTCATGATCGGCGTGTTCGTCGGCACGGTCATCGGCGCGACCACGCCCACCAACGAGATCTGGTCCGCCGGCGAACCGCTCCCGCATCGGCCTCCCGCGCGGGGACCCGTCGCGCAGCGCGTCACCGTACCGGAGGTCCAGGAGAAGGAGGGAGCGGCGCAGCCGGTGGGCGCCAGGAGCGGCTCCCCGGGAGCCCCGGGGGGTTTCGCGCCGATCCGGGAGGAATACCGACCGGCTGTTCAGCCACCGGGAAGACCCGGAGGCTCCGGCGGGTACGAGGCGCCGCCGGTCTTCCCCCGGCCCGACCTGCCGGACACCCCCCGGTGGGTGCTGCCGGTCTCCGCCGCCGTCGGGCTGCTCGCCGCGATCGCGGTGCCGTACAGCAGGGCCGGTCTCGGACTCGTGCTGGTGTCGGTCGCCATGGGGGCGGCGGCGATTCCCGCGGTGCGCAGCAGGATCACCCCGTGGTCGGCGGGGATGGGGACGATCGCCTACGGGCTGGTCGCGACGGTGATGTTCAGGGACGCCGACTGGCTGGTCGGGATGGTCCTGCTGGCCGGGTTCCTGCTGGCCGCGCTCGCTCTGTCGGGGGCCGGGCGCGGCTGGCTCGGGGTGCTCAGGGGAGGCGCGTCGGTGCTCCTCGGCCTGCTGCCGGTGCCGTGGTTCCTCGGTGCGAGGCTGAAGGGTCTCGCGGACCGCAGGAGGGTGGTCCCCCTGCTGTTCGGGGGCGGACTGACCGTCGTGCTGCTGGCGGTGTTCGGGGCGCTGTTCGCCTCGGCGGACGCGGTCTTCGCCGAGGCCGTCCAGCAGGTGTTCAGCGCGCAGGCCTGGGCCGAGTCGCTGCCGCTGCGGATCCTGCTCTTCGTGGTCTTCGCGGTCGTGGTGGCCTCTGCCGTGCTGGTCGGCCTGCGGCCGGTGGCCGAGCCGAAGGCCCCCGACCTGAAGGTCACGGTCGGCCGCGGTATCTGGGTGACCCCGCTGACGGCGCTCAACCTGCTGTTCGCCACGTTCGTGGGGATGCAGCTCACCGTGCTGTTCGGCACCACCCGGTGGGTGGTCTCCGCCACTGGGCTGACCTACGCCGAGTACGCGCGTTCGGGATTCTTCCAGCTCGTCGTCGTCAGCGTGTTCGTGCTGGCGATCGTCGCGGTCGCCTCGGGAACGCTGGATCTCAAGGGCTTCGACCGGTGGCTGATGGCCGGGCTGCTCGGCCTGCTCTGCGTGCTGACCCTGGTGATCCTCTTCTCCGCGCTGCACCGCCTGGACCTGTACGCCGAGGCCTACGGGCTCTCCCGGCTGCGGGCCTCGGTGGCGGCGACGGTCTGGTGGCTGGGCGAGGTCTTCGCCCTGGTCCTCGCGGCGGGCGCGGCCCGGCTCACCAGGCGTGGGCACGCGCGCTGGCTGCCCAGGACCCTCGTGCTGATGACGAGCGCCTCGCTGCTGGCGTTCGCGGTGTGGAACCCCGACCTGCGGGTCGCGGAGACCCAGATCGCGGTACGGGGTGTGGACCGGATCGACCTCGAATACCTGGGCGCCCTCGGCGCCGAGGCCGTACCCGTACTGGACCGGCTGCCCGAGCCGTCCCGCAGCTGCGTCCTGCTGGACGTGATCGCGGCCAACGACCTCGCCGGACCCGACCCCTGGAACGGCTGGAACCTGGCCCGGCGCGAGGCGAGGGAACTCCTGGCCCGGCGACCGGCGATCAGGAACGCCTCGTGCTCGCAGACCCTCTCCCGCCTGGAGATCCCCAACCAGGACTGAGCGACTTCGGGAGCCGCCGGGCCGGACGACTCGTCCGCCGGCGGCCCGCACCGCACGGGTGCTCGACCGAACTGATCCTGGGTTACCGGCCGGTCCCCCCGCCACCAGCAGGCCCCAAGCCATCGACAAGACGCCCCCGACAGGCTGGACGGCGAACGTCATCACCACTCACAGGGGCGACGTGAACGGCTAGCACCACAGGCTCAATTTCCGCCTAGAGCCCGCTTGCCAACGGGAAACGAGGAGCACATGAACAACATCCTGTCCAGGGTGGGCACTTTGGCCGCCGGGCTGACACTCGTCGCGGCCCTTGCGTCTCCGGCCCAGGCCGCCGAGCCCCCCGCTCTCGGCGCCGGTACGGCCGCCGCCGGACCCCTCCTCAAGATCGTGTTCGGCTCGCTTCAGGCCTTCGATCTGGAGGAGAGCGGCGAGGACGAGATCCGTGTGCGGATCATAGGTCAGAACGGCGCCGAGTACATCGGCTGGCCCACCAACGGCGACGAGGCCGATACCAAGGCCGGAACCTGCTGGGTATGGGAGTATTCGGTGTGCACCGCCGGCTCCACAGAGCGCGCCGCCGGGGCGTACAAGAGCCAGACCACCGTCGCCGGAGGCTCGTTCACCATCGAGGTGTGGGAGGACGACTACATCGGCGACGACCTGCTGCTGCGCATCCCGGTGACCGCCACGGGCGGCTATCAGGAGATCGACGCCTACTCCCCCGCCGGCAAGGGATTCTCCTACCGGTTCAGGGGACACCTGGAGCCCGCGTAACAAGGTCCGCCGACTCCGCACGCGGTCCGCGCCGGGCCACGTGCGGTTTTCTGTGAAGCTCCATGCCGTGCCGGCCCGGATTGAGCCGATCGGAACAAGCGCCTTGACCACTTTCCAGTCTTGATTCGCTTCTTCCGCGTGCGGCGTGGTGACTTCAGGACCAGCGACCGATCACGTTCGTCTGCTGCCGTGTCAAGTTTGATGCCACCGCGCATCAAATGAGGCTTTTTTGCCCTGATGTTCTATTAGTGGTAAATCTGCATGCAAGTCTATTAGAGGCATTACCTGTGTAGCTTCGGGGTGCGGGCGAGTTGAGAAACGTTCCTTCATGGGGAGCTAATCGCGACCGGTGGACGTTCTTGATGTCAAGGTCGCCAGTTCTTCCGGAGGGAAAGTGTCATTCGAGGGCGTCGTGGCCATCTGCAGCATTGTCATCGCCGTGGTGGCCGTCGGCTTCGCGGCACAGCAGACCCGTGCCGCAACGAAGCAGGTGCGGATCGGCAACGCCATCGCCGGGGCATCGACCACGGACAGCGTTTTCGTCAATCTCCACAATGCTCTGCGGATCATCATCGATCACCCTGAGCTGTATCCCTACTTCTACGAGTCCAAGCCGGTGCCGCAGAGCGGAGAGACCCGGGTTCGCGTGCTCGTGACGGCGGAGATGCTGTGTGACGTGCTGAGCATCGGCCTGCGTGCGGCGGAACAGATTCCCTCCACCGGGCACGGTCTGAACCTCTGGAGGGACTACAGCCTCCAGATGTTCAAGAGCTGCCCGGCCATCGGGGAGGTGGTGGATCGAGACCCGGATCTATGGCACTACCTCGCACCTTTGCGCACTGCTCCGGCCACCTGATCTTCAGGCCGGTCCCCGCACGCCCGGCGCCCACGGCCGCGGGAAGGATGCGGCCCCCGCCGGAAGACGGGGGCCGCGTCGGGTCGGGCAGAGGTCAGGGCACCCAGTGGTTGCCGGTTACGGTGATCATGACTTGGAGCTGGATGCTGGTCGAGTAGTAGTCGCTTGCGGTGAACGGGGTGTTGAGCATCTTGGTCCACAGGGCGTCCAGCCAGGCCTGGCTGCCGGAGTCGGTCATCGCCGCCACCGCGAACGGGGCGAAGTAGGCCGGCTCGCTGCCGCTGGAGATCTGGGTGCCGTTGAGCGAGTAGCCGACCGCGATGTTGTTCGGGTTGCCGCCGGTCTTGCTCTTGATCCAGGTGTTGAGCTTGCGCGCGGCGGCGAGGGACTTGGCGTCGCCGCTGGTCACCGCGTCGTTGCCGATCCGCCACGGGTCACGGCAGGCGTTCCACCAGAACTTGCCGTCGTTAGGGTCCTCCAGGACCTGGCCGGGGGCCGGCTTCGGGGTGGTGTTGGTGTTGACCACGAAGTCGGCCAGCAGGCCGGTGCTCGCCGCGTAGGTCGACTGCTGGGAGGCGATCAGGTTCTGGTGGTTGGTGCGGACGGTGTCCCAGGTCGTGTCGCCGGTGGCCTTGCGGAACGCCCTGAAGTGGTCGATCATCCAGTCCGAGGAGCGGCTGATCCAGTAGTACTGGTCGCCCGAGCTGCTCCAGTCGCCGAGCTTCATCAGCTTGGTGGTCGGGTTGACCTCACCGGCCTTGATCGCGTTGATGTGGTTGATCGCGAGCTGCTTGTAGTTGTAGGTGCCCGTGCTGCCCCACTGCCGGTCGGCCAGGAGCAGGCCGTAGGCCACGTCCAGGTCGCCGTCGGTGGCCGAGTCGCCGCCGTTGACACTCTGGCAGGCGGTGTTCTGCTCGGCGGCGAGCAGACCGGGGGTGATCGACGACGGGTGCGCCAGCACGTACTTCACCAGGCCGTCGAAGATCTTCTTCGCGTCCGGGTCGGCCCCGGCCATCGTGGCGGTGATGACCATGCCGTAGCCCTGCGCCTCGGCCACGTACGGGTGGTCGGCGTCGGGGGAGATGATCTGGTACCAGCCGTTGCCGCAGTTCTGCTTGACGAAGGCGGCCTTCCAGCGCTGGTAGTAGTCGATCACCTTCTGGTCGAGCGTGGCCTGGGCGCCACTGGGGCGCAGCATCCCGGCCGCGTAGGGAATCGTGTGCGAGCCGAACGGCACGCCGGGGCCGCCGGGAGTGATCGTCGGGGTGGGACTCGGGGTGCCGCCGGTGCTGCCGTAGACCTCCATCTCGTACAGCGAGTAGCCGTAGACGGTGCCGCGCGCGGTGCCGTACATCCGCACGTAGCGGCCGGTGCCGGACAGGGTCAGGTCGTCGACGCCACCGTCGCCGGAGGTGGTGGAGTAGACGGAGGTCCAGACGTTGCCGTCGGGAGAGGTCTCGATCCGGTACGACTTGCCGTACGCGGCCTCCCAGGTCAGCTTGACCCGGGAGATCGTGGCGGAGCCGCCGAGGTCGACGCGGAGCCACTCGGGGTCGTGGCCCTCGGCGGAGGCCCAGCGGGTGGCGGTGTTGCCGTCGAAGGCGGCCGAGGGGAGGAACGTGGCGTCCTCGTTGGAGGACGAGGTGGCCGGACGGCCCTGGGACAGCAGGGAGTCGGCGGCGAAGCCGGGCGGGGCCGCCAGCACGAACACCGATGCGATCAGTGCCGACGCCAGTGCCAGAACGAGGACGGTCGAGGGGCGTTGGAGACGCGGTCTCGCATGCACAGGGGGTGCCCTCTCTACGATCATCTAGTTAGGAAAGGTTCCTAACTAGGAAAAGATGCCACCATCCATGACACGTCACGGTCAAGAGGGCAGGGGGCCCAAATTCCCGGTTGCGTGCGATGTAGCGGAAAACCAGGGAGAACGCAGACAGGTGACGGGTGCCTCGAACACCTTCCCGGTGATTGAATCCGGGCATGTCGTTTGATGTGTTGATCAGGGATGGCTGGGTGCTCGACGGCACCGGTGCCCCGGCCTGCCGGGCCGACGTCGGCGTCACCGGTGACCGGATCGCGGCCGTGGGCCGTCTGGACGCGGCGGCGGCCACCACGGTGGTCGAGGCCGCCGGGCGCCATGTCATGCCCGGCCTCGTGGACTGCCACGCCCACGGCGACGCCCTCGTCCTTGACAAGGAGGTGCAGCTCGCCGCGCTCCGGCAGGGGGTGACCACCTTCGTCCTCGGCCAGGACGGGCTCTCCTTCGCACCCTCCACCACTCCGGAGACCTTCGCCTACGCCACCCGCTACTTCGCGGCGGTCAACGGCGTCCACCCCTCGGCCGACGGACCGATCGGCGTCGGGGAACTGCTCGACGGCTACGACAGGGCGACCGCGCTGAACACCGCCTACCTGCTGCCGCACGGCACGATCCGGTACGACGTGATGGGCGCCGCCGAACGGGCCGCCTCCGCCGACGAGCTGGCCGCGATGCTGGCCCGCGTCGAGCGCGGCCTGGCCGAGGGAGCGGCCGGCCTCTCCACCGGGCTGGAGTACGCCCCCGGCCGCTATGCCGACGCCGCCGAGCTCGCCGCGCTCTGCGCGCCGCTCGGCCGCCTGCCGTACGTGACGCACATGCGCGGGTACGGGGCGGCGGCCCCGGAGGGGATGGCCGAGGTGACCGACATCGCCCGGCGCTCGGGTGTCGCGGTGCACGTCTCGCACTACCACGGCCCGGCCGCGATCCTCCTGCCACTGGTCGACGAGGCCCGGCTCCGGGGGCTGGACATCACCTTCGACACCTATCCCTACCTGCGGGGCAGTACCATCCTGGCGATGGTCGCGCTGCCTCGGTGGGTCCCGGCCGCCGACGTCGACCGGGCGCTGGAGACGCTGGAGTCCGAACGGATCGAGTGGGACGAGAGGCTCTGGCCGAGGGTCACCCTCTCCCACGTGCCAGGTGCCGAGTGGGCCGAGGGGCTGACGCTGCCCGAGGCCGCCGACGAGGCGGGGCTGGAGCCGGGAGAGTTCTGCCGCCGGATCCTGATCGACACCCGGCTGGAGGTCGGATGCATGGTGGCCCGCCCCGACGAGGGCCCCGAGGGGGAGGCCTCGGTCCGCGCGATCCTGCGCCACCCGGCGCACACCGGCGGCTCCGACGGCATCTACGTGGGCGGCCACCCCCACCCCCGGGGCTACGGGGCGTTCGCCAGGATGCTCGGCCACCACGTCCGCCAGACCGGGGACTGGACCCTGGAGCAGGCGGCGGTCCACCTCGCCTCGCACCCGGCACGCCGCTTCGGCCTCGAAGGGCGCGGGCTCGTCCGCCCAGGACAGGTCGCCGACCTGGTCGTCCTCGACGCGGGAGCGGTCGCCGACCTGGCCACCTACGCCGCCCCGCGCACCCCGGCCACCGGGATCGGCGACGTCCTCGTCTCCGGGGTCCCGGTCCTCGCCGGAGGCCAGCTCACCGGCGCCACCCCCGGCAGGGCGCTGCGCCCCTGAAAACCGCGCTCCTGAAAAGCCACAGCCCCGAAAGCCGTAGCTCTGACGAGCCGCGGCTCTGACAACACGGCACCGGAGAGGGCGCCAGGAGGATAGGGTCCTCAGGGCGACCAACGGGGATGTGACCTCCCACGCCCGGATTCAACGGCCGATGGCCCGCTAAATCCGCACAGGTGACCACAGGAAGGGCCGGGACGTGAAGGGGATCGTGGATCCCGAGGGGGCGCTGGGGGCCTCGCTGTTCGGCGGGGCGTTCACCTTTCCGGTGATGGTGGCCCACAGAAGCGCGCTGGAGCACAACATCGCGACGCTCGCGGCCTTCACCGGGGCGTACGGGCTGATCTTCGCCCCGCATGCCAAGACCACCATGTCGCCAGAGCTCATCAGGGCGCAGCTGGAGGCGGGCGCGTGGGGGATGACCGTCGCCACCCCCAGCCAGGCGCTCACCCTGCGCGAGTTCGGAGTCGCAAGGATCGTCCTCGCCAACCAGGTCTTCGACCCCGCGGGGCTGGACGCACTCGCCGCGCAGCTGGCGGAGGACCCCGCGTTCGAGGTCCTCTGCTTCGTCGACTCGGTGGCCGGGGTCGAGACGCTCTCCCGGCACGCCGGGGCCAGGCCGTTCCGGGTCCTGGCGGAGCTGGGCCATGAGGGCGGCCGGGGCGGCAGCCGTACCCTCGCCGAGTTGCTGGAGGTCGCCTCTGCGGCGCAGACGGCCGAGGGCGTGCAACTGGCCGGCGTCGCCGGGTACGAGGGTTCGCTGGGATCCACCGGCGAGGTGCGGGCCTACCTGTACCGGCTGCTGGAGGCGCTGGAGCACCTGCGGGTGCGTGACCCGATCCTGTCCGTGGGCGGCAGCCAGTGGTTCGACGTGATCGGCCGCGAGCTCGCCGCCTGCCGGGCCAGGGTCATGTTGCGCAGCGGCGCCTACGTCTCCCACGACGACGGCTACTACCGCGAGCGCACCCCGTACACCCGGATGGACGGGGAACTGCGCGCCGCGCTGGAGATCTGGGCACACGTGCTGAGCGTTCCCGAGCCCGGCCTGGCCGTGGTCGGGTTCGGCAAGCGCGACGCCCCCTTCGACGAGGGGCTGCCGATCCCGCGCGGAGCCGTCGCGGACGCGACGGTGCTCAAGGTCCAGGACCAGCACACGGTCCTGAGACTGGCGCCGGGATCGCCGGTGAAGCCGGGGGACCTGGTGTCGTTCGGCATCTCCCATCCGTGCACCGCCTTCGACAAGTGGCGGGTCATGCCGGTGGTCGACGAGGAGTACGTCGTCGTCGATCTGATAAACACCTTTTTCTGATCCCCCTTTTCCCCTTTTGAGGAGTGACGAGATGAGCGGCAAGCAGGAGCTGCGTACCGACGAGGGTGCGGCGCCCGTGGGGGCGTACTCGCAGGGCCTCGTGGTCGGCGATTTCGTCTACACCTCGGGCATGGGGCCGCTGAGCCCCGAGACCGGCGAGGTCGTCGGGATCGAGGTGGCCGAACAGACGCATCAGGTGATGCGCAACCTCGGCGCCATCCTCGCGGCGCACGGCCTCGGCTTCGACGACGTGGTGAAGTCGACGGTGCACCTGCAGCACCTCAAGCGTGACTTCGCCGCCTACAACGAGGCGTACAAGTCCTATTTCACCCGCCCTTATCCCGTCCGCACGACCGTCGGCTCCGACCTGATGGACATCCTTGTCGAGATCGACTTCGTGGCCTACAAGCCGCGTTAGAGTCTGACCGACTTCATGGGAGGGCGGCGGCTTGGACAGCTCGCTATACGTCTACGTCGAGGACGTACGCGGGGAGGGCATGGAGGCGGTCCTTGACCGGATCACCGGATACGGCCTGACGGGGATGACCGTGGCCGCGGCATACCGCCGCGCCCGCGACGTCACCCCGCACGGCCGCTCCCGGGTGACGCTCCGCAGCGACGGCGCGCACTTCACGCCGCCCGCCGACCTGTTCGGCGAGCTGCGGCTGGTCCCGCCGGTCCAGGAAGGCGCGGAAGAGGAGCCGCTGGCCGCGCTCCGCCTGGCCACCGCCGAGCGGGGACTCGCGCTGCACGGCTGGACCGTCTTCCTGCAGAACACCACGCTCGGCCTGGCCAACCCCGACGTGACGGTACGCAACTGCTTCGGTGACCGGAGCTCGCCCGTGGACCTGTGCCCCTCCCACCCCGACGTCCGGCGGTACGCGGTCGCGCTGGGCAGGGCGGTGGCCAGGCAGGGCGTCGACAGCGTGGTGGCCGAGGCGCTGCACTTCTCGACGTTCGGCCACGGCTACCACCACGAGCGCAGCTTCGTCCCGCTCGGGCCGATGGACACGTTCCTGCTCGGCCTCTGCTTCTGCGACTTCTGCATGCGCGGAGCGGCCGGCCTGGGGGTCAACGCCGAGGTGGCACGCGAGGAGTGCACCAGGATCGTGGGCGCCGTCCTCGACGGCGACCCGCCCGCCCAGGGCGAGGTGACCCGCGCGGCACTGACCGCGTACGCGGGTCCCGAGGTGGTCGCCTACGCGCGGGCCCGCTCCGAGGTGGTGACCTCGCTGGTCTCCGACGTCTCCACCGCCGTCACCGCCGAGGGCTCACGACTGGTCTTCCTGGACGCCACCGGCTCCGTCAAGGGCTACCGCGACGGTCTGCCCTCGCCGGGGCTCGCCGCGCACGACTCCTGGCAGCTCGGCGTCGACCTGGTCGCCCTCGGCGACCTGGTGCCCTCGCTCGGTGTGCTCGCCTACGCCCGCGACGCGGGCAGGGTGGCGGACGACGTGGTCGCCTACCGCCGCTCGACGGGCAAGGACAGGGAACTGCGGGTCGTCCTCCGGCCCGGTCTCCCCGACACCGACTCGGCCGAGCGCCTCGCGGCCAAGGTCCGCGCCGTGCGGGCCTCGGGGGCGGACGCGGTCGACTTCTACGCGTACGGGCTCATGCCCTACCCGATCCTGGACCGCATCCCGGGCGCGCTCTCCGCCTGACCTCACCTGACCTCACCGGGCGAGGGAGCCGTCCAGGACGGCGCTCACGGCCCGGGCGGCGAAGTCCTCGTCGAGGGGGAGGGCGCGGAAGACCGCGCGCAGCCAGACCGCCCCGGCGAGCAGGTCCACGATGAGCATGGGGTCGGCCTCGGCCGACAGCTCGCCGCGCCGCCGCGCGCGGTCGAAGACGGCCTCCTCCCGCGCGAACCGGTCGGCGAAGAAGCTCCGGGTCGCCTCTGCCAGCTCGGGGTGGTGGACGGCGGCGCCGAGGGCGGCCACCGCGACATCGGAGGCCGGGGGACGGGTGAGCAGCGCGGCCACCCCCTCGACCAGGGCCTCCAGATCGCCCCTGAGACCGCCGGTGTCCGGTGGCTCCATCGTGAGCAGGTCGGCCTCGACCAGGGCGGCGGCCAGCAGCGCCGCCTTCGACGGCCACCAGCGGTAGATCGTGGTCTTGTTGACCCCCGACCGCTCCGCCACTCCCTCCACGGTCAGGCCCTCATAGCCCTTGGCCGCGAGCAGTTCGAGCGTCGCCTGGAAGATCTGCTGTTCCTTACGGGGTGCCATGCGTCCAACCATAACAACGCAACGGTGCGTTGTGTTTTAATCGAGACATCCATCTGAACCGGAGGTCTCATGCTCCCCATCGTTTTCGTCCACGGCATCCGGCTCAGCGCGACCATGTGGGGCCCCGTCATCTCCCGCCTCGACCGTCCCGCGGTGGCGGTCGACCTGCCCGGCCACGGCACCCGCTCCGGCGAGCCGTTCACGATGGACGCGGCGACGTCGGCGGTCGCCGACGCCGTCGACGCGCTGGGCGGCCGGGCACTGGTGGCCGGCCTCTCGCTCGGCGGGTACGTCGGCATCGCCACCGCCGAGCGCTTCCCCGGGCGGGTGGCGGGGCTGATGGCGATGGGATGCACGGCCCGTGGCCCGGCGGCGGCCGGAACCTACCGGTTCGCCGCCTCGCTCGCCGCCAGGAACCCGTCGCTCGCGAACCGGATCAGCTCCTACGGCCTCCGCCGCCTCCTGCCAGGTCCCGTCGGGGAGGCGATGGTGGCGGGTGGGCTCTCCTGCGAGGTGATGCCCCAGGTCGTCGAGGCCGTCACCGGCCACGACCAGCTCGCTGCGCTGGCCGCCTACCCGGGACGCGTCTGGCTGGTCAACGGCGCCCGGGACCCGTTCCGGGCGAACGAGCGCGACTTTCTCCGGGCCTGCCGGAACGGGCGCCTGATCCTGATCCCCCGCCGGGGGCACCTGGGCGTGCTGGCGGCCCCCGGGCCGCTGGCCCGCCTGGCGGGGGACCTGTGCGACCAGCTGGGTTCGTATGTTCAGACGGAGCGGCCGGAGAGCGCGGTCGCGACGCCGAGGACGAGGTAGACGACCCCGCTGAAGTGGCCGAGCAGGGCCGACCTGATCCTCAGCCGGCTGCCGAGGGCGCCCGCGGCCATGGCGTAGATCAGGTCGGAGAGCAGGCCCAGGACCAGCAGGGTCGCGCCCAGGACGGCGATCTGCAGTGGCACCGCACCCGCCTCCGGCTCCACGAACTGCGGCAGGAACGCCAGGAAGAAGAGGATGACCTTGGGGTTGAGCAGGTTGACGACCATGCCCTCAAGGAAGATCGTCCGCAGCGGCTGCGGGGCCGTCTCCCCGGCCGTGAGCTCCTGCCTGCTCGTCAGCGCCCGGACGCCCAGATAGACCAGGTAGGCCACACCGGCCCACTTGATCACGTTGAACAGGGTCGCGGACTGTGCGATCACGTACGAGAGACCGGCCGCCGCCGCGGCGATGTGCACCAGCGTGCCGACCTCCACGCCGAACGCGCTCGCGACACCGGCGGCACGGCCCTGCGAGACGGCCCGGGTGATGATGTAGATGTGGTTCGGGCCCGGCACCAGGACCAGTGCCAGCGACGCGACCGAGAAGATCAGTAATGTGGACGGGGAGACCATGCTCCGACCTTAGAAGCGTCCGTCTCCCCGTCGTCAGGGCCAATACGCGGACGCCTTGGGGTACCAATCGGGTCCCCGCGTCAGCCGGAACCGGCCCCGCCGATGTCTTGTGAAGCGTTCCGGCCGGGCGATCGATCCCGGCGCCGACGCGACGTCGACCGCGGTGCGGAACCGG
Organism: Streptosporangium sp. NPDC002607; assembly: GCF_053592655.1. Classification (NCBI taxonomy): domain Bacteria; kingdom Bacillati; phylum Actinomycetota; class Actinomycetes; order Streptosporangiales; family Streptosporangiaceae; genus Streptosporangium; species Streptosporangium sp. NPDC002607. The sequence goes on from NZ_JBSFWD010000035.1 coordinate 38,699, forward strand.
CCGGAATCGGCCCCGCCGGTGCACGTCTCAGGTGATCGATCCCCGGGCCGGTGCGATGTCGACCATCCATTCCCGTCGGTGCCACGTGCGATACTCGCCGACGGGGGGTAGCAAAGCGTGCAAAACGTTCTTATTGGGCGGGCGGCAGAACTCAATCGGCTGACCGTCGTGCTCGACACCGCCGCGGCGGGGCAGGCCGGAGTCGCCCTGCTGGGGGGTGACGCGGGCATCGGCAAGACCCGGATGGTCACCGAGCTGGCCGAGCGGGCCGAGGCCGCCGGATTCGCCGTGCTCATCGGGCAGTGCGCCGAACTCGGTGACGCCCTTCCGTACCTCCCGCTCGCCGACGCCCTGCGCTCCGTGCGCGGGGAGCTGCGCGCGGAGCTCGACGCGCGGCCGGTCCTCGGCAGGCTGCTGCCCGGCGGCACCGACGCCGGCGGGGAGAGCACCTCGGGCCTGACGCAGCAGCAGCTCTTCGGCTCGATGCTCGGCTTCCTGGCCGCGCGGCCGGTGCTGCTGGTGCTCGAAGACCTGCACTGGGCCGACCAGTCCACCCGCGACCTGCTGGTTTTTCTCAGCCGGGTGCTGCAGACCGAGCCGGTCTGCCTCGTCGGCACCTACCGCACGGACGACCTGCACCGCCGGCACCCGCTCCGCAGGGTCCTCGCCGAGCTCAAGCGGCTCCCCTCGGTGACCTCCGTGGAGCTTGATCCCCTCGACCGCCACGAGATGACCGACTATCTGGCCGCGCTCGGGGGTACCGACGCCCGCGTGCTGCGGGAGGTCGTCGACCGGGCCGAGGGCAACCCCTTCTACGCCCAGGAGTTGCTGGAGGCGGTCTCCGCCGGCTGCTCGATGCCCGACGGCCTGGCCGGTCTGCTGCTCTCCCGGGTGGAGCTGCTCTCCGATCCCGCGCAGGGGGTGCTCCGCGGCGCGGCCGTCGCGGGCCGCCGGGCCGACCACGACCTGCTCCAGGAGGCCTCGGGCCTCGATGACCTGGCCTTCGAGGAGGCCATGCGGGAGATCGTCTCGCGCGGTCTGCTCCGCCCCGACGGGGAGTACGGCTACGCCTTCCGGCACGCGCTCCTGCAGGAGGTCGTCTACACCGACCTGCTGCCCGGCGAGCGGATCAGGACGCACGCCGAGTTCGCCCGCCTGCTGACCGCCCGAGGAGGTTCCGCGGCCGAGCTCGCCCACCACTACCTGGCGGGACACGACCTGCCGGGGGCGCTGGCGGCGTCGGTGGAGGCCGGGCGGAGGGCCGAACGGCTGGGCGCCCCGGCCGAGGCACACCGCCACTTCGACCGGGCGCTCGGCCTCTGGGACCGGGTCCCCGACGCCGAGCGCCTGGCCGGGATCGACCACGTCGGCCTCGCCAGGCGCAGCGCCGACGCGGCGGCCGACAGCGGCGACAACCACCGGGCGATCTCCCAGCTGCGGCGTCTGCCGCCCTCCGCCGAGGTCAACGAGCGGCTCGCGTACGTCCTCATCGACACCGAGGACGTCCCGGGCGCGATCGCCGCCGCGCACGCGGCCGTCGCGGCGGCACCGGAGGGGCCCGTGCTCGCCCGCGCGCTCGCCACCTATGCTCGTTCGCTCTACTGGACCGAGCGGCACGACGAGGTCGAGGCCCTGGCCGGTCGCGCCCTGGAGACGGCCCGTGCCAGCGGCGCCGCCGACGCGGAGACCAGTGCGCTGACCACTCTCGCGATCCTCGCGGCCCTCGCCGACGACATCCCCCGAGCCAAGGAACTGCTCGCCCGCGCCACCGCGGAGAGTTCGGGCAACCTCGGCATCGATCTGCGGGCCATCTTCAACCAGGCCCGCCTCCAGTACGAGAACGGAGACCTGGCCGAGGCGGCGGTCACCACCGACCGGGGACTGCGGCTGGCGCACGAGACCGGGCTCAACTGGAGCACCTTCGGCACCGATTTGCGCTTCCTGCGGCTTCTGATCCACTACGTCGCGGGGGAGTGGGACCAGGCGGAGAAGGTCGCCTCCGGGTTCGGTGTCCGCGTCGGCACCCCGGCGGAGGCGCTGCTGTCGTCCTTCGCGCTCTTCGTCGAGGTGGCCAGGGGCCTGCCCGTCGTCGAGGAGCGCCTGTCCTGGCTGGAGCCCTTCTGGCCCGACGATGTCACGGTCACCTCCATGGGCCGCGGCCTGGCCGCCGAGCACGCGCTGTGGCGCGGCGATCCGGAGAGTGCGCTCGAACACGCCCTCGCGGGGCTCGACGCCCATATTCCCAACGACCCGGCCGTGATCCGGCTCAGCAGCACCGCCCTGTGGGCGCTGACGGACCTGGGGCGCGCCGACGAGGCCGACGCCCTTCTGGAACGGGCCAGGGTGCCCGCCGACGTCGGCCCCGGCTCCGTCCGCCGGGGGCCGATGGGCCCCGAGGGGCTGGCCTGGCTGGCCCGGGCCGAGGCCGAGTGGCACCGGGCGCACGGCCGCCTCGACGTCGCGGCGTGGCGCGCGGTGGTCGAGGCGTTCGACTTCGGGTTCGTCTACGAGGTCGCTCGCTCGCGGTGGCGGCTGGCCGAGGCGCTGCTCGTCGCGGGCGACCGCGTCGCGGCCCTGAAGGAATGGGAACTCGCCGTCGAGGCCGCCGAGTCACTGCGCGCCCAGCCGCTCGCCGCCGCCCTGGCCGAGCTGGGCCGCAGGGCGCGCTTCGTCTCCGCGTCGCCGACCCTGCTCACGGCTCGTGAGCAGGAGGTGCTCGCCCTGGTGGCCGAGGGACTGCCCAACCGGGAGATCGGCGAGCGGCTGTTCATCGCACAGAAGACGGTGAGCGTGCACGTCTCCAACATTCTCGCCAAGCTGGGCGTCTCCTCCCGTACCCAGGCCGCCGCCGTGGCCCGCAGGGACGGCCTGCTCTGACCGCCCGCCGTCAGCCGGCTCGCCCCGCCACCGTGATCGCGGCCTGTCCTGGCCTGCCCGGTGTGGCTGGACTCGTCCTGATCGGCCGCGCGATCACGACCTGCTCCGGCCGGATTCGCGTGATCGGGGCCTGCTCCGTCCCGCCTGGTGGTCAGGGCTCCCGCTGACCGGCGTGGTCGGGCGCCGGGTCAGGACCTGCGCTAACCGCTGCGGGCGGTCAGGGCCAGATCGCGGACGACCTGGATCAGCTCGGCGGGGTCGAAGGGTTTCGTCAGGTAGGCGTCGACCCCGATCCCGAGGCCCCGCCGCTTGTCGTCCTCCTGCGCCCGCGCGGTGATCAGGACCACCTTGATGTGCCTGGTCCCCTTGTCGCCCCGCAGTCTGGTGGCGGTCATCCAGCCGTCCAGCCTGGGCATCATGACGTCCAGCGTGATGACGTCGGGCATCACGTCCAGCACCCGGTCCAGGCAGTCCTGCCCGTCGGAGGCCGTGTCGACCTGGAACCCCTCCAGGGTCAGGTTGACCGCGATGAGCTGCCGGATGACGTCGTCGTCATCCACTACCAACACCCTGCCCAGAACCTCTCCCACGGCGTGAGGCTAACTCCTCTTTCCCGCCCCCGCGCGGGTTTCCACGGATGTGTACGCACAGCTGTCCACAGGCGACAGGTTTTCCACAGAACCGCGTTCGGCTCCTTGGTGATCACTTCCGCACGCCGATCCTGGGGCCTCGATCCTTCATCGAGCCCAAGGAGGGCGTGCGTGATCACGGCATTCGTCACCGTCTCCATCCTCTCGGCGGCCCTCGCGGGGAGCTTCCAGGTCCCCGCGCCCCGCCTCTTCCCGGAAGCCTGCGGCGCCTGGGCCGGCCTTCTCTCCACGACGGCCCCGCGTCGGCTGCCGGAGGAGGTCCGCGTCACCCTCACCGCCGTCTGCGGGGCTCGGCGCACCGTTCTCCCGGATACCGGAGCCACCTTGACAGACCACCCCGCGCCGACACCGCCCGGTGCCGCCCTCCCGGACACAGACGGCAACCGGTCGACGGCCTTCTCGGATCCGGGCGGCGGATGGCCGAATAGCGGACTGAAGGCCCACTTCCAGGGCGAGCATGACGAATGGCCGGGAAGCGACGGCCCTCCGGGAGACGACCACTCCCACCGGCTCGCCACCCCTCCGGTTTCCCCTGCCGGTGCTGCCGCAGGCTCTCTCGCCGGCGCTTCGGTAGATCCTCCCGTCGGTTCGGGTTCCGCTTCCGCTCCTTCAGCGAAGCGGAGCTCCTCCCGGCCGGAATCCTCGCGAGCGCTCGCCGAGCGGTCACAGCGCCCACCACGCGGGAGGAGAACGCCGTCCGGCGGATGGGCGGCGTCCTCACCCGGACGGAAAACCCCATCCAGGGGGCGGGCAGCGTCTGCACGCGGGCAGGCGGTGGTCTCGCGTGGACGCGGCGCGCCCTCGCTGGGACAGATCGCGGCGGTCGCGGCGCTCCGTCAGGTCGGCAGGCCGTACGTCTGGGGTGGCGGTTCGAGCGCCGGCCCGACCGGCGGGGGCTTCGACTGCTCCGGGCTCGCCCTGCACGCCTGGTCCAGGGCCGGGGTCAGGCTCACCCACTACACCGGAACCCAGTTCAGGCAGGGCCGCCGGGTGCCGTTCTCGCAGCTCCGCCCGGGAGACCTGGTCTTCTTCGGCGGGGGTGCCAAGGATCCCACCCACGTGGGGGTCTACGTGAAGGACGGCGTCATGGTCCACGCGCCCGGAAAGGGCGGCGTCGTCAGAACGACCGACTTCGCCACCTCGGCCTACTACCTCTCCCGCTATCGGGGTGCCGTCCGCCCCTCCCCGAGCCGGCCCGCCGGATGACTCTCCACCCCCGAATCCTCTCCAAAGATCGTTCGCTCTCCGTAGTGAGTGTCGGTTAACCCCAGGATGCTGGTAATGTAATGACGCGTTGGCCCCCTTAGCTCAGGGGATAGAGCACCGGCCTCCGGAGCCGGGAGCGCAAGTTCGAATCTTGCAGGGGGCACACAATCCTGACCAGCGGATCTAGCCGCCGGCCAGGGCGAACGACGTAGGAACGGGCGGGTCTCCAGTCTCACGGAGTCCCGCCCGTTCTCGTTGGCGCTCGCTGGTTGTGGACCGGTCGTGGACCTTCTTGCCCGCGTCCCTGCCCGTTGACCATCTGGGGATCGTCGGTGGTGCCCATATGGCTCAACGTAGCCCGCCGGCGTACCGGGTGATCGCCAGAATCGCCATGTCGTCATCGCGCGGGCCGCCGGTCCAGCGCTCGACATCGCGTACCAGGGCCTCGACCACCTCCCCTGGCTGCCGGAACGAACCCCGGCCGGCGAGCCGGCTCACCGGGTCGTAGAAAGTGCCGTAACGGCCCCGGGCCTCCGTCACTCCATCGGTGACCAGCAGGAGCGTGCTCCCGGTCGGGAACGGCCGGCGTTCCGGCTCTGCCCGCGGCACGCCCAGGCCGCTCATGCCCAGGGGAAGACTCGGCTCGCCGGGATCCAGCGAGGACACCGTGTCACCCTCAAGGAGGTACGGCGGGGGGTGGCCGCAGTTCAGCAGCTGCACACTGTCCGCGTCCGGTGTGATCTCGCCGAGCACCGCTGTGACGAACCCCTCCATGCGGATGCTCTCCTCGCGCGACGCGGCCTCTTTGACCAGCGCGCGCTCCATACGCTCGGCCAGCAGCACGAGGTCGGCCGCCTGGTCCGCCGCCTCCCGGAATGTGCCCAGCAGTACGGCCACCGTGCCGACCGCGCCCAGGCCCTTGCCTCGCACGTCTGCGATCAGCAGCCTGGTGCCGTATGGGGTTTCCTGCACGGCGTAGGCGTCTCCGCCGATCAGTGCCTCGATCTGCGCGGCCTTGTAGAGCGCGGCGACGGCCAGCGGGCCGATACGCGCCGGCGGGGCGGGCAGCACGGCACGCTGGGCGGCCTCGGCGACGGAGCGCATCACTTCCAGTCGGTGGCTGTGGCTGGTGACCACGCGGTTCACCCCGAGGCCGACGAGCGTGGTGAACACCGCGCTGATCAATGAGAGCGTGCCGACGACATGACCGAAGTAACCATCCTTGATCAACAACACCAGCTGGACCAGGACGATGGCCGCTGCGACCGCGAAGGTGTGCCGGAGCGAGAGCAGCGCCCCTGCCGCCACGAGCGCGGCGCCCAGGAGGTAGTCGCCCCAGTAGTAGCGCGGGGACAGCACGTTGAGGACGGTGCCGATGACGATCATGGCGGTCGGTATGAAGGAGACGTACCGGGGCCAGCTCGTAGTGAGTGGGTTCATCCGAGCCCCGATTCCACATCCGATCGACCCATATGTGGGGAAGGCCATGTGAATCCCCTGGGGTTCCCCCAGGTCCTGGCTTTGATCCTTTCTAGTGAACGTTGAATCGCCTGTCGAGGCGACACTCTCAGGGCGTTCGTCCGGGTGGTGACCGGGCCCGTCCGCAAGGAACTTGACAGCCTGTGCCGATCGGGCGGATCGGCGAGGGCTGTAAGGGCCACGTGCGGCATGGCACGATGCAAAGTGCTCGACCTTGAGGGAACGACGAGTGCGGGATTCGGTTTCGCGCCTACCGTGAATACGAAGCACCTGGCCGCTTCGTCTCGACCGGCTCCGCCTCGAACAGCCCATCCCCGCCACGCGTAGCGGGATCATCTCGCATAGAAGACCACGAGATGCGGGTGGATTGCCCCGGGTCGTGTCACTTCTCGCTGGAGAACCGCTCCCATGCGGACTGGCGGGTGATCCCGAGAGCTTCGCCGATCTTGATCCAGGTGACGCCGCGTCGGCGCAGTTCCTGCACCCACGAGCGCAGGTCGGCCTCGGCCTGGTCGATGTGCGCGGCGACGCGCGGAATGTGGCTCAGCATCTCCCCGTCCGTCAACGACTCCCAGACGGGCACGCGCGGTCCTGGGGGGTTGCCGAGGCTCCCGTCGATGATCGACGCGGCGAGCGCCACGCACTCGTTGCAGATATACACTCCAGGGCCGGCGACCAGCTTGTCGACCTTGGTGTCCGGCTTGCCGCAGAAGGAACACCGAGCGAGTTCGGCCGGGGTGTCGGGCGGTGTCACAGCGCACTCCTAAGGTGTCAGGGATTCCCTGACAATTTAGCTCGTCAGGGAATCCCTGACAACTGGTATGCGCGTTGCATCCTTCCGAAACGCCTCGCTGACGACACCCCGGTAGCGTTACCGAGACACGCTTGGACTGCCGTTGCAGGACGGTGGAAGACGTGGAAATCCGGCAGGCGGTGTAGTTCCGGGCGGTGGGGACGAACTGCCGGCGGGTCACCGGTTCCTGCCGCCACCCAGCGAACGGGTCCACGGTGGGTGGGATGCGCAGCCTGGCCTGTTGGCGTGTCCCAAGGCTCCGAGGCCGACAAGCCCCCGCTGGTCCCACTCCAGGCCAGGGTGTGTGTCCCGGACGGGACGGGACACCACTCCCGGGTGGGCGAGGCGCGCCGTGTGGCACTCTGAGCGATGTGTCCGATCCCTTTCCCGCCGGTCGTGTCCCGGCCCCGCCAGGGCCCGCCCCCGGCGGCCATGGCGTTTCCATGACCGGCGGTGCCTCTGCCGTGGATCGGCGCCTGGCGGTTGGGGCGTCGGTTCTCGCCGCGCTCTGCGTCGTGGTGTGTGGGGCCGCCACCTGGCTTGATGTGGTGGCCGGGGCGGTGACGCGGCCCGAGCCGATGGACTGGGCGGTGTGGTCCTCGACGGTGCCCGGCGTGGCCCTCGCGATCGCCGGGACCGTGCTGGCGGTGCGCCTGCCCCGCCACCTCATGACCTGGCTGCTCATCGCCGGAGGCGTCGTCGCCGCCGTGAACGGCCTGGCCGCCGCGTACGCGGTGCTGTCGCTGACCCGCCACGGCGGCGCGCTGCCGCTGACCCCGGCCGCGGTCTACGCCGGGGCGCGGCTGGGGCCGCTGCTGAACCTGCTCCCGCTGCTGGTGCTGCTGTTCTTTCCTGATGGGCGGCTGCCATCACCGCGGTGGCGATGGGCCGCGTGGCTGTCGCTGGGGGCCACGGGCCTGGCGGTCGCGGTGTTCCTCGCCGTCCCGTGGCGGATCGAATCGCCGGGCACGAATTGGCCGGGACTTGACCCGCCGTTCCCGCCACTCCCGGATGCGGTATGGCGCTCGGTGCTGGCGGCGGTGCCGGCGCTGCTGGTGGTGAGCCTGCTGGTGTCGGTGGTGGCCTTCGCCTGGCGGTTCCGGGGCTCGGTGGGCGTTCGGCGGGCGCAGCTTCGCTGGATGCTGATGGCGGCGCTGCTGAACGCGACACTGATCCTGGCTTCCGCCGTGGTGGACGGGCTGCCGCAGGACCTGTCGTTCGTCGTCTCCCTGGTGGCGGTCGTAGCGGCGGTCGTGGTGGCGGTGAGCCGGTACCGGCTTTATGACATTGATCCGGTGCTCGGCTGGACCCTCCTGTACGGCGGGCTCGCGGTCGCCGTCGTGGCGATCGACGTGCCGGTCTTCGTGAGCCTGGGGGCGATCATCGACGAGCCGGTGGCGGCGGTCCTGGCGGCGGTCCTGGTCGGGGTGGTCTACGCGCCGCTGCGGGAGCGGGTCCGGCGGTGGGTGAACCGGGGGCTGATGGGGCGGACGGAGCCGTACGAGGTGGTCTCGGCCCTCGCCCGGCGGCTTGAGGAGTCCGTGCGGCCGGAGGAGCTGTTGCTGCAGGTGGCGAAAGCGGTGTCGGCGGTATTCCGCTCGCCGTACGTGCGGGTCGAACTGGACCGGGCGGACGGGAAGACCGTCGTGGTGGAACACGGCACGCCCGGCGAGGACGTCGTAGTGCTGCCGTTCGCCTACCGTGACGCGCCGATCGGGCGGCTTGTCCTGGTACTGCGCGCGGGTGCGCGGCCGGCCGAATCCGACCAGCGGCTGCTGGCCGACGTGGTACGGCAGGCCGCCGCGGCTGTGCGGGCGACTGCGCTGACCGAGGAACTGCAGCACAGCCGCGAGCGTCTGGTCACCGGCGTGGCCGAGGAGCGGCGCAGGCTGCGCCGGGACCTGCACGACGGGCTGGGGCCCACGCTGGCCGCCGCCGCGCTGAAGGTGGAGGCGGCGCACAACCTGCTGACCCGGGATCCCGGCACCGCCCGGGAGGCGTTGGACCAGGTGAGGAAGGATCTTGCCACGATGTTGGGGGACGTGCGGCGGCTCGTGCACGATCTGCGGCCGCCGGCTCTGGATCAGTTCGGCCTGGCCGGGGCGCTGCGGCAGGAGGCCGCCCGGTTCCGTGGCGATGGGCTCGCCGTGCGGGTGGAGGTGGAGGGGGACCTGACGGGATTGTCCGCCGCGAGCGAGGTGGCGGCGTACCGGATCGTCTGCGAGGCTTTGACCAACGTCGCCCGGCACGCGGGCGCGGACACCTGCCACGTGCGTGTCGCCGTGGCGGGGAACGAGTTGGAGGTCGAGGTGACCGACGATGGGCGCGGGGTCCTGCCGGGCGCCGTGGTCGGGGTGGGTCTGGTCGGCATGCGTGAGCGCGCGGAGGAGTTGGGCGGCCAGTGCGCGGTCGGGGTCGGCCGCGGCGGCGGAACCCGGGTCCACGCCGTCCTGCCCGTCGGGACCGTGACCTCCTCGTGACGCCGCGGGTGCTGATCGCCGACGATCATCCCGTGTACCGGGACGGTCTGCGCATGATGCTCGCCTCGACTGACCAGGCCGAGGTGGTGGGGATCGCCGCGGACGGGGAGGAGGCCGTCGCCGAGGCCGTCCGGCTGCGCCCTCAGGTCGTGGTGATGGACCTGAGGATGCCCAGGATGGACGGTGTGCAGGCCACCGAGCGGATCGTCGCCACCTGCCCGGACACGCACGTGCTGGTGCTCACGATGCACGAGGACGACGAGAGCGTCTTCGCCGCCATGCTCGCCGGCGCTCGCGGCTACCTGCTCAAGGGGGCTGAGCAGACGGAGATCCTGCGCGCCATCATGGCGGTGGCCGGCGGGGAGGTGATCTTCGGACCGGCACTCGCGGGACGGGTGACGCGCTACTTCGCCCGGCTGGCTGTGGCCCGTCCGGTCCGAGAGGGGCCGTTCCCCCAGCTCACCGTTCGGGAACGGGAGATACTCGACCTGATCGCGGCCGGCCTGTCCAACCGGATGATCGCCGAGCGGCTGTCGCTGGCGCCCAAGACGGTGCGTAACAACGTGTCCAGTGTTTTCGCCAAGCTCCAGGTCGCCGACCGCGCCCAGGCCATCATCCAGGCCCGCGAGGCCGGCCTTGGCCGGTGACCGGCGTGCTCTCGGCCTCGTTCGGGCGGCGCCCTCGCAAGGGTGAGTGAGGGTTGGTCGACGCCGGCTCCACGCAGCCCGTCCCGCGTGCCTGGGAGCGATGTCCCCGCCGCCCCGGGACGCCTGGCCCAGGTCACGCCGGGCCAACTCGGGACCGCGCGCATGGCCGCGCTCCCTGGGCGCCCGGGACGCACGGCCGGGATCGTGTTGCCACCGACAAGCAACGGAGGAACACCAATGTCCAGCCGCATCGTGCCCAGCAATGTCAATCCCAACGAGCCCGTCGCGATCCAACGTACCGCGGACCCGGCATGGATCCGGATCGCCGGACTGCTGCTGGCCGCCGGGGCCGCCTCCTGGGCGGTCGGCACCGTCATCGTGGGGGACAAGATCGAGGAAGGCATCCAGACCCTCGACACCATCACCGGGATGCTGTTCGTCGTGGGCCTGTTCGCCTTCGTCTGGACGGTGCTGGCCACCCGCGGCGCCGGCGACGGGTGGGCCCGGATCGTCCCGGCCGGCCTGCTCGTGCTGCTCCCCGGCGCGTTCCTGCTCAACGCGCTGTCCTTCGGCTACGCCACCCACGACGATTTCCCGCTGCCGCTGATGATCCTGGACGCCTGCTGGCCGCTCAGTCAGCTCGGCATGCTGGTCCTGGGCATTGTCCTCGCGGTCAAGGGCCGCTACCAGGGAGCGCTGCGGTGGCTGCCGCTGCTGGCGGGCATGTGGTTCCCGGTGACCATGGTGGCCCAGATCTTCGGCGGCTCGACCGTCTCGGTGTACGTCAGCGCGGCGTGGCTGCTCGGCATGCATGCCCACCTGGGTGTCCGCCTCGCCGTTCGTCCCGTCTCACGGTAAGGACGCCCAAGGGATCGTCGTTGAGGAGGAGCTCAACAGCGATGGCGTCACGGTGAGTTCGCGGGCCACCACATCCCTGGGCGCGGCCACCGTGGACGGAACCTCGCCCGCGTCGAAATCTTTTCCGGGACGCCGTCGATTTCGGCGGGGCCCGTACGTCGTCGACAGACAGTGAGCCGTGCAGGGCGGCCGGAGACGGCGGATGGAGCCTGACATGACCAAGCAGCCCGAAACAGGCCGAGAGGACGTCACTGCCGGAATGGCCGCCGCCCGGAACCTCTCCTCCCTGCCGGCCCCGGTCCGGGAGGCGTTCACCGGCGGCCCCGCCGTACTCACGGTCGTGATCCTCCGCCGCCACGACCCCGCGGCGGAGTGACCTCGAGTCGACCGCTCAGAACGGAGGTTCGTCGTCGGGTTCGGGATCGACGAGGGTGGCCGCGATCGCCTCGACGCGACTGTCCAACCGGCCGGGCCTTGCCAGGATCTCCCCGGTGCGGGGGTCGAAGGCGAGCTCGTCCGTGACGTGTGCGGGGGTGTCGGAGGCACTCGGGCACCAGCGGGAAACCGGGCAGAACCGGCACCAGGCTCCCGGGGCGGCACGGAAGGCGACATCGCGGTGCCAGGTCCGGACCCGGTCAAGGACGACCGCCTGGGCGGTCGAGACGGTCGCCGGGTCGGTCACGTCGAAGGTGAGCACCTCGGCGGAGTCCGGGGTGAGCTGCTCCAACTCGACCAGCCCGTCGGTGTCCCCGAAGACGCCGGCGGCGATCAGGCGGACCGCCAGGGCGAGCTGGGGGACCATCTCCAGCGCGTTTCCCGCGGTGATGCCGCGCGGTACGGCCGACGTCTTCTGCTCGCGGTAGACGAGGCGTCCGCCCACCCGGCGGAGGAGATCCGGGTGGGCGAGTACCATCACATCGGCCCGCGCGTCGTACGCGGCGATCTTCGGCTCGGGTCTGACCTCGGTGACCTCGGTGACCTCGTCCGGGCCGCGCAGCGGGCATACCGCCAGATGCCGGAGCAGGTACGGCCGGGCCCGGTGGTACTCCTGGCGCTCCATCAACTCGTCGGCGAGGCCGCAGTCATCGGCGTCCACCTCCGGCAGGTCCGCGGGAACGCAGGCCCTTCCCCGGCCGTGTGCGGCCTCAAGCCACGCGTGCACGTGCTGGCCGCGCTCGGCCGCCGGGCTCGTCTCCCACTCGCCGGGCAGCCGGAGCTCTCGCAGGTGAGCCTGTGCCGGGCAGACCTGGTAGTACCGGGATGTCGTGATCGACCATGTCCGCCGGTGCGTGCCCCGGTCGTCGAGGCCGAGCAGGCCTGGCGCGTGCGCGAGGTCCCCGCAGGAGGCCCGTACCTTGCACTCGGCGCAGTCTCGCCCCGGGGTCCGGCCGCCACCGGCCAGCAGCCGGGCCGTCGCGGGTCTGACGTTCGAGGTGTAGGCGCCGCGGATCTCCTCCAGATCCGTCGTGTCGACAAGGACCCGGTCCGTGCCGGTGGTCAACCCGACCTCGACCACCCGCACTCGCCGGGGGACGGGAACGGGCCGTACCGGGACGGGGATGGCGCGATGCAGCTCCGACGGGTCCGTCACCTGCTTGCCGGCCGCCGCCACGTACGCCATCGCCTGGGTGGACGGAATATCCGTGCCGCCCAGGGGGCGGCGCAGGCGCATCCGCCGGAACTCCACCGTCGTACCGTCCGGTGCGCCGTACCACCGGCCCCACACGGTGAGGGATCGCATCTCCGCGGGGGACCGGCCGCCCTGGACGATCCGCGGCCGGTGCTCGGGCCGGAGCTCCACCCCCTCGGAGGCGAGTGTGGCGGCCAGGCTCTCGGAGACCTCCAGGTAGGTGTGGCAGGCGTGCTCGATCCAGTTGGCGACCCCCGGATGCACGGTGTCGCGGGCGTTTCCGAGGGTCCTCAGCAGAGCCTCGTCGATCGGGGCGGCCTCGAACTCGACAGCGTTGAGCACGTCCATCACCAGGCCGAGCGGAAAGGTCTCCCAGGGCGCGTACCTACGCCTCTCGGAGACCCGCGGCCACAGCTTCGGGCGAGCCTTGACCGCCGCGAAGTCTCCGCAGTCGCCGTCCCGGCGGTCGAGCAGGCTCGCCGACAGCCTGACGACATCGGGATTTCCGGTGAACTCGGTGCTGGGGGGCTGACTCAACGCACTCTCCTCGGTATGGGGGAAGTAGAGAGGTGCTTCTGCGCTGTAACACAGTGAAACATATTGTGAATTAGAGTCACAATTTTTTGGGGTGATGGGCGGAAATTTTCCGATGAAACGCGACAATCGGGTATCCGTCAGGGGAGAGGCCCGGTCCTGTTCGCGGTCCGTGCTTAACGGTGGGTTACTACCGTTCGTCCGCTGAATGAACGGAAGTTGACCCGCTTCTCAGACGACTCTCATCGAGGGCACGTAGAACGACGTCATGAACGGTTCGGCCGCGGTGAAGGCGCTGGTCGTCGGTGACGGGCCTGACGTCCGTGAGCCGCCGTCCCGGGCGTTCCGGCCGGGCGGCCTCGCCATGCGGACCGCCGCTCACGGGACGTGCGCGTCCGGGGCGTTCCGTGCCGGGGGCTCGGACACGTCGCTCCCGGGTTCGCACCGTGACATGTCCGCCGACGCTCTCTCGAATGGAGCAACATGCTGCGCAGACTCCGCAGGTCGTCCGCGATCGCAGACAGCCCCGCAGATCCCGGGGACGGCGGCGGGGAGGGGCGGGTGTCCGATGCCGGGCGCGCGCTGCGTGCGCCGAGCAGGCTGCACGCGTTCAACCGGTACGAGATCAAGTATCTGGTCGACACCGCTCTGGTGGACGAGCTCCGGGGCGAGATGGAGCGGCGACTCGACCGGGACGCTCACAGCGGGGACGAGGGGTACGGCATCTGGAGTGTCTACTACGACACCCGCGGGCTCCGCTTCTACTGGGAGAAGATCGAGGGCCTGAAGTTCCGGCGCAAGTTGCGGATCAGGCACTACGGCGACCGTTTCAAGGTCACCGCGGACACCCCGGTGTTCGTCGAGATCAAGCAGCGGGTCAACCGCGTCACCCAGAAGCGCCGGGTCTGCCTGCCGTACGCCGACGCGCTGCGGTTGTGCGACGGGCGTGAGCCGGTCGAGCACACCGAGGCGGAGCGGCCCTTCGTCGAGGAGGTTCTGGACCTGGTCTGCCGGCTCGATCTGCGGGCCACCGCGATGACCGGCTACCAGCGGCACGCCTATGTGGGCCGGGACGCCGATGTCGGCCTCCGGGTCACCTTCGACCAGCGCGTACGGGGCCGTGACCGGGATTTCCACATCGGTGCCGACGCCCAGAACCGGTTCATCGTCCCGCCCACCAAATCGATCATCGAGGTCAAGGCGAACGAGCGGGTTCCCTACTGGCTCACCGATCTGACCGCCAAACGGAACCTGCAGGTGGTGCGGGTCTCCAAGTACTGCCAGAGCGTGGAGGCCTTCGGCCGGACCCCTCGGTCGATCTTCCACGTCCCTGACCATGACCCCCACTCCGCCTGATGGAGGCGTAACCCCCATGAACTTTGATTTTCAGGACCTGTCCGGCACCTTCAGCGTGATGGACATCGCCATCGCGATGTCGCTGTCGTTCGTGCTCAGCGTGATGATCGGCTGGGTGTACCGGGCGACGCACCGCAACGTCTCCTACAGTCAGTCCTACGTCCAGACGCTGGTCATCCTCGGCATGATCATCTCGCTGATCATGCTGGTCGTCGGTTCCAACATCGCGCGCGCATTCGCACTGGTCGGCGCGCTCTCCGTGGTCCGGTTCCGCAACGCGATCAAGGAGACCCGGGATGTCGGCTTCATCTTCCTGGTGATGGCCGTCGGCATGGCCGTGGGCACCCGCTTCTACGTTCTGGCCGCCGTCGCCGCCGTGGCGATCTCGCTGGTCATCATGATCATGAGTCGTTTCAACTGGTTCCAGCTGAACGTCCAGCGCCAGGTGGTCAAGGTCCAGGTGCCCTCGGACGAGGATTACACCCACACGATCCAGGACGTGCTGATCCGGCACACCGACGAGTTCGAACTGGTGAGCATGGAGTCGATCCGCGGTGGCGCGCTGACCGAGCTGATGTACACGGTCAAGATCAAGAAGGGCGGCGAGCCCGCGAACCTGATCTCGGCCCTGCGGGAGCGCAACAGCGGCCAGCCGGTCACGGTTCTGACCGGGTACGACCAGACCGACCTGTAGGCCGCCGTGACCATTCCCAAGAACCGGCCGCGGCTGCGGCACCGGATTCCGGTCAGGCTCCGGCACCACTGGAGGGTGGTCGCCCTCTTCGCCGTGTTCCTGCTGGTGGTGGGTGCGGGCTTCGGCACCGGGACGATCCGGCCCTACGTGACCACCGGGCAGGTCAGCGCGGCGCGGACGGTCACCCAGGACATCGCGGGCACCCAGGACGTCTTCGACACCGCGATCTCGCACAGCGTCCAGATCACGTTCAAGGACGGGGCCTATCGGGACATGCTGGAGGAGTATTTCAAGGAGGGGGAGAAGAAGTACGTAGAGGCCGACCTGGTCATCGACGGGACCACCCTGCCGAGCGTGGGCATCCGGCTGAAGGGCAACTCCACGCTGATGGGGCTCACCTGGAACGGCAAGTCCCGCACCGGGGGGCGGGGCGGCGCCCCCGGCGGCGGGCGCCCGGGGAACTTCCAGCCGCCGGAGGGCTTCCAGCCTCCCGAGGGTTTCCAGCCGCCGGAGGGATTTCAGCCGCCGGACGGCGGTGCGGGTGGTGGCGGGGCAGGACCCGGGCGGGGTCCGGGTGGTCCGATGACCGCGCTCAAGGCGGAGGAACCCGAGAACCTGCCCTGGCTGATCAGCTTTGACGAGTTCGTGGAGGGGCGCCGCTACCAGGGGCACTCGCAGCTGGCCGTGCGTCCCGCGACCGGGCAGTCCTCGACCCTGCTGAACGAGGCACTGGCGATCTCGCTGGTCGGCGCGGCCGGCGAGCCGACCCAGCGGTACGCCTACAGCTCGTTCACGGTCAACGGCCGTTCCTCGTCTCCGCGTCTGCTGGTGGAGTATCTCGACGAGGGATACGCGGAGAGGCTCGGCGACGGCGTGCTGTACAAGTCGCTCGCCTCAAGTGGCTTCAGCTACAAGGGGGAGGACCAGACCGCCTACGGCACCGACTTCAAACAGGTCAACAAGGTGGGAGGTAAGGACCTGCAACCGGTCATCGACCTGGTCAAGTGGGTGGAGCAAGCCTCCGACGAGGAGTTCGCCGCCGGGCTGGCCGACCGGGTGGACGTGGAGTCCTTCGCCCGCTATCTCGTCCTGCAGAACCTGATGGTCAACTTCGATGACATGAGCGGTCCCGGGCGTAACTACTACCTGTGGTACGACCTGGACGGCAAGAAGTTCACCGTCATCACCTGGGACCTCAACTTCGCCTTCAACGGCAACGCCACGGCGGGGCCGAACGACGCGATCGGCATGGGGTTCGGCGGGGGCGGCCCGACGCGGGGGGCGGGTTCCCAGGCTCAGCCGGCACAGGGCTCGCGGTCCCAGCCGGCCGGGAACGGGCAGCCACAGGTTCAGCCGACGCGGAGCGGGCGGCCGCAGGACGGTGCCGGTCAGGACGGTGCCGGTCAGGAGGGCGGCGCCCGTCAGAACAACCCGATGGGCGGGCCGCGGATGGGCCACGCGCTGAAGGACAGGTTCCTGAAGACGCCCGCCTTCAAGAAGGTCTACGAGGAGCAGTACCGGAACCTGTACCAGAAGCTCCTGGGAGGCGGGGCCGCCGCCACGCTGCTCGACGACATCGTGAAGTCCTACCGGCTGAACGAGGGCGCCGACACCGCCAAGGTCGAGGCCGACGCCACGTCGCTCCGTACGACCCTCAAGACCCGCGCCGAGGCGCTGGGCTCGGACAAGGTGATCGCCGGCGGATGATCCTGCGAGGAACGGCGGGATCCCGTGTCCCGGTCTCCCGCCGTTCCTCCGCGCACTCCCTTTCCCCGGGGCCTCACCGGCATGCGATGATCCACAGTGGTCGGTGAAGGTGTTCCGGTTGGCCGGTGCGACACGGGCACGGCGACGCCTCCGACGGTCACCGGCGTGACGTGCCCGCGTACGCCGGGCCCGTTCGTGTACGGCATGTCGCGAAGATGAACAAGCATCGATGGGGAGGCGCGCATGGAGCACGTCCTGCGGGAGATCGCCAGCCAGCCCGAGTGCTGGCGGCGGGCGCTGGAGCTCGGCGCGGCGGGCCCGGCGGGCCTGCCGGAGGCGGGCGAGCGGGTCGCCGTGATCGGCTGCGGCACCTCGCTCTACATGGCACAGGCCTACGCGGTCCTGCGCGAGCGGTCGGGGCAGGGGGAGACCGACGCGTTCGCCGCCTCCGAGCTGCCCGCGCGCCGCTACGACCGGCTGGTGGCGATCACCAGGTCCGGGACCACCACGGAGGTGCTGCACGCCCTCGGCGCGGCCGGGGACATCCCGACGGTCGCCGTCACCGCCGACCCCGCGACCCCGGTGTCCGGCCTGGCGAAGACGGTGATCGCGCTGGAGTTCGCCGACGAGCGCTCCGTGGTGCAGACCAGGTTCGCCACCAGCGGGCTCGCCCTGCTCCGCGCGCACCTCGGGGAGGCTCCCGCCGACCTGGCCGCGCAGGCCGAGGCCGCGCTCGCCGCGCCGCTCCCCGAGGGGGCGCTCTCGCGGCGGCAGTTCACCTTCCTCGGCAGCGGGTGGACCAACGGCCTGGCCCAGGAGGCGGCACTGAAGCTGAGGGAGTCGGCCCTGGCCTGGTCGGAGGCGTACCCCGCGATGGAGTACCGGCACGGGCCGATCAGCATCGCCGACGAGAACAGCCTGGTGTGGTTCTTCGGCGGTCCGAAGGAACTGCGTGAGGAGTTGACCCGCACCGGGGCCCTGACCACGGCTGCGGAACTCGACCCGCTGGCCGACCTCGTCCGGGCCCAGCGCCTGGCGGTCGAGTTGTCCCGATCGCGCGGTCTCGCCCCGGACAGTCCACGCAACCTGAGCCGTTCGGTGATTCTCACGTAACCGATGAGGACCACGACGCGCGGATCGGCGTCGTTGGTTCTCACGTGGTCTGGGGAAGCGGCCGCCACCTGGGGAGCATGCGCGTGCGGTGTTCAGCGCCGTCGGACGCCGTTCGCGATCCAGCGGCGAACCACGGCCAGCGCCAGCGGGAGCGGTACGGTGCCCGCGCCGAGACCCACGTCGACCAGCAGGTCGAACACCTCCTTGCGGCGGGCGGCCGTGTCGATCGCCGCGTCGATGAAGCCGGGCGACTGGGCGGCGAGGGCGAGCACGTCCGTGGTGCGCAGGTGCCGCCCGAGTGCCTTCCTCAGCTCGCGCCGGTAGGCGGGCAGCGGGTCGGCGGCGGCCCGCACGGCCGCCTCGCCGGCGAGGCGGCCGGAGACCAGGGCGTAGTAGATGCCCTCGCCGGTGAGCGGGTTGATGAGACCGGCGGCGTCACCGGCGAGCAACACCCGCCCCGAGCCCGGCCTCGGCCGCCCCGGGGACAGGGGCAGGTGGTGGGCGCGCAGGTCGTGGGCGCTCAGGTGGGGCAGCAGTTCGGCGAGCCGGCCGTGCAGCACCTCGCGGCCCGGCCGGCCGGTGGCGCGCAGCCTGGGCAGGAGCATCCCGAAGCCGACGTTGGCGGTGCCGTCGCCGATGGGGAACGACCACGCGTACGCGGGCCACCCGTCCTGCTGCATGAAGATGGACTGCACGTCGTCGTCGGCGGGCACGTCGGCGTAGCCGCGTACGGCGATCGCGGTGTGCCTGTCGGGAGCGGGGGAGACGCCGATGAGGCGCCGCATCGTCGAGTTGGCCCCGTCGGCGGCGACGGCGGCGCGGGCGGTGACGGTGCCGTCGAGGACGATGTGGCCGTCGAGGACGGCGAGCGAGCGGACGTGGTGGCGGCGGACCTCGACACCGCGGGCACGGGCGGCGTCGACGAGGCGGGCGTCGAAGACCCTGCGGGGAACGACGTGGTTGGGCCGGGCGGAGGTGGCCGAGACGCGCGCGCCGCCGGGGGAGACCACCGCCAGGCGCTGCGTCGGCCGGTAGTCGGCGATGAGGTCGGGGATGCCCAGCAGGGCGAGCTCGTCACGGCAGTGGGCGGCGATGCCGTCACCACAGGCCTTGTCGCGGGGGAAGTCGGCCCGATCGAGCAGGAGCACCCGCGCGTCAGGCCGGAGCTGCCTCGCGCGCAGCGCGGCCACCGCCCCCGCGGGCCCACCGCCGACGACCGCCAGATCCCACACGTCGTTCATCTGGGTGAACCTTCCCTGTACGCCCCTGCGGAACCGCCTGGCCATCACTCCCTCTGACCAGAGGGCTCGCAGACTCGGATCGGGTTCGCATGGACACCGTCGTCGGTCTCGCCGCCGGTCTCGCCGCCGGGTGTGCCGGAGATCCGGGGTGGTCCCCGGACCACCCCGCCCGCTCCTGCCGGGAATCATCCGGCCAGGAGCCGCTAGAGGCGGTTCAGGGCGGGAAGCAGTTCCTTCTCGGACCAGTCGAAGAACATGCCCTGCTGCTCGTGGCCGATCTGGACCAGGGCGACGTGCGTGAAACCGGCGTCGGTGTAGGCGCGCACCGCCTCCACCACGGCGTCCACGTCGGGACCGCACGGCACCCTCGCCGCGATGTCCTCCGGCCGCACGGTCTGGGCGCCGGCGGCGAAGTTGACGGGCCCGGGGAGCTCGGCCATGACCTTCCAGCCGGCCACGGACCAGCGCCACAGCCGGTGCGCCCGCTCCATGGCGGTCGCCACGTCGGGGTCGTAGCAGATCGCAAGCTGGCCGTAGACGGGCTTGCCCGCGCCGCCCGCGTCGGCGAACCCGCGCACCAGGTCCGCGTCGGGGTCGATCGCGACCAGCGCGTCCCCGTGCTCGGCGGCGATGTTCCCCGAACGGCCGCCGGAGGCGGCGATCGCCAGCGGGACGGGCTGCTCGGGCAGGTCGAACAGCTTGGCCGAGTCGACGTCGAAGAACTCGCCACGGTAGTTGACGTACTCGCCCTCGAACAGCTCCCTGATGATCTGTATGGCCTCCCTGAACATCAGGTGCCGGGTGTCGGCCGACGGCCAGCCCTCCCCGATGACGTGCTCGTTGAGGTTCTCCCCCGCGCCCAGCCCCAGCGTGAAGCGGCCCTCGCTCAGCACCCCCATGGTCGCCGCCTTCTGCGCCACCACCGCCGGGTGGTAGCGCATGATCGGGCAGGTCACGTACGTCATCAGGGGCAGCCGCGCGGTGGCCTGCGCGGCCGCGCCGAGCACCGACCAGGCGTACGGGGAGTGCCCCATCTCCTCCAGCCACGGGAAGTAGTGGTCGGAGATGACCGCGTAGTCGAAGCCGACCCGCTCGGCCGTGACGACGTCCTCGACCAGCTGCCTGGCGGGCGTCTGCTCGCACATCATCGTGTAACCGATTTCTGCCATACCCGGCCCCTTACCCCGCTCCGGTGAGGCGTCGCCGGCAGGGTCGAAGATCTCGCCGTCCTTTACGCTTCCCCCGCTCAGGACTGCTTCACCGGCTCGGGCTCCGGGGCGCTCACGCCGTGTGGGTGCTCGGGGGCGGTGGAGGCGAGCGGGACCTCCGCGCCGCTGACCATGCCCAGCTGGACGGTCTGGCGAGGCAGCACGAGGTCCAGCAGCCAGCTCCCGGCGATGCGCGCCCGGCCGTGCGGGACGGCCAGCAGGTGGTAACCCCGGGTTACCGCCTTGGCGACCATGCCCGACAGCGGCACGCCCAGCGGGTTCGCGGCGGCGGCGGCCCCGCCCAGGTCGACGACGAACCCCAGGTCGTTGTGCCGGTACGGCCGGAGCCGTCCGCGACCGTACGAGGCGGCGATGTTGTGGGCGGCACGTCTGCCCTGGCGGCCGGCGTGCTGGGCGGTCATCGCGGTGTACTCGCCGGGGCGGGTGAGGTCCGGCACCGCGGCCGCGTCGCCGCAGGCGTAGATCTCCGGGTGTCCCGGCACCCGCAGGTATTCGTCGACGAGCAGCCGCCCCTTCTCGGTCGGCAGCCCCAGCGACTCCACCATCGGGTCGGGGCGCACGCCGACGCACCAGATCAGTGACCGGGTCGCCACGAACTCCCCGTCGGAGAGTTCGACGCCGTCCGCCGTCGCCTCGGCCACACTCGTACCGGTGCGGATCTCCATGCCACGCTCCGACAGCGTCCGGTGCGCGGTCCGCGACAGGCGCTCGTCGAGCTCGGGGAGGATGCGCGGGGCGATGTCGGCGAGGATCCAGCGCACCGGCTGGTCACGCAGCTCCGGCAGCCTCCTGCGAGTGTCGAGGGTGAGCAGCTGGCCCTGAGCCGCCACTTCGGTACCGGTGTACCCGGCGCCCACGACCACGAAGGTGCACCGGGCCCTGCGCTCCTCGGGGTCGTCGGAGATGGCGGCGAGCTCGATCTGGCGGATCAGGTGGTCGCGCAGGTAGAGGGCCTCGGCGATGCTGCGGAAACCGTGGGCGTGCTCGGCGACGCCGGGTATGGGAAGCAGTTTGTTGACGCTGCCGACCGCGATCACCAGGCGGTCGTAGCTCAGCTCGCGGGGGGTGCCCTCGGCGTCCGTGCACCTCAGGCGGCGCGCCTCGATGTCGACGGTGCTCGCGGTGGCGAGCAGATGCCGCACGCCGGGGTGGTTTCCCGCCAACGGGATCGCCACCTTGCGCGGGTCGAGGATCCCCGCCGCGACCTCGGGCAGCAGCGGCAGGTAGAGGAAGTAGTCGGTCGGGTTGATCAGGACGATCTCGATCGCGCCCTTCGCGATCCTGGAAAGGGTGCGAGCAGCTGTGAAGCCCGCGAACCCTCCTCCGATCACGACGACTCGCTGTCGCTGGGTCATGAGGTGGTTCCTTTCGACGCTCCGTATTCCAGCGGAGTGCCCTCTCTGCTCCCGGGTCAAGCACGGCGGGTCGTCCGGTGTTGCCCACTTGGACCGGTGAGGTCCGGATGAGGGCGATTAATCGCCAGGTCAGCGCGCGGGCAAGATGGCGGAAGGGGGCGAGTGGGAGCGGCCTTTCCTGGGGATGGCGGGATGGAAGGCGGCGGGGATCGGATGCCGCGCCGGTTCGAGGACGGGCCGGTTCGTGGACGAGCCGGTTCCCGAGGGGGGTGGGCTGTGACGACCTCCGAGCAGTCACGTGAGGAGCCGCCGACCTCACCGCCGGCGCCGCCCAACCGAGTGCCGGGCTCACTGGTCGTGAACTGGCTGACCAGCACCGACCACAAGGTGATCGGTTACCTGTACATGATCACCTCATTCGTCTTCTTCATGCTCGCCGGGCTCATGGCCATGATCATCCGGGCGGAGCTCATCCAGCCGGGCATGCAGGTGGTGAGCCTGGAGCGCTACAACCAGATGTTCACCATGCACGGCGGGGCCATGCTGCTGCTGTTCGCGACCCCGCTGTTCGCCGGGTTCGCCAACGTGATCATGCCGCTGCAGATCGGATCGCCCGACGTGGCGTTCCCCCGGCTCAACATGGTGAGTTACTGGCTCTTCCTCTTCGGCGGCGTCATCGTCCTGTTCGGCTTCCTCACCACCGGAGGTGCCGCCGACTTCGGCTGGACGTCGTACACGCCGCTCTCCACGGGACCTCACTCCCCGCAGGTCGGCGGTGACCTGTGGATCGTCGGCCTGGTGATGGCCGGTCTCGGCACGATCCTCGGCTCGGTCAACTTCATCACCACGATCATCTGCATGCGGGCCCCCGGGATGACGATGTTCCGCATGCCGATCTTCACCTGGAACGTGCTGCTGACCGGTCTGATGGTGTTGATCGCCTTCCCGATCCTGTCCGCCGCGCTGCTCGCCCTGGAGGCCGGCCGCAGTCACGGCGCCCGCATCTATGACCCGCAGACCGGGGGAGCGCTGCTCTGGCAGCACCTGTTCTGGTTCTTCGGCCATCCGGAGGTCTACATCATCGCGCTGCCGTTCTTCGGCATCATCAGCGAGGTGATCCCGGTCTTCAGCCGCAAGCCGATCTTCGGCTACATCGGTCTGGTCGGTGCGACCATCGCGATCGCGGGCCTGTCGATGACGGTCTGGGCGCACCACATGTTCGCCACCGGCCATGTGTTACTGCCGTTCTTCTCCTTCATGTCGTTCCTGATCGCCGTCCCGACGGGGGTGAAGTTCTTCAACTGGGTCGGCACCATGTGGCGCGGGCACATATCCATGGAATCACCGATGATGTTCGCGGTCGGCTTCCTGGTCACCTTCCTGCTCGGCGGGCTGACCGGGGTCATCCTGGCCTCCCCGCCGCTCGACTTCCAGGTGCACGACTCGTACTTCGTGGTCGCGCACTTCCACTACGTGGTCTTCGGCACCGTGGTGTTCGCGATGTTCGCGGGCTTCTACTTCTGGTGGCCGAAGATGACCGGCAAGATGCTGAACGAGAAGCTGGGCAAGCTGCACTTCTGGCTGCTGTTCATCGGTTTCCAGACCACCTTCCTGGTCCAGCACTGGCTGGGCGCGCAGGGCATGCCGCGCCGCTACGGCGACTACAGCCCGATCGACGGATTCACCACGCTCAACCTGGTCTCCTCGATCGGCGCGTTCGTGCTCGGCGCCTCCACGCTGCCGTTCCTCTACAACGTCTGGCACACCGCGCGCCGCGCCCCGCGGGTGACCGTGGACGACCCGTGGGGTTTCGGCAACTCGCTGGAGTGGGCCACCTCCTGCCCGCCGCCCCGGCACAACTTCACCTCGATCCCGGCCATCCGCTCGGAGCGGCCGGCCTTCGACCTGCATCACCCGAGGATCGGGGACCGGCCGCGCCGGCTCGACCCGGCAGCCGGGCTCCAGAAGGAGATCTGAGCCGCGCTCAACAGGGGCGGCCGAGGGCGGTCCTGGTGGTCTCCTCCGGGTACGACGACAGGCGTACGGCGTCGGCGGGGGAGAGCAGGCCCGCCGCCACCCGCTCGCACAGGCGGCCGAGGGCGGTGATCTCCGCGTGCTGGGCCGCGGCGAACGCGCGGTCGACCGGGTCGCCGTGGCCGGGAACGACGACGCCACTGCCGCCACTGCCGTCGCTGTCGCCGTCGCCGAGGAGGTCGAGCAGCCCGGCGAGGGTGGCCGGCCATTCGAGGGGATAGGCGTCCTCGTAGGCAGGTGGGGCACCGTTCTCCACCAGGTCCCCGGCGAAGACCACGCCGGCGTCCGGCACGTGGACGACCAGGTCGTTGCCGGAGTGGCCGCGGCCGAGGTGGGCCAGGACGACCGGGCGACCACCGACGGCCAGCTCCGCCCGGCCGGTCACCAGGTGGTCCGGCAGTGCGATCCCGGTCTTCGCGATGTCACCGGCGATGTCCGCGCGTCCCCGATCCCGGTAGTGGCGGGCCCACTCGTCCCTGGCCCGGCCGCCGTTCTCGGCCAGGTCGGTCCGGCAGCCCTCGTGCGCCCAGACGGGGCAGTCGAGGAACGGCCGGGTACCGAAGCTGTGGTCGAAGTGCGAGTGGGTGATCGCCACCGCCCACGGGGCGGATGTCACCCGCCTGACCTCCGAGACCAGCTCGGCCCCCTGCCGCTCGTCTCCCCGCGTGTCGACAACCAGGCAACCGCCGTCGCCCACGACCAGCCCCACCGACAGGTCCAGCTCGGCGTATCGCCGCACCAGCACCCGGTCCGCCACCTCGACCCATCGACCTTCCACGGGTCGTATTCTCCCCGGTCGCGATCCTCGCGGCGTCGATCCTCACCCGTGGCGGAAGCCGGTTTTCCGCGCCGCGACCCGGCGGGGAATCCGGCCGGTGCCCTCCACGGGCAGAACCCGCGCCCCGGCGGGGAGGTCCCTTCCCCGGAGGAGCGCTCAACCGCGCAGGTACGTCACCACCGCCAGTACCCGGCGATGGTCGTCCTCGGCCGGGGGCAGGTCGAGTTTGGTCAGGATGTTGCCGATGTGCTTGCCGACCGCGGCCTCCGACACCACCAGGGCTCTGGCGATCGCCGCGTTGGACCTGCCCTCGGCCATCAGGGCCAGCACCTCCCGCTCGCGGGGGGACAGCCGCTCCAGCGGATCGCGGCGGCGGCGCAGCAGCTGCCTGACCACCTCGGGGTCCACGATCGTCCCGCCGCCGGCCACGCCGCACAGCGCGTCGACGAACTCCTCCACGTCGCCGACCCGGTCCTTGAGCAGGTAGCCGACCCCGGTGCCGTCACCGGAGTCCAGCAGTTCGGCCGCGTAGGTCTGCTCGACGTACTGGCTCAGCACCAGCACGGGCAGGCGCGGGTCCGCCGCGCGGAGCGCGACCGCGGCCCTGAGGCCCTCGTCGGTGAAGCCGGGCGGCATCCGCACGTCGGTCACGACGATGTCGGGGGTGTGCTCGCGCACCGCCTCCGCGAGCCGTACGGCGTCACCCGCCGTGGCCACCACCCGGTGCCCGAACCGGGCGAGCAGCTCGGCCAGCCCTTCGCGGAGCAGCACGCCGTCCTCGGCGATGACTACCTTGAGGGATCGATCGGAGTGCACGGTATCTCCACGCGTAGCAGGGTCGGCCCACCGGCCGGGCTGGAAAGTACCAGTCTCCCGTCGACGACCGAGACGCGGTCGGCCAGCCCGGCCAGCCCGCTCCCCTCCGCGGCGTCGGCGCCGCCCACGCCGTCGTCGCCGATCTCCACGACGAGGCGGGCGCCGTCCAGCCGCCCGGTGACCGTGGCCCGCCGGGCTTCACTGTGCCGGGCCACGTTCGCCAGCGCCTCGCACACCACGAAGTACGCGGTGGACTCCACCACCTCGGGCAGCCGCGCGGGCAGCGCCATGGTGACCTCCACGGGCACCGGCGAGCGGTCGGCGACGTCGGCCACGGCGGCGGGCAGTCCCCGGTCGGTGAGGATCTGCGGGTGGATTCCCCTGATCAGGTCGCGGATCTCGGCCAGCGCGAGTTTCGCCTGCTCGTGCGCCCTGCCGACGAGCTCGGCCGTCTCGTCCCCACGGGTGAGCTTGGCCAGGCCGAGCGTCATGGTCAGCGAGACCAGCCGCTGCTGGGCGCCGTCGTGCAGGTCCCGCTCGATCCTTCGGCGTTCTGCCTCGAAGGCCGATACCAGCCGGGACCTGGACCGGGTGAGCTCGACGACCCGCCTGGCCTCGTCGCTCTGCCGGGGGCTGAGCAGCGCGCGGGCCACCAGCCCGTGCAGCACCGCGAGTGCCGTCAGCGGGTACGTGAACAGCACGAGCAGGACGGCCCCGAGCAGCGCCACGAGGAACGCCTCGGGACGGCTGTCGATCAGCCAGAACTTGAACAGCCGCACCTGCCCGACCTCCGCCAGGATGATGGGCGCGCACATGGCCATCACCGGCCCGGCGATCCCGTACGCCAGGGAGATCAGCTCCATCGGCCAGAGCACGATGACCAGCAGGCCGGTGTAGGCAAGCTCCCGCCAGGTGGCCTGCTCGCTGAAGCGCAGCCGCGCCCACGCGCGCAGGCCCGGCCGGTCGGGCTCGCGGTGGGGCGACTCCACCGGCTCCGAGTCGATGATCCGCAGGCGGCGGCGCTCCAGAGCGGCGACCGGTATGCCACTGAGCCCCAGCACCACCAGGAACGGGATGCCCACCACCACCAGCGCCAGCACCGCGCCGCCGGCCAGGCAGACCAGGACCACCACGAGGATGACCGCGCCGACGAGGATGCTCGTCAGCAGGTACGCCAACGAGCGCCACGGCCACCACGTGGCGAGCAGGTTCCATCGGGTGAGTGCCTGCCAGGCCGCCCGCGATCGCATCAACCGACAGTACGGCCCGTGCGGGCATGGCCTCTACCGGGCCTGGCCTACTCCGACGGTATGGCTGGCCATACCCGGAAGACTAGGCTCCGGTGCCCTGCGGGCCGCGCCCCCGCGGCGGTCTGATGGGGACCATGAACAAGACGGCGGCGCCCGCGGACCTGCGGGCATTCCTGACGGCGGCGGTACGCAGGCAGCGCGTGGTGGGCGCGATCGCCCCGAGTTCCCCGGCGCTGGGCAGGGCGCTCAGCGCGGTGGTCCCCGCGCTGGGCCCGTCGGTGGTCGTGGAGCTGGGGGCCGGCACCGGTCCGATCAGCGAGGCCATCCGGGCGAGGCTGGCCCCGGGGTCCCGCCAGCTGGCCGTGGAGATCGACCCCGGCATGGCCGCGCACCTGCGCCGGACGAAACCCTGGATGGAGACGATCGAGGGCGACGCCGCCGACCTCGGCGCGCTCCTGGCCGGTGCCGGGGTCGACCGGGTGGACGCGGTCGTCAGCACGCTGCCCTGGTCGTTGTTCCCCGGCGAGCAGCAGGAGCGGATCCTGGCGGGCGTCGGCCGGGCGCTCGCGCCGTCCGGGGCGTTCACGACCGTCACCTACCTGTCGGCCCTGCCGCTCGCCGGGGCCAGGGCCCTGCGCCTGCGGTTGCGGTCGGCCTTCGACGAGGTGCTGACCACCGGGCCCATCTGGCGCAACCTGCCCCCCGGAGTGGCGTACGTGTGCCGCAGACCGACGATCCCCGTTCTCCCGCCCGGGGGGTTCCCCGGGACCCGGTCCCGCTCGCGCCGTTCGTGACCGACCCACCCGGCCCGCTCGGTGTCGGCGAACCAGGAGCCGTGGAAGCCGGTGGGCACCCGGCGCGGCAATGGCCCGGACGGGCCGGGAGACCGCAGCCCGCCGGGACACGCTTCCGCAGGGACGGTCCGGCAGGACCGTCAGGCCAGGACCCGGCCGACCATCCGTGCGTACATCCGGCCCGGGCTCGGCACCGACGACGGGTGCAGGAAGCCAGGGAGCATCGGCAGGTCCACCGCGAAGGGCTGCAGTCGCTCGTAGAGGACGTCGGCGCCCGCGGGACGGTTGTCGGGATCCTTCTCCAGCAGGTCGGCGACGAGGCGGTTCAGCTCGGCGGGGACCCCCGGGACCTCGGGCGGGCGCTCCTTCACCTGGCGCTCGAACACGGCGTACTCGGTGGGACCGGTGAACAGCTGGCGGCCCGTCAGCATCTCGTGGAGCACGCATCCGAGGGCGTAGAGGTCGCTGCGGGGACCGGACAGGCCGCGCTGGATCTGCTCGGGTGCCATGTACGACGGGGTGCCGAGAATCTGGCCGACCCGGGTGAACTGCGTCGAGTCGGCCTCGCGGAGCACCGCCAGGCCGAAGTCGAGGACCTTGACGCTCCCGTCGGGGCAGAGCATCAGGTTGGTCGGCTTCAGGTCGCGATGGCAGACGGACAGCGCGTGGGCCGCGGTCAGCACCGCGCAGGCCTGGGCAGCGATCGCCGCGGCCCAGGGCACGGGGAGCGGGCCGTGCTCGCTGACCACGTCGGCCACGGTGACGCCCTCGATGAACTGCATCACCTGGAACAGTCGCTGGTCGAAGGTGCCGAAGTCGTACAGGACCGGTGCGCCGGGGTGCTCCAGCCTGGCCAGGATGCGGGCCTCGCGCAGGAAACGCCGCTTCAGCTCCTCGTCGGGGCCGGTGAGGAACCTCAGGAACTTGACGGCCACCCTGCGGTCGAGATGCCTGTCATGGCCGCCGTAGACGGCCCCCATGCCCCCCTGGCCGAGAGGGAGGTCGTCGAGCACGTATCGGTCGCCGATGACCATCGACCCTCCCCTGGACGTGCGGGCATCACGCCCCTTGGTCGCACGGCCGGAGATGGCCGTCGACCAGTCCGTCAAAGCCTAGCCGGATCAGCGTTTCCCCCAGCGCCCTCGTCGCGCGCAGTCTGTCCTCCAGTTCGAACAGCTCGCGGAAGGCCGTGCCGTACATCCGCTGGTCGGACAGGGGCAGCATGGGCACCCTCGCCCGCCGCACGTCGAGGCGGCTGGAACTGGGATGGACCCTGGCCGCGTCGGCCGAGCGCAGGAAACCGGCCAGGAACCCGGAGTCGAGCCGCTGCGGGTCGACCCGGTACAGCGTGAGCTGCGGGCCGAGCGCCGCTCCGCTCTGGGTGATCACCCTGACCGCGCCGAGCACCGTGGTCACCACGTCGCCGGGCCTGATCATGATCAGTGCCGGGTCGAGGGTGGTACGGCCGGAGGGTGAGGCGCCCGCCGCGGTGTCGTCGGCGGTCAGCACCGGGAGAGGGCCCTCGTCCGCCGACATCCTCGGCGGCGCCTGCAGGATCGTGATCAGCCCCGCCTTGGCCAGCTCGCCGACCGTGGTGGTCGGCAGGTCCTGCCGCTCGGCGAGCAGCTCCAGGGCGGGAGTGGCCTCCGACAGCGTGGCCGAGGTCTCCATGAACCTGGCCAGGGCCTCGGTGAAGTCGCGCGGGAAGTCGAGGCCGCTGTGCTGCGGGCGGTGCCTGGCCGGGGCGAGGTCGACCTCGTCGTCGAGCAGGTCGATGATGCGCACCGTGCGGCTCTCGCCGGACAGCTCGGCCTCGGGGTTCTCCAGGTACGCGCGCCAGGCGGGCTCCACGACCGACAGGTCCTCGCCGGCGTCCACCACCAGCAGCTGGGACGGCGGGCGCCCGCCGTCGGGCCTGCGGAGTATCCACAGGTCGGGGCCGCCGGGCGCCAGCGTCACCACGGCCCGCAGCGCTCCCGCCCGGAGCAGGTTGCCGCGGATCCGCTTGCCCGGACGCCGGCTGGCGGCGGCGGTGGGCATCAGGATCGCCACCAGGCCGCCCGGCCGCACGCGGGCGAGGCAGTGCTGCACCCAGGCGAGCTCGGACTCACCGCGCGGGGGCAGGCCGTACTCCCAGCGCGGGTCACCGGCGAGTTCCTCGTGACCCCAGACCCGCTCGTTGAACGGCGGGTCGCAGACCACGGCGTCGGCCACGTCACCGGCCAGGCCGTCCTCGCGGAGCGAGTCACCGGCGACGATCCGCGCCTCGGTCCCGCGCAGCAGCACCCGAACCGCGCTGAGCAGCGCGTTCGTCTCGTTGACCTCCTGCCCCATCAGGACGGTCTTCCCGCCGGTCGAAGCGCTTCCCCGCCGGGCCGTCAAGGTGTCCGCGCCCAGCAGCAGCGTTCCGACACCGCATGCCGGGTCCAGGACGACGTCCCCCTCCCGCACCACCAGCCGGACCATGAGCTCGGCCACATCGTCCCTGGTGACCGAGAGCTGGCGGGAGTGCGCCTCGACGTAGCGCTCGCACAGGAACTCGAAGACCTCCAGCGGGTCGCGTTCGGTGGCCAGCTCGGCGACCAGCCGGACGAGGGCCAGATCGTCCAGGCGAAGATCGGCGGAACCGGGGAGATCGGTCGTCACCTCGGCCATGCGGGTGAGAGACTTCGTTCCATGATCACGCCAGGCGGTGGGCTCACGGCGCAGGAACAGCAGGAACGCGCCGACCTTGGCCACCAGTTCGCCCAGCCTGAGGTCGTCGACCGAGGTGCGCATCCGCTGCCAGACCAGGTCGCCGAGCGAGACCTCGAAGGATTTGCCGTTCGCGCGCAGCCACACGGCGATCTCCGGCAGCGAGAACAGCGGGCTGGAGGTGGTGCCGCCCACCGGCTGGGGAAAGTCCTCGTGGCGGCGGCGCCAGTTGCTCACCGCTGCCCTGCCGACCCCGGCAAGCCGGGCGATGTCGCCCGCGTTCACGGTGATCTCCTGGCGCTCCTCCATGTTGGGCCACAGTAGTTGACTGTGCCGCAACGGTCTACAACGTCTTTGCTTGTGAAGTGCTTCAACCAATGATTTACTGCCTTCATGGCACTGAACCAACCACTGGCACTGCGCTACGCGGCCCGCTCCGACGTGGGGGTCCGCCGTGAGGCGAACGAGGATTCGGGCTACGCGAGCGCGCGCCTGCTCGCCATAGCGGACGGCATGGGTGGTCATGCGGGTGGAGAGGTCGCCAGCTCACTTGCCGTCACCGCCATGGCGGCGCTGGACGACACCCTTCCCACCGGCGGTGTCGACCTGCTCGCCGCGCTCAAGGGCGCCGCCAGGGACGTCAACCATACACTGCGCGACATGAGCGAGCAGGATCCCACGCTCCGCGGCATGGGCACCACCCTGACCGCGATGCTCTGGGACGGCGCCACCTTCGCCCTGGCCCATGTCGGAGACTCCCGGGCCTACATGTTGCGCGACGGCGCCCTCTACCAGATCACCCATGACCACACCCTGGTCCAGTCGCTGGTGGACGAGGGGCGGATCACCCCTGAGCAGGCCGCCGAGCACCCGCGCCGGTCAATGGTGCTGCGGGTCCTTGAGGGCACCGGCGACGGTGAGCTGGACCTGTCACTGCGCGAGGCCTACCCGGAGGACCGCTACCTGCTCTGCTCCGACGGCCTGACCGCCGTGGTCGGTCCCGAGACCCTGTTCAACACGCTGACCGAGATCTCCGACCCCGACGAGGCGGCCCGCTGGCTCATCGACCTCGCCAACCGGGGTGGCGGCCCCGACAACATCACCTGCATCGTGGCCGACTTCGGGGCGCCCACCGGCTCCGCCCCGGTGGAACCGACCATCGTGGGCGCCGCGGTCGAGAGGAAACTCTCCCTGTAGGGACCCCGCTGCCTCCCCGAACGCCGGGGAAGCGCCGGCGTGCTCGGGTGGCCGCCACGGCCTTGGCGGGGATCTCCAGGTCAGGGCGTCGGGTTCTTACCAGGTTCTGCCGGTGATGCGTTCGTACGCCTCGATGTAGCGCGCCCGGGTGACCTCCACGACCTCGGCGGGGACCTCCGGAGCGGGTTCCTTCTTGTCCCAGCCCGTGCTGGTCGCCCAGTCACGCACGTACTGCTTGTCGAAGGAGAACTGCGCGTGGCCGGGCTCCCACCGGTCGGCGGGCCAGAAGCGGGAGGAGTCGGAGGTCAGCACCTCGTCGCCGAGCACGAGCGTGCCCTCGGAGTCCCAGCCCAGCTCGATCTTGGTGTCGGCGATGATGACGCCCCGCTCCGCGGCGAGTTCGGAGCCTCGCAGGTAGATCTCCAGCGTGATCCGCCGGAACTCCTCGGCGACCTCGGTCCCCTCCAGGGCGACCACCTCGTCGAAGGAGATGGGCTCGTCGTGCTGCCCGAGCGGTGCCTTGGTGGACGGGGTGAAGATCGGCTCGGGGAGCTTGGAGCCGTCCAGCAGGCCGGGCGGCAGCGGCACGCCCGAGACCGACCCGTGCGCCTGGTACTCCTTCAGCCCGCCGCCGGTCAGGTAGCCGCGCGCGACGCACTCGACCTTCGCCATCTCCAGCTTCCTGCACCGCACCGCACGGCCCGCGAACTCGGCGGGTACGTCGGTCGCCGAGATCACGTGGTTGGGCACGATGTCGGCGAGTTGCTCGAACCACCAGAGCGAGAGCTGCGTGAGGATCCTCCCCTTGTCGGGGATGGGCGTGGGCAGGATCACGTCGTACACCGACACCCGGTCGGACGCCACGAGGATGATGTCCCCGCGGTCCTCGTAGACGTCGCGGACCTTCCCTGAATGAAGAAGCTTCACTGCTTTCCTTGCTCTCGCTCGACCCGGTCGCTGACCGACACCTGCTCACCGTATTCGACGTTCGGCGACGACCCGGCAACCGGGCACCCCCTTCCGCGCCCTCCCGGGACGGCCTCGTGATCAGCCTTCCGAGCCGCCCCTTATCCGGTGGTCACGATGCACATCGACCTCATGGTCGGCGGTTCCGACGTCACAGGCACCGGCGTTCACCACAACGGCGGAACGGTCGAACCACTCCGCGGCGATGAGTGGCAGGTCTGAGCCACGTCTCGCGCGACGGCCTGGCCGGAGGTGAGAAGGTCCCCTACCGGAGGACGGAGAAGACCTCGCCGTTGCCGGGTACGCCGACTCCGCGCCAGGAGAAGGGGACTCCGTGGGCCACCTCCAGGTCCGGGCCGTCCATCAGCTGGAAGTGCACGTGCGGTTCGGTGGAGTTGCCGGAGTTTCCGCAGTGGCCCAGCAACTGGCCCGTATGGACCCGGTCACCCTCGCGGACGGCCAGCGAGCCGCGCCGGAGGTGGGCGTACATGGCGTACGTGCCACCGCCGAGGTCGAGGACGACGTGGTTGCCGACGACCTGGCTCGGGCCGCCCATCGAGCGGAACATCGCCTCGAAGGCGAGGAAGAGCAGGGCGGGAAACGAGTTGCGGCTGAGGTGGTCGCGGTTGTGGTCGACGGCGCGTACCACGGTGGCGTCGGCGACGGCCAGCAGCGGGGCGCCGAAGGCGGGGAAGTCGCGGTTGCGGCGGACGACGGGCCACCAGCCGAAGCGGGGCCTGGGCCGGTCCTCCGGCTCCGCCACGATGTCGACGGCGTACGCCTGGCCGTAGGCGTGGGTGCCGTGGCTGGGGACCTTGTCGGCCGGGCTGTTCAGGGCTGACCAGCGACCGGTGACCGGTGGGTCGACCTCGACGGCCGGTGGGGTGCCGGGTGAGCGGGGCTGCCGGGTCATCGCGAAGAACTGCAGGACGATCGCCAGACCCAGCGGGATCCAGCCCCACAGCCAGGAGAAGTCGAAGTAGAACCCCGCCACGAGTTGCGCGAAGAAGATCACCCAGCAGCAGCGGGAAAGAATCATGGATGTTCTGCGCATGGAGATCCCTCCGGATCGCGTGTCGGGCCGGCTCAGGGCAGGTTCAGGGCCGGGAGGCGGCCAGCACCACCAGCAGCGGGACGACCCGTCCCGGGGGGACCTCGTAGCCGCCCCGGCCGGTGCCGTGCAGCCAGCCTGCGGAGATCAGTTGGCGCAGGTGGTGGTAGACCTGTCCGGTGGTGCCGAGGCCGTCGAGCGCGGTCAGTTCGGCGACGGTGCGGCGACCACCGAGGATCTCGCGGAGCAGGCGCATCCGTACGGAATGCCCCAGTGCCGCGAAGGACTCCGCGGCGTCCGACCAGTTCTCGTCGAGGAGCGCGTCGGTGGGCAGGGCCTGCTGCCATTCGTACAGCTCGTTCGTCGGCAGCCGGACCATCCCGGTGAACAGCACGCCGCCATGGGCGACCTCGTTCTCGGCGAGCTTCGCCTTCAGCCCCTCCAGCGCCCAGAAGTCGGCGTCCTGGGGACGGACGTGGCCCCCGCCGGCGCCCGCCTCCTCAAGCACCGTGAGCCGGCGTTCCAGCTCTGCGACGCGCTCCTCGAGTTCCATTCTTTGATTTTACGTAATTACGTACAACTGTCAAAACTGGGAGGGCTGTGGCCGGGGACGGCAGGTCACGGGCGCCTGCGGGCTCGCAGGATGGCATCGTGGATGATGACCTCGTTGCCTTCGGGGTCGTCGGCGAGGCGCGGTCTGACGTCGGTGACGAGGATGTCCCACAGGTCGGGGTCAAGGGAGTGCGCGACCTCCTCGGCGGTGAAGAACATGTCGGGCACATTGAGCCGGGGCATCGTGGTCTCCAGGTCCAGGATGTGGTGACCGACGATGAGCAGGGTTCCGCCGGGGGCCACCGAGGCGGCCAGCCGGGCGAACAGCGCCTCACGCTGGCCCCCCGGCAGGTGCATGAAATGGGCGGAGACCAGGTCGAAGTGCCCCGGGGTAGGTGTCCAGGCGGTCAGGTCGGCGTGCACCCAGTCGATCCGCCCGGCCACCTCGGCGCCGAGGGCGCCGGCCTGTTCGGCGCCACGCCGCAGGGCGGTGGTGGCGAAGTCCACCGCCGTGACCCGCCAGCCGCGTTCGGCCAGCCAGAGGGCGTCGGCCCCCTCGCCGCAACCGACGTCGAGCGCCGTGCCGGAGGGCAGGTCGGTGGTCTCGGCCACGAGCTGGGGATTGGGGCGACCGCTCCAGACCGCGGCACGGGAAAGGTAGCGCTCCTCCCACGCCTGCTCGTCGAACATGCTCGCGGTGCTCTCGGCCGGGGCGTGGTGGTGGTGGTCGCCGGGTGCCCGCTCGGCGTGGTCGGAGCGGGGCTCGGGCCCGCCGCGGTGAGCGGCGACGGCGTGGCGGGTGTCCTCGGCGATGAGGTCGGCGTTGATGGCCGCGGCGGTGTTCAGCGCCGAGGCGGCGGAGACGATCACCTGGGCGCGCAGGTCCGCGACGTTGCCGGCCACCCACACCCCGGGCACCGAGGTGGCCCCGGTGGGGTCGGCGGGCACGTAGCTGCCGATGACGTGGCCGCCGGCCAGTTGTTCGACCGGCTCCAGCCCGAGGGAGGCGAGCACGCCGGCTCGGGCGGTGAAGCGCGGCGCGACCACCACGGCCTGGCAGGGGACGAGCTCTCCCGAGCGCATCCGGACACCACCGAGCCGGTCGCCGGTCGTCTCCAGGGCGGCGACCTCGCCCTCCACGAGCGTGACGCCCCGGGCGGCCAGCTGCTCGTACTCCTCATCGGTGGGTTTGGGGGCGGTGTGCAGGAACAGGGTCACCCGCGGGCTCCACTGCCGGAACAGCAGGGCCTGGTGCGCGGCCATCGGGCTGTCGGCCAGGACGCCGATCGCCTGGTCGCGGACCTCCCAGCCGTGACAGTACGGGCAGTGCAGGACGTCGCGCCCCCACCGCTCGGCCAGTCCTGGAACGTCGGGCAGCTCGTCCACCAGGCCGGTGGTCACCAGCAGCCGCCGGGCCCGAACCTCCCGGCCGTCGGCGAGCAGTACGCGAAAGCCCTCGCCGCCCTCCAGCCGATGGGCCGAGGTGACGGTGCCGGTCACGATCTCACCGCCGTAACCGGTCACCTCGGTGCGGCCGACGGCCAGCAGCTCGCCGGGGGGTGTGCCCTCGCGGCCCAGGTAGTTGTGCACATGCCCGGCCGGGGCGTTGCGCGGGGCACCGGCGTCGACCACCAGCACCGAGCGGCGTGCCCGGCTCAGGGTCAGGG
Organism: Streptosporangium sp. NPDC002607; assembly: GCF_053592655.1. Classification (NCBI taxonomy): domain Bacteria; kingdom Bacillati; phylum Actinomycetota; class Actinomycetes; order Streptosporangiales; family Streptosporangiaceae; genus Streptosporangium; species Streptosporangium sp. NPDC002607. The sequence goes on from NZ_JBSFWD010000035.1 coordinate 74,347, forward strand.
CCCCGCTGAGCCCGGCCGCGCCACCACCGACGACCACCACGTCGTACTTCTCCTCCACCGCGTGCTCTCCTCTGCTCGTCGTACGGCCGGAGTGGGATCACGGCGGCCGTCTCGTCGCTGAACTATCCGCGCACGGCGGCAGATTTGACAAATGCCTTTGCCGGGATGGCAAATAGGTGGCATGAACGACGACGCTCTCACCCCAGACGAAGCCCTCGACAGGGTCATCGACGCGGTAGGCCCGCGCCTGCGGGCACTGCGCCAGCAGCGCGGCGCGACCCTGGCGCAGCTCTCCGAGGCCACCGGGATCTCGGTCAGCACCCTGTCCCGCCTGGAGTCCGGTCAGCGCCGTCCCACCCTGGAACTCATGCTCCTGCTGGCCCGAGCCCACCAGCTCCCCCTGGACGAGCTCGTCGGCGCGCCGGAGACCGGCGACCCACGCGTCCACCAGCGCCCGATCACCCACAACGGCATGACGTTCGTCCCGCTGACCCGCCGGCCCGGCGGGCTCCAGGCGTATAAAATGATCATTCCGGCGAGCCGGCCCGCCTGCGGGCCGGAACAGCGGGTCCACGAGGGCTACGAGTGGCTATATGTGCTGTCCGGGCGGCTGCGCCTGTCACTCGGCGAGAAGGAGATCGTCCTGATGCCCGGAGAGGTGGCGGAGTTCGACACCCACATCCCGCACGCCTTCAGCAATCCCGGCCCGGAGCCCGCCGAGGCACTCAGCCTGTTCGGCCCCCAGGGCGAACGCCTGCACGTCCGCGCCCGCCCCTCCAGCAGATGATCACTTGGAGCGCCGCACTCAGCTCCGCAGCAGGTCGGCGAGGACCACGGCCTCGCTGATGTCGGCCTGCCTGGTCGCGGTCAGGAGCGTCAGCGTTCGCTGCTTCGCCAGCTCTCGCAGGTGCTCCAGCGCGGTGGCTCGCTCGGGGTCCTTCAGCTCGGCCCGGTAGCGGCGGCCGAACTCCTCGAACCGAGCCGGATCGTGGCCGTACCACTTGCGCAACTCGGTCGAGGGTGCCACCGCCTTGCACCACTCCTGCAGGTGCGCCTTTTCCTTGGACAGCCCGCGCGGCCAGACCCGATCGACCAGCACCCGGGCACCGTCCTGCGCCTCCGGTTCCTCGTAGACCCGGCGCACCCGTACTTTTGATTCGTTAGCCATGCCGGGGTCGTTCCCGGATCACGGTAATGAGTAGCCACAGGCCCGGATACCGGGTGGAGTCGGTCCGTCGATCAGCTGGGCGACAGCGTGACGTTGACCTCGTAGTCGGGACCGCCGTTGCCGGAGATCTGCCGCAGGTGGTGGCGGACGCTGGTGGTCAGCGGGTTGAGCCTGATGTGGTGGCGGGCGATGAGGTCATCCGGTGCCAGGGAGTCCACCTCCCAGATCTCGATGGTGGCCTGGCCACCCTGGGCGACGAACGAGGGCTTGATCGAGGAGGGAGTCGCCCAGGCCGGGTAGCTGTGGCTACCCGGCGGGCACGGAATCTGGTCGGGGCTGTAGCAGGAGTTCGCCCGGACCGGCATGACCGACCCGCCGCTCGGCCAGACACGCACGGTCTGGCTGGAGGACGCCGTTGGCCAAGGTCCGATGATCTTAATGAAGATCTCGTCACCGTCACCGCCTTCCTGCGTCCGCCACGGGATGATCGTGTCCAGAGCGACCCGTACCATCGGGCTCCCCGCGGGGGGCGTCGTGCTCCCGCCTCCGCCTCCGCCTCCGGGGTTCTCACTACAGTCGCCGCACGGCGGTTCCACGGGGGGCATGGCGAAAGCGGTACCGGTGGTGAGCGTTTGTGTGCCGCTGAGCACGATGAGCATGGCCATGAGCGCGATGGCCGGACGTTTCCTGTCCATTGGGTCCCCCTTCATTGCTGACCATGACAGACAGTCGTCCAACCGGCTTGGAAGCGACTTGGAACCGGCTACGGCCGTCGTCCTGCCGGCCTACGGGCCGCGCTCGGGAACACCAACGGCTGACCTCGTACGCCACTCGGCCCCGGACCGATGTCCGGGGCCGAGTCGCCGGCCGAATCGGCTAACCGGCTATGGATCCGGACCACAGCTGCGTGGCGCTGGAGTAGACGGGTGACACATCGCCGTCGAAGGTGGAGGACACGGCGGTGTCGTAGCGGTTGTCGAGGTCGATGTCGGAGACGCTCATGGTGACGCCGATGACGTAACCGAGGCCGCGGTCCGGCCGGTACGACGACAGCCAGGGCGAGCCGAGGGAGCCTTTGTCGGTGAAGGGGGAGGTGGCCCCGACGAGGTTGTCGGCGGAGAAATCAATGGGTTGGAAGGGGAACGTCAGGCCCTGAGAGTTTTCGAGGGTTTTGCCGGTGTAGGGCGCGGTGTTGTCCGGGTGGAATCCGGCGGGATAGCCAAAGATGTTGACCGTACGGTTGGGTTGCTGGTTCCAGGCGATGCCCTGTCCGCCGACGTTGTCGCCGAGCCTGCCCGTGTCGGTCAGCCCGCCGGTGGGCGGCTGGGACACGCCGTTGTAGACGACGGCGAACGCGTAGTCGTAGTCATGGTCGGTGTAGGTGTCGAACGCGTAGTGAGCGACGGCGCTCTTGCCCACGTAGAGGCCCCACGGCAGCGCGTCGTCGGTGTAGCCGGGGACGAAAGCCCAGTTGGCCAGCGTGGTGGCGCTGCCGGCGGTGTCGTACACGCAGTGCGCGGCGGTGAGGACCAGGTTGCGCTGGGCCGAGTTCATCGACGTGCCGCTGCACCAGTGCGGCCGGCCGTCCGCGCCGACGAAGAACACCTTGCCCGTGGTGGTGGGCAGGTTGACGTTCTCCGAAAGCCCGGCGGCCTTCCGCGCGCGGCCCACCGGCTCCACCGCCGTGGGCTCTGCGGCCAGGGGCTTCGCCGCGGTGGTCTGCCTCCTTCCGGAGATCACGGTCTGCACCCCGTACGGCGTGGCCTGGAGCAGGTTTTTCCTGGAGTCGCCGAGCCAGAAGTTCGCCACCTGCTGAGCCTGGGTGGTGCCGGAGGTAAGGGAGACCGTAACGGGGCCGGTGCTGGCCTGCGCGGGTAAGGCGGTGAGAACCAGGCTGAACAGGGCTACGCCGAAACCGAGCACCAGAGGATTGCGGCTCATCGGCGGATCGTCGTCCGGCCGGATACTGGTCCCGGTTTCGGGGTGTCCGGAGGAAAAGGCGCCCCCGTCCCCCCGATGAATAACATCGCCCGACCCGACATCAGGGCGTTTCTTCCGAAACTGTGGAAAGCGGCTGCTGCGCGGCGAGCGGCATTCCATCGGCTGATCGTCCTTGGACCTGGTCAAGATCTTCCTCTCCGTCGTCGTGCACGCGCCTGGATCTGCCCTTGCCGGCATGCGACGTCTTGTCGCGCCGCTCCAGGAGCGAAGGTCGACGATGACGTTAGGAGGCGGTAGTGGTGATCAGCTTGTGGATCAGTTGGAGGTCCCGGCCGGGCGACCGCCCGCTACGCCGCGGGTGACCGGTCCGCCCCCGAGCGTCTCCTCCTGCTCCGTGACTCCAAGGACCTCGACGGCCCGGTGCCGGCTTTCACTCCCTTGAATCCGGCCTGATGGCCTGATCGCCTGATCGCCCGGTGCCGGTGCCCCGGGCGGGTCGAGCGGAGGACCGGCCACGGGGCAGGGCGGGAAGGGACACTTTTGCGGCCCTTCCCGCCCTGCCCCCGTGAGCGGGTTTCACGGTTCGGGGGAGAGCCGGTCGGCGGCGTGTTCGATGGCGGTGCTCACTCGGTCGGCGAGGAGGCCGACCGCGCCGACCGCGCGGGTCATCGGGTCGTCCTCGGCGCCGCCGAGGGCCTGGGAGCGGAGGTAGGCGGTCTTCACCTCGGTCCATCGGGCGGCCTGCTCGGCGGTCAGGGTGCCACGTAGTTCGGCGAGTTTGAGCAGGTTGGCCTCGGCCCCTGAGGTGAGGGTCTGGGCCTCGCCGAGGTAGTGATCGTCGATCACCGCCTCCAGTTCGGCGTCGTTCATCACCGGGACGACCCGGGCCGCGAGCTTGTTCATGTTCCGGTACGAGCCCTGGAGCTGATAGGGCGGCTCGGTCCGCGAGGCGTCCGACTGGGCGGCCGAGGCGATGTACGCCTGGTTGTTGGCCAGCACCACCTTCTGGATCCGGAGCAGCTTGCGGAGCACCGCGAGGACCTGTTCCAGCTCCACCGAGGAGTACGGGTGGGAGAGCTGGTCGGCCCGGACCCCCGAGTCGCCCCGCGCCAGCCGTACCAGCAGGCGGATGTCGTCGCGGTCGCGGGTGGAGAGCGGGGACAGGACCGGGTTGGAGGTCAGCGCGTTGTCGATGTAGCTCAGCGCGAACAGCTCGTCCCGGCCGGACAGCACGTCACCGAGGTTCCACACGTCGGCGCGGTTGGCGAGCATGTCGGGGATGCGGAAGCGCTTGCCGGACTCGGTGTACGGGTTGCCCGCCATGCAGACCGCGAAGCGCTTGCCGCGCAGGTCGTAGGTGCGGGTCCTGCCCTCCCAGACACCCTCCATCCGGCGCTGGCCGTCACAGAGCGAGATGAACTTCTGCAGCAGCTCCGGGGAGGTGTGCTGGATGTCGTCCAGGTAGAGCAGCACGTTGTTGCCCATCTCCAGCGCGAAGGAGATCTTCTCGATCTCCTGCCGTGCCGTCGCGTCGGGCGCCTGCGCCGGGTCCACCGAGGTCACCAGGTGGCCCAGGGCAGGGCCGTTGACCTTGACGAAGATCAGCCCCAGCCGGTTTGCCACGTACTCCATCAGGGTGGTCTTGCCGTAGCCGGGCGGGGAGATGAGCAGCAGCATGCCCATCTGGTCGGTCCGCTTGGCATCCCCGGCCGCGCCGAGCTGCTTGGCCAGGTTGTCGCCGATCAGCGGCAGGTAGACCTCGTCGAGCAGCTGGTTGCGGACGAAGGCGGTCATCACCTTCGGCTGGAACTCCTCAAGGCGCAGCCGCTCACGCTCGGCCGCGACCAACTCGTTGCGCCGCTTCTGGTAGGCGCGGTACGCGGGGACGCGGTGGTCGCGGAAGTGCCGGGTCCTGGCCAGGAACTCGTCCAGCCGCAGCTGGATCGCGCGCCCGGAGATCCGGGGGTGCGCGCCGAGCAGCCCCTCGACCGTGGCGGTCAGCGCCGCGGACGAGTCGTGCCGCGCCACCTCGCAGAGCAGTACGGCAACCGCCTCCACCAGCTCCGCCGATCCGGAGGCCGATGCCGAGCCCAGCCCGGAGCCCGGCGTCGAGACGTCAAAGGCGGACAGCCATGCCTCAGCCAGGCGGTGACGCCCGGAGAGGTCGTCGCCGAGCGCTCGCAGGTCGTCCTCGAACTCCTGGCGCGCGGGGCCGAGCGCCCGGTCGAACCGGTCGAGCAGCGACCGTGCCCCCGCGCTCGTCACGAACCCGAACGGCTTGCCCGCCAGCTCCTCGAAGAGATACTCCCCGGCCAGTTCGAAGACGCCCTCGTCTCCCTGTGCGCGGGTCCCGGTCGCCCGGGGCGCCCCGGACGTGCTCGCGGCGGCCACGGCGAGCGCGCCCGCCGGGCTCTCCGGCCGGCCGTGGAGACCCCGGCTGAAGGACGCGATCGCGGAGCCGAGGGCGGCACGGGTCTCCCGTACCGCCTCCACCTGGCCGAACAGGGTCCGGGCCCGGGCCAGCGACGTCGCCCGGGTGGTCCAGGTCGCGCGGGCGGCCTCGTCGGTGCCGTAGGTCCAGAAGAGCTGGGCGGCGGCCCGCGCCGCCGGCGGGTAGCGGAGCAGGCCCGCGCCCGCGTGCAGGCGGAGCGCCGCCTGCAGGATCGCGGTGGCGTCGTGGTCGTGGACGCCCCGCTCGTAGCCCTCGTCGTAGCGGGTCTCCGCCACCCGGCGGACGATCTCCAACAGCTCCCCGTCGGCCACCGCCGCCTCGTGCAGCGCGTCCAGGGAGACCTGCCGCTCGCCCAGGGGCAGGGTGCCGGACTCGGCGGCGGCCAGGATGGCGGCGGCCAGGTGCTCGCCCCGGTAGACCTCCGGCGACTCCGAGACCGTCAGCTGGTTCCAGAACGGCCGGGTCTCCTCGAAGGCCGCGTCAAGCACCGGGGAACGGTAGTCGGTCCCGGTGACGGCGAACGCCATCCGGCCTTCGTGCGGGACCAGGGTCAGGTCGGCCGGCTGGGTGTTGACCGCGAACAGGTGGCGGCCGAGCCGGATGGTCTCGCCGCCGTCGGTGTAGAGGTCGAGCCGGTCGCGCAGGGCGCGGCCCGCCTCCTGGCGGGCGGACTTGACCCGGCCTTCGAGCTCCTCGGCGCGGACCTGGTCGCCCAGCGCGCGCAGCTCACCGGCCACGCTCTTGAGCTTGAGCACCATCGGGTCGGACCCGAAGTAGGTGTTGACCTCGTCCAGCGACTTCAGCCCGGCCAGGCGGCGTCGTACGCTCGACAGGATCCGGGTCGCGGAGTCGGCCAGCCGGTCGGCGCGGCGGGCCCGTTCGTCGAGCAGCGCCTGGCGGCGCGAGGAGAACGCCTCATAGACGTCCTCCCGCTTCGAGGACAGCTGCCCCAGGAAGTCGTCGAACTCGGCGAAGCGCGACTCCAGGTTCTCCAGCTGGAGCATCAGCCGGCCCAGCTGCTCGTCGCAGCGCTCGGGGGTGTCGGACATCGCCAGCGCCCCGGTGATCGCCTGCCCCAGCAGGGCGTACTCGGCGGCGAAGGCGGCCCTGCCCTCACCGGCCAGCAGCTCCCCGCGCCGGGCGTCCAGCGTGGCGCGGGCGCGGTTGACGCCGCCGAGCACCTCGCCGACCCGTTCCAGGATGGCGGTCCGCACGGTGGCGTCGGCGATGTCGAGCGTGCCGACCACCTCGACCACGATCTCCAGGCCCCGCGCCTGCCGCTCCAGCCGTTCGCCGATCGGCCCGGCCTCGGCCACGGTCGCGATGGCGCCCGCCTCGGAGACCAGCGACTCGACCTCCGCGTGGTAGCCGGCGAAGGCGTCGTCGCCGCGCAGGAAGCCCGCGGCGCGCTGCGCGGTGCTGTCCAGCTCGGCCGCCAGCTCCGCGTCGAGCGCGTCGATCCTGGCGACGTCGACGTGGCGCAGCTCGCGCAGGGTCACCAGGTGCCCCTGCGACTGGCGCAGCTGCGAGAGCCGGTCCACCCAGCCCTGGGCGGACCTGGGCGCCTCGCTCCGCGCGTGCCGTACCAGCGCGGTGATGTCGGCGGCGGTGGCCTCCAGCGCCTCGGCGGCCTGCCGGGTGAGCGACTGGACGTTCTCGAACTCGTCCAGCACCTGCTCGGCGGTGGCCCGCACGTCGGCGAGCGGGCCGCGCAACCCGTGCTCGCCCAGCCAGTGGTAGTGGTCGAAGACCCGGGCGCAGGAGGCGATCAGCGCCTCGAAGACCGGGATCGACGGCGCCATCTCGTCGACCATCCCGGCCACCGAGAGGCAGTCGGAGATGCCCCGGACCAGCTCCGCGTTGCCGATCCGCTCCAGCGGGCCGGTGCCGACCGGACGGCCGGCGGCGTAGAGGTCCGACTGGTACGCGGTCTGCCAGACCTGCATCGGGTGGACGCGGGTGGGCTCTTCGGAGGTGGCCCTGAAGACGACCAGCGTGCCGTCGTCGAACAGCGAGTAGCCGTGGCAGGAGAGCGGATTCGCCACCTGCTTGCGGATCACGTTGTACGGCAGCAGCAGCGAGCGCCCCTCGGCGCGGGCGTGGAAGACGTACAGCACGTCCTCGCCGTTGGGGGAGCGGATGACCCGCTCGAACTCCAGCTCGGACACGTCGGTGTCGAAGGTCTTGCTGACCCCGGTGGACAGGTAGTAGCCGCCGGGGAAGATGATCCCCTGGTCCTCGGGCAGGCGCTGGCAGGCCTGCCCGATGCCGTCGAGGCGGACCACGCCCTTGGTCCGGGTGTTGAAGACCAGGTACCGCCAGTCGGGCTCCTTGTACGGCCGGATCCGGAGCAGGATCAGCGGGCCGATCCTGGCGTGCTGGACCTCCGCGTCGGCGAGGCTCTGCAGCGGCTCGGTGACGGGCTCGCGGTAGATGCCCTCACCGGACTCGGTGTTGTTCTCGATCTTGATGGTGAGGTCGCCGCCGACGGTCTCGACGAACACCTCGCCCTGGATCGAGATGTGCGGGTGGCGGCCGAGCACGTGGTCGTCGCGGGTGGCGGGGGTCCACTCGAAGTCGTGCGAGGGCGGGAACGTGTGGTCGCGCTCCCCCCGGTCGTCGATGTAGGTGAGCGTGCCGTCCACCCCGACCTGCCAGCGCAGCACCCGGGTGTCCTGCGGGCCGGTCTGGAAGACGGCCAGCAGCTTGCCCTCGACCCGGCGGAGCTGGAGCAGCCGGGTCTCCCGGTAGTACCGGTAGAGCTCGGCGAAGTCCCGCTCGAAGCGCGGGTCACGGAACATCGGCGCCGGGTCGAACCGGAACGCGTCCGCCGTGTCCCGTACGAACGTGTGCATGGAGAAGACGTCCGCGACGGCCGTCTCCGGCTTCAGCCCGATGAACACGTTGTAGCCGAAGAGCATGAGCCCGCCGACCGAGACGATGTCGCGCGGCACGCAGTTGTTCTCGGTGCGTATCCGCTCGGTGCCGATCAGGCGCAGTTCGGCTCCGCCGAACACCGCCAGGCGTTCGGCGTTGAGCGCGTCGGACCGCCTGGCCAGCTCGGCGGCCTGTTCGGCCAGCCGGGCGCGGAGCACCTCGTAGGTGCCCGCGTCCAGCCCGGCCCCCTCCGCGCCGGGGGCGTCGGTGACGGCCTCCGCCGTGGAGGACGTCACTTGCCGGCGGAGTTGAGCGCGGCGACCGGGACCTCGGTGGTGGTGGCCGCGGCCTGGGCCTCGCTCAGCAGGCCGCGGAGCCGGTCGGCGTCGGGGCCGCCGTCCTTGATCAGTTTCACCAGCAGCGCGGACAGCGAGAGGTTCCGCACGTCGGCGGTGTCGATCGAGCCGAGGACCCTGCTCAGGTCGGCGGGGAGGCTCGCCGAGCCGTTCAGGTAGGGCTCGGCCAGCGTGCGGGCGACGTCGGAGTGCTCCATGAAGCCGTCCACCGCCTTGCCCATGGTGATCGAGCTCATCAGCTTGTCGAAGAACACGCTGTCGCCGCCGACGATGTCGATGTTGGCCTTGGACAGGCCGGCGGAGACCACGGAGGCCTGTGCCTCGGCGATCTTGAGCTGCACGTTCACCCCGGCGAGGCGGATCTCCTTCTCGGCCTCCAGCCGCAGGCGGTACTCCTCGTGGGCGCGGGTCGCGTCGGTGAGCGCGGCCATCGCCGCGGCCTTCTCGGTGAGACCCTCGGCCTCGGCCTTGAGCTTCTCGCCGACCGTCGCGGCGGCGGCCAGTGCCATGGCCTGCTCGCCCTCGGCCTCCGCCTTCAGCTTCTCGCGCACCGCGGTGGCCACGGCGTGCGCCTTGGCCTGCTCGCCCTCGGCGACGGCCAGTGCCTTCTCCCGCTCGACGGAGGCCTCGGCGCGGCCGACCTTCTCGATCGCCGCGGCGTCCCGCTCGCGCACCTGCACCTCGGCCAGGCCGGGAGCGGCGGTCTCGGCCTGGATGCCCTCGGCCAGACGGATCTTGGCGCGGGCGTCGAGCTCGGCGGCCTGCTGCCGGGACTCGGCCAGCACCAGCGCCTCGCGGGCCCGGTGCTTGGACGCCGCCTCGGAGGCCTCGGCCGCCTTGATGTCCTTGACCAGGCTCTCCTGCGCCTCGGCCTCGGCCTGGATGATCACGGCCTGGCGGGTCCGCTCGGCCTCCTCGACCACCCGCAGGCGCTTGATGCTCTCCTCCTGCTCGGCGACGGTCTTCTCCACCACGATCCGCTCGCGGATCACCTCGGCGATGGAGCGCTTCTCGCCCTCCAGCTCCTTGTCCTTGGAGATGCGCGACAGCTCGGTCTCGCGCTCGCGGGCGATGACCTCCAGCAGACGGTCCTTCTCGATCCGCTCGGTCTCGATGGCGAGGACCCGCTCACGGTTCTTCGCCGCCACCGCGATCTCGCGGGCCTGGTTCTCCTGCTGGATGCCGAGCTGCTCGTCGGTACGGAGATTCGCGGCGTGCGCCTTGAGCCGCTCCTCGGCCTGGACCTTGGCGGTCTCCGCCTCCTCGCGGGCACGCATGGTCTCGACCTCGCGCTTCTGCTTGATCTCCGCGTCGGCCTGGCGGCGCTCAAGTTCCAGGATGGCCTCCCGCGCGTCCACGTTCTGGCGGGTGATCTCCTTCTCCTCGCGACGCTGGAACTCGTTGGTCCGTACGTGCTCGATGGCGGTCAGCTCGGTGATCTTCCTGATGCCCTGCGCGTCGAGGATGTTGTTCCGGTCGAGGGACATCAGCGAGGTCTGCTCGAGGTAGTCGATGGCCGCGTCCTCAAGGCTGTAGCCGTTGAGGTCGGTGCCGATGACCTGGATGATCTGGTCGCGGAACCGGTCACGCTGGGTGTAGAGGTCCACGAAGTCGAGCTGCTTGCCGACCGTCTTGAGCGCCTCGGAGAACTTGGCGTTGAACAGCTCCTGCAGCGTTTCCTGGTCGCTCGCGCGGGCGGTGCCGATGGCCTGGGCGACCTTCACCACGTCCTCGACGGTCTTGTTGACCCGGACGAAGAAGGTGATGCGGATGTCGGCCCGGATGTTGTCGCGGCAGATCAGGCCCTCACGGCCGGTCCGGGCGATCTCGATGGTCTTCACCGAGATGTCCATCAGCTCCGACTTGTGGAAGATGGGCAGCACGATGGCCCCGGTGAAGGTGACGTCCACCTTGTTGATCTTCGAGATGATCAGGGCCTTACCCTGCTCGACCTTGTTGAACAGGCGGCTGATCATGATGAGCAGGCCGACGACGGCGAGGAGGACGACGGCGAGGAGGATGCCGAGTCCAGTGGAGATGACGTCCAAAATGGTCCCTCGGTTAAATAGGACGATCAGGGTCGAGTTCCGCGGCGTACGGCATCACCCAGAAGAACTCGCCGGGGGAGTCATAGGCGAATATCAGGGCGGTGCTTCCGGCGGCGAAGACGTCGTCGCCGGTCTGACGCACTTGAACGAGAGCGGAGGAGCCGTCCGGAGCGGTGACCTCGGCCTGGCCGAAGTCACTGCCGACCCGGCTTGTGCGGATGACGCACGCACGGCCCACGAAGTCGGCGCGGGAGGGGACGCGCTCCTTCGGGATGAGACGTCGCAGCGGGAGCACGATGAGACGCGTGCACGCCCAGGCGCAGACCAGCGCCGCGACCAGTACCGCCACCAGGGCGGGGGTGCCGGTGAACAGTGTGCCGCCCACGAGGCTCGCGAACCAGGCGACGACGACCAGCAGTGAGATGACCAGTGCGGCCGGGACCCCGCCGAGTCCCAGACCGCTCAGGAAGCCGGTGGCCCCCGAGGCTTCGGAGCCGTCGCCGTCACCGTCGAACCCGAACACGCCGAACACGACGAGCACCCAGTACGCGATGATCACCAGGAGCAGGAACGTGAACAGGACGGTCGGAAAAGACAGCGTGGCATCGACGAACTGGCCCATTGGCGTGTGAGGTCCCCCTGCTGGCGTACCGGACCGCGCTCCCCCGAGCGCGTGTTGGTGACTATATACAGGTAAAGATTGGTTAAAGGGAATAGTTCCCAAATTGGAAAAATATCCGTATTAACTGCTCCACCTGCGGGTTCCCGGGGCTGTGCGCGCGGCGGCGCGGGGTCGTCCGAGGGCATGAGGAAACCGAGGAGCGCAGGCGTGGCCTCGCGTCCTCGGCGTGATCCCGAGAGATCAGGCGGGCCGGGTGATCATGTAGGCGAGACCGACGAGAATCACGACGGGGATGAGCCACACGACGGCCTCGATGGCGAATTCCTTGTACACGGGGGACATCCCTCCGGAAGGTGGGTCGGCGAGGAACGTGGGTTTCCGACGATAACCGCTGTCCCCCGGCTGTGACCAGGGCTCACCGGGCAGCGGGCAGCGGCCGGGGCATCCCGGCGTGCCGTGACCTGTCCGCGTGAGCGGTGGCCGGCCACGAGCGGGCGGCTTCCGCGAGCCTCTGTAAGCCTCTGTGAGCGCTTATGAGGGGACGGCCGAACCGACCACCACGGGATTGTCGGTGATCTCCCCCTCGACCACGTCGGCGACCACGCAGGTGATGTTGTCGGGTCCTCCCGCCTCGCAGGCGAGCGCGATCAGCTGCCGGGTGACCTCCTGAAGGTCGTCGACCTCGGCGAGCACCTGGCGAAGCCGCTCGGCCTCGACCACCCCCGACAGCCCGTCGGAACAGAGCAGGTAGCGGTCACCGACCTCGGCGTCCCGCAGGGAGAGGTCGAGTTCGAGGTTCTCGTTGCCGTCGAGGACCTGCAGCAGGATCGACCGGTGCGGGTGGCGGGCGGCCTCCTCCGCGGTGATCCGGCCGTCGTCCATCAGCGTCTGGACCAGGGTGTGGTCGTAGGTGATCTGATAGAGATCGCCGTTGCGGAGCAGGTAGGCGCGGGAGTCGCCGATGTGGGCCAGGGCGACGCGCGAGCCGTTCCAGAGCATCAGGGTCAGAGTGGTCCCCATGCCGGTGAGTGACGGGTCTTCGGCGACCAGCTCGCGCAGGCGCTGGTTGGCCTTGCGGACCCCGGCCTCGGCGGCGGCGGCGAGGTCGCCCGGGCACTCCTGGTCCAGGGACGCCACGGTGGCGATGGCCGCCGAACTGGCGACCTCACCACCCACGTGACCGCCCATTCCGTCGGCGACGGCCAGGAGCCGCGCACCCGCGTAGGCGGCGTCCTCGTTGCCTTGCCGGATCCGGCCGACGTCGGACCCTGCCGTATAGCGCAGCGTGATCATCTGCACATCACTAGATCGTCGAGTTGCACGAGCTGAGCCGCTTTCGGACAGTTGGGATGGGCCTATGGCGAACCGAGATGTTCCACGATCCACTTAACACCATGGTGGCGCAAGCGGCCTGGGGAAGTGTTGCCACATCTGTTGACACCGGTGGTGGCGCGTAAGCTGTTTCAGTGGCCGCTCAGTGCCTCCTCAGTGCCCCCGCACTGTGCCCGGAGTTCCCCACTTTACGCACCGCTAGGAGATCAGGAATGACCGCGATCATGCAGGAGGCGGCACGTCGCCGCACGTTCGCGGTGATCAGCCACCCCGACGCGGGCAAGTCGACCATGACCGAGGCGCTGGCGCTGCACGCCTCCGCGATCAGCCAGGCGGGCGCGGTGCACGGCAAGTCCGGACGGCGCGGGGTGACCTCCGACTGGATGGAGATGGAGAAGGCCCGAGGCATCTCCATCACCTCCGCCGCGCTCAGGTTCGAATACCGCGGCCACATGTTCAACCTGGTCGACACTCCCGGCCACGCGGACTTCTCCGAGGACACCTACCGGGTGCTGGCCGCCGTCGACTGCGCGGTCATGCTGCTCGACGCGGCCAAGGGCATGGAGCCGCAGACGCTGAAGCTGTTCGAGGTGTGCCGGCACCGCCGCATCCCCGTCATCACGTTCGTCAACAAGTGGGACCGGCCGGGCCGCGAGGCCCTGGAACTGCTGGACGAGATCGAGGAGAAGACCGGTCTGAAGCCCACGCCGATCACCTGGCCGATCGGCACCGGCGGCTTCTTCCACGGGGTGGCCGACCGCACCGCCGACCGGATCGTCCGCTACACCCGCACCCCCGGCGGTGCCACCAAGGCCATCGAGACCGACCTGAGCGCCGAGCAGGCCCTGATCGAGCTGGCCGGCGACTGGGAGCGGGCCAAGGACGAGATCGACCTGCTCTCCGCGATCGGCGCCGACCACGACCAGAAGACCTTCGAGGCGCACGAGTCCACCCCGGTGCTGTTCGGGGCCGCGCTGTCCAACTTCGGCGTCGGCCGCCTGCTGGACGCCATGGTCGACATCGCTCCCGCTCCCGCGCCCCGGCCGGACGTCGACGACGACCCGCGCCCGCTGGAGGAGCCGTTCTCCGGCCTGGTCTTCAAGGTGCAGGCCAACATGGACCCCTCGCACCGCGACCGGATCGCCTTCGTCCGGGTCTGCTCGGGCAGGTTCGAGCGCGGCATGGTGCTCGTCCACGCGGCCACCGCCCGCCCGTTCGCCACCAAGTACGCCCAGTCGGTCTTCGGGCAGGAACGCGCCACGATCGACGAGGCGTACCCCGGCGACGTGGTCGGACTGGTGAACGCCAGCGCCCTGCGTCCGGGCGACACGCTGTACGACGGCTCGCCCGTCGAGTTCCCCCGAATTCCGAGCTTCGCCCCCGAGCACTTCTCCACGGCAAGGGTCCGCGACTCCAGCCGTTCCAAGCAGTTCCGCAAGGGCATCGAGCAGCTCGACGCCGAGGGCGTGGTCCAGGTGCTCCGCTCCGACGTCAGAGGCGACCAGTCGCCGGTGCTCGCCGCGGTGGGTCCGATGCAGTTCGACGTGGTCAAGCACCGGATGGCCACCGAGTTCAACACCGAGATCCTGATGGACCGGCTCGACTTCGGCATCGCCAGGCTCACCGACGCCGAGTCGGCGCCGATCCTGGCCCGCCAGCGCGGGGTGGAGGTCTTCACCCGCTCGCTGGACGGGGTCCTGCTGGCGCTGTTCACCGACGAGTGGCGGATGCGCGGCGTCATGCGCGACCACCCTGACCTGGTGCTGAACGCCCTGCTCGCGGACACTCGCGGCTGACCGGCTTCGCCGACGGCTCGGGTACGGCCTTTTGACCGGCCGTACCCGGTTGGTTTACCTGCCATTTGTGGTGAAATTTGTCGCCATGAGTGCGACTAAGTGGGGAATCCTGGCGACCGGTGGCATAGCCGCCACCTTCACCGAAGACCTGAAGCTTTTGCCGGACGCCGAGGTGGTCGCGGTCGGATCGAGGTCGGAGGAGTCCGCGCGGACCTTCGCCGACCGGTACGGCATCCCCCGGGCCCACGGCAGCTGGGCCGAGCTGGCCGCCGACCCGGACGTGGACATCATCTACGTGGCCAACACCCAGAACGCCCACTACGCCGCGGTACGGACCTGTCTGGAGGCGGGCAAGGCCGTACTGTGCGAGAAGGCGTTCACCCTGAACCGGGCCGAGGCCGCCAAGCTGGTCGACCTCGCGCGGGAGCGGGGCCTGTTCCTGATGGAGGCCATGTGGATGCGCTGCGTCCCGGGCATCCGCAAGCTCGTGGAGCTGGTCGAGGGCGGGGCCGTCGGCCCGGTCGACTCCGTGCACGCCGACTTCTCGATCTCCGTCTCCGTCGAGCCCGACCACCGGCTCCGCGACCCGAAGCTGGGCGGCGGCGCCCTGCTCGACCTGGGCGTCTACCCGATCTCCTTCGCCCACCTCGTGCTCGGTGTCCCCGCCGGGGTGCGGTCCTGGGCGCGGCTGACCCCCGAGGGCGTGGACGAGAACACCGGCGTGCTGCTCGGTTACGACAGCGGAGCCGTCGCCCTGCTCTCCTGCGGCATCACCGCGAGCAGCCCGGTCACCGCCTCGATCTCCGGTCCGCTCGGCCGGATCGAGCTGCCGAATCCGTTCTTCCGTCCCGACACCTTCGTCCTGCACCGCATGGGCGGTGAGCCGGAGACCTTCCACGTTCCCTTCGAGGGGACCGGCATGCTGCACGAGGCGGCCGAGGCCATGCGCTGCCTGCGCGAGGGGCTGCTGGAGAGCCCGCTGGTGCCGTGGCAGGCGACGTTGGACGTGATGGGGATCCTGGACGAGGTCCGCGCGCAGGTGGGTGTCCGGTTTCCCGGTGAATGACTGATCTGGAGCTTTCCGGTGCGGGCCCGAGGTTCTCCAGGTGCGGGTTGTTCGCCGTGCCCTGCGTGGTGAGTTTTTCGTCGTGCGCTGTGCGGGGTGTTCGTCGTGTGCTGTGCGGGGTGTTCGTCGTGTGCTGCGCGGCTTGTTCGCCGTGCCCGCTGCGGTGGGCGGGTGTTCCGGCCGGCCGTCTTGGTTGCCGTCTGGTGATTTCGGCCTTCGGCCTGCTCGGGCGTGGTGGTTGCGGGCTCTTTTTATGCCAGCCGGAACACCCGCCCACCTCCGCTGCACGCGTTCTGGCCGTATGTGGTGCGCGCCGTAGTCGCTTACTTTCGGTGGGCCGGGCTACGCGCCGTCGCTGAAGCGTTCCTTTGGAAGCCGTTCAGGGTGGGTCGCCGTAGCTGAAGCGCGACCGCATGACCCAGTCCAGGGCCGGGCGCCGTAACCGGTCCAAGGTTGGGGCGCCTGCCGGTCCGGGGGTGGGGGTTCTGCTGCTTCAGGGGGCCGTAACCGGTCCGGGGTGGGGGGTTCTGCCGCTTCAGGGGGTTGTGACCGGTCCGGGGTTGGGGTCCTGCGGGTTCGGGGGTGGGGGGTTCTGCTGCTTCGGGGGGTGTTGTGACCGGTCCGGGGTTGGCGGTCTTACGGTTCAGGGCTGGGCGTCGTGACAGTCCGGGGTCGGGGGTCGGGTCTTGGCTTCCAGGTGGGTCGATTTGGGGGCAGGCGTTCATGTTCTGGCTTTTCCGTTCGCGTGACCTGCTGCCCGCTCTCCCGTCGGCCTGCATGATTGTGCCTGCCGCGTGGGTGAGTGTTGTGCGGGATCGCTCATGGGGAGAAGCCGCGAGGAGCGTCTGTGCTGGATGACTGGACCGCCGGTCTTCTGCTGGGGGGCATCGTCCTGCTGGGCGCGTCCGTGCAGCGGTTGGCGGGGATCGGGTTCGCGCTTGTGGCGGTGCCCGCTCTGGTGCTGCTTCTCGGCCCGGCCGAGGGGGTGGTGCTGGCGAACTGCGCGGCCGGTGCCATCAGCGCGGTCGGGCTGGTCGGCACCTGGCGGGAGGTCCGCCTGACCGCGATGGTTCCGTTGGTCGCCGCGGCCGCCTGCACCGTGCCGGCCGGGGCCTGGGTGGCCGCCTGGTTGCCCGAACCGATGCTGCTGGTCGGTATGGGGGTGCTGGTGAGCGTGGCCGTACTGCTCGTGATGTGGGGCAGCCGAGTGCCCGCTCTGCGCGGCGCCGGAGGTGCGGTGGCCGCCGGTGCGGCGAGCGGGTTCATGAACTCCTCCGCGGGGGTGGGCGGTCCGGCGGTTTCCCTGTATGCGGTGAACGCGGGCTGGACGGTACGGGAGTTCGTGCCGAACGCGCAGTTCTACGGGGTGGTGGTGAACGCGCTCTCCGTTACGGCCAAGGGCGTGCCGAAGCTCACGGTGCCGCTCTGGCTGCTGGTCGCGGCTGGGATAGCGGCAGGCGCCGTGCTGGGGAAGGCACTCGCGGAACGAGTGCCGGAGCGGCGGGCCCGGGTGCTGGTGCTGCTGCTCGCGCTGGTGGGCGGGTTCACCACGATAGGTAAGGGGCTGTGGAGCCTGTGACCCTTGACCGGCACAGGGCGGCATGCGGGGGCAGCCGGCCGGCGACGAGCACCGGCCGTCGCCGAATGGCTGCCGGTAGCCGGTTGTGGGGAGGTCGAGAACCCGGTATGTCGGGATCATTTGGGGAGTGACGTTGCCATCGTGTGGACGGTCTTCTCGAATCTCAGGGCCAGATCGCGGTCCACGGTGAGCTCGACGGGTCTGCCCTTCCGATAGGCGGTGAGCGGGCCGGCCGGCGGACGGTCGATGAGGGCGGCGATCGGGGGTACGGCCCTGGCCACCGGTTGGGCGAACATCGCCGACATCAGCCGGACAAGGCCGCGTACCGGTTGCCGGAAGGGCTTGAACATCCCCGTCGCCACGAACAGCGGGTTGTAGAGCACGTAGCTCGTCCGCTCGCCGGCGTAGGCCATGCCCAGCAACTCGACGGCCCTGGCACCCTGCATGGTCGCCCTGAAAGGCCGATACCCCTCGGTCAGTTGCGGGTCGTCCCAGTGGATCTCTCCCGCGCGGATGCCCCCGACCCCGCACAGATTGACGATCACGGGCGTTCGCGCCTTCTCCAGTGATTCGCGCAGGCCCTCGGCCATGAGCCAGCGGTTGATCACGTACAGGGCGAAGGTGTGCTCGAAGCCCTCCGGTGTCTCGATCCTCGTCGGGTTGTACCTGAAGGCCCCGAGCACCAGCGCGTCGATCACCGGATGCTCGTCACGGAGTTCCCGGATCAGGCCGCGGGTCTGCCTGATGGAACTGAGGTCCGTCTGGACGAAGCGGGCCGCGGGCACCTCCTCCCGCAGGCGCCGTCCGCCTGCCGCGCTGCTGCCCACGGCGATGACCAGGTCGCCCTGCTCGGCGTAGTGCCGGGCGAGGGCCTTGCCGATGCCGTCCGTGCCGCCGGTGATCACGATTGTCCGTCGCATAAGTTGAGGCCTTCCTCAAGTTGAGATTCACCTCAACTTAGCTAGGCTTTCGAGCATGCGCAAGGACGCCCTCCACAACCGCGAGCGCCTCCTCCGGGCGGCCAGGAGCCTCTTCGCCGACCGGGGACTCGACGTGCCGCTCGAAGAGATCGCGCGTACGGCGGGGGTGAGCATCGGGACGCTGTACAACCGCTTCCCCACCCGGGCCGAGCTGGTGGAGGCGGTGTTCGAGGACCGGGTGGCGACGGTCGCGGAGCTGGCCGAGCGGTCGCTCGCGATGGACGACGCCTGGGAGGGGTTCGTCGCGTTCATCACCGGCGTGTGCGAGCTGCAGGCGGCCGACCTCGGCTACAACGACCTCGCCATACGCGGCGGAACGGCCGACACGGACACGGGCTACGCGTTGATGCAGCAGATCATCGAGCGCGCCCAGGAGTCGGGCGCCCTGCGGGACGACGTCACGCTGGAGGACATGGCGTTCGTGATCTGGGGAGTCGCGGCGACCGTACGTGCGACGTTCCGCGTCGCTCCCGGAGTCTGGCGGCGGCACCTCGCCCTGACCCTCGACGGCCTACGCGCCACCGCCGCCCACCCCCTCCCCACCCCACCCATGACCCCCGCCCAGACACGCACCGCGATGAACGACTGCCCCTGAAAGCCCCCAGCCCGGACCGATTACAACACCCAACCTCGAACTGATAGGACCCCAGCCCTGGATTGGTTACAACACCCAACCTCAAACCGGTAGGACCCCAACCCTGGACTGGTTACGACACCCCCTGAAGCGGCAGAACCCCCCACCCCGGACAGGCAAGACCCCCACCCCGGACCGGTTACGGCCCCCTGAAGCAGCAGAACCCCCCACCCCCGGACCGGCAGGCCCCCAACCCTGGACCGGTTACGGCGCCCGGCCCTGGACTGGGTCATGCGGTCGCGCTTCAGCTACGGCGACCCACCCTGAACGGCTTCCAAAGGAACGCTTCAGCGACGGCGCGTAGCCCGGCCCACCGAAAGTAAGCGACTACGGCGCGCACCACATACGGCCAAAACGCGTGCAGCGGAGGTGGGCGGGTGTTCCGGCCGGCATAAAAAGAGCCCGCAACCACCACGCCCGAGCAGGCCGAAGGCCGAAATCACCAGACGGCAACCAAGACGGCCGGCCGGAACACCCGCCCACCGCAGCGGGCACGGCGAACACCCCGCACAGCGGGCACGGCGAACAGGCCGCACAGCGGGCACGGCGAACAGGCCGCGCAGCGGGCACGGCGAACAGGCCGCGCAGCGGGCACGGCGAACAGGCCGCGCAGCGGGCACGGCGAACAAGCCATGTACCCGAACGAGTCAGACGAGATGCCGGCCCAGGAACACCCGCTCACCGCAGCGCACAGCGAAAACCGCACCTCGGAAAAGTCAGACGAGACGCCAGTCGTGCCGCTCCAGGAAAGCGCGCTCCCCAGTGGCGTACTCGGTGAAAGCAGTCTGAACCGCCTCCAGGTCGGGAACATGGGTGCGGAACATCCGGTCCCGGACGCTGTCCTTGTACTCCAGCTCGTAGCCCGAGATCTCCGGGGAACTCTGGACGAAGTGCTCGCCGAAGACGACCAGCGCCGTGAACGGGTTCTGCGGTGACATGGTGGCGAGCGCGTCGGAGATGAGCTGAAGGTCGGGACCGACCACGATCATCCCGTCGCCGGTACGCATCTCCATGGTGGGATAGACACCTCGTGGAGACAGGTTGTGCACCAGGCCGCGCTGCGGGTCGTAGCAGACCAGTCCGCACTCGGCGGCCAGGGCGAAGACCTCGGACGCCACCTCGTCGGCCCGTTCCAGGTCCACGGTCACCAGGGCGAAGGCCGCGGAGAGCGGCTCGGCCTCGGGAAGCCGCTCGACGAACGCCGCCACCCCCGGGTGGGTCTCCGTGGGCTCCTGCTCCCCGGAGTGGGGAGCCCCCGATTCGGGGCGGGGGCTCGCGCCATGCGGCTTTCCGTGACGGAACGTATGGAAGACGTTCTCAGCGTGTTCCCTGGTGATCGGCTTGGGCTCGTGCCAGACGGCCAGTTCGAAGCTCACGATCTCATTGTCCTCCGAAGGATTCTCCCGGCCGACCGGAAGGCCGTATCGCCCCGGAGGAGAAGACGCCTACGCCGGGGGCCTGTCGGCGATGGGGATCTCCGACAGCACCGCGGTGCAGAACGCGCAGCGCCTGGCAGCGACCGGGATGTCGCTGAGGCACTCCGGGCATTCCTTCTCGGTGGCCTCCTTGTTCCGGTCGAAGTAGCCGATCAGCCGGGTCATCGGCATCACGACGAGCCAGTAGATGACCGCGGCGATGATCAGGAAGCTCAGCAGATGGTTGATGAAGTCGCCGTACATGAACTTGGCGCCGTTGACCGTGAACACGTAATCCGAGAAGTCCGGCTCCCGGCCGCCGGTGACCGCCCCGATCAACGGCGTGATGAGGTCCTTGACCAGGGCCTGCACCAGTCCGCTGAAGGTCGCCCCGACCACGACCGCCACGGCCAGCTCGACGAGGTTCCCTCTCAGCAGGAACTTCTTGAATCCACCCATTCCTCATGTCCTCCACTCGTAAAGAAGGGCCGCTGCCCGGGGAGGGCGGCGACCAGAGCTCCGCTGTTTTCCGGCAGTCCACCGGAACCCCCTGATGGGTGGTCTGGACGGAGGTTAACGCGTCCGATTGAGAATATGCGGAGCTGGAAGCCTCGGGACTGTTACGGGTTGGGCGGGACAGCTGGTGTGAAAGGTTAATATCGGCGCAGTTCGCGAGCGAGGTGGCCGGATGGACTTTCGTGTGCTTGGCCCGGTCGAGGTGATCGCCGACCGCGGGGCGGTACTGGACATCGGCCCCTACCAGCAGCGGCTGGTGCTGGCGATATGTGTCCTCGCGGCCCCGCGACCGGTCGGGCCGAACCGGATGATCGACGCCCTCTGGGAGGACGCCCCTCCTCCGGGGGCGCTCAACACCGTGCAGGCGTACGTCTCCAAACTCCGTCGCGTCTTCGAGCCGGGCAGGCCGAGAGAGGTACCCCCGAAGGTCCTGGCCAGCAGGCCGGGAGGCTATGTCCTGGACGTCCCCGCCGCCGCGATCGACCTGGGCAGGGTGCGGGGAAAGGTGGCCAAGGGCAGGAGCCTGGGCGCGGCGGGAGATCACGAGGGGGCGGTGCGGGAGCTGCGGCTGGCCCTGGGGGAGTGGAGCGGAGAACCGCTTGACGGTCTCGCGGAGTCCTCCTGGGCGGCGGAGGAGCGCGCGCACCTGGTCGAGCTGCGGCTGACGATCGAGGAGGACCTGGCCGAGGCGGAGCTCGCGCTCAGCCGGGGAGCGGCGGTGACGAGCGGGCTGGCCAAGCTGGTCGCCGCCCATCCGTTCAGGGAGCGGCTGCGGACGCTCGCCGCCCACGCGCTCTACCAGGCGGGACGGCAGGCGGACGCGCTCGGCCTGCTCGCCGAGGGACGCCGGTTGCTGATGGAGGACCTGGGTCTGGACCCCGACCCCCGGTCGAGGGAGATGGAGCGGCGCATCCTCGGTCAGGATCCCGCGCTGCGGCCCAGGCACGCGGCGGAGCACGCGGGAAAGACAGCCGTCGTGGCGGAGGCGACCGGTGCCGAGAGGGCGGCAGGGGCGGCGGAGCCGGCCGGGCTGGAGAATGGCACCGGGCTGGTGGGCCGGCAGGCGGAGGCCGGGGTGCTGGAGCGGGCGGTCACCGGAGACGGGCACCGGGTGGTGCTGCTCGCCGGGGAGCCGGGCATCGGCAAGACCAGCCTCGCCGAGTACGCAGCCGACGTCGCGCGGGCGCGGGGCCGGCGGGTGGTGTGGGGCCGCTGCTGGGACGGCACCGGCGCGCCCCCCTTCTGGCCCTGGACGCAGGCGGTGCAGGACCTGGTCGGCAGGGACGGCGAACTGGCGCAACTCGCCGGAGCCAGAGCCAGAGCCGGGACCGGGACTGGGCAGGCCGGACAAGAGGGGCCGTCGGGGCAGTTCGAGTTGTACGAGGCGTTCGCCCGGCTGCTGAACGAGCACGGCCGGGTGCTGGTGGTCCTCGACGACCTCCAATGGGCGGACACCTCCTCGCTGCGGCTGCTGGAGTTCCTGACCTCCACCCGGCTCTGCCCGGAGCTGACGGTCGTGGCCACGTACCGCGACACCGACGTGCGCCCCGGCGAGCCGCTGGAGCACACCCTCGGCGTGCTGCTCCGGCTGCCGCACGTGCGGCGGCTCCTGCTGCGCGGCCTGGCGGAGGAGGAGATCCGCGAGTATCTGGGACGGGCGGGCGCCGACCCGGGGCGGGCCGGGGAGATGGGCAGGCTGACCGCGGGCAACCCGTTCTTCCTGGGCGAGGTGCTACAGCTGGGGGAGACCCCCGAGGCGCTCTCGGACGTGGTGCGCGGCCGGATGGCCCACCTGCCGCCCGACACCGAGGAGGTGCTGACCGTCGCGGCGCTGCTGGGCAGGGAGGCGGCGACCGACATCCTGACGCGCGTGGCGGAGTTGCCCGAGGGGCGGGTTCTCGACATCGTCGACGCCGCGGTGGGGGCCCGGCTGCTGGTCGAGGGGGAGGGGCCGAGCTGCCGGTTCGTCCACGACATCGTCCGCGACGTGCTGCGCGAGGCGCTGCCGCCGCTACGCCGCAGGAGGCTGCACGCGCGGATCGCGGAGGTGCTGGAGGAGCGGAGCGGGACGCGGCTGACCGAGATCGCCCACCACTGTCGCGAGGGCCTGCTGACCCCCGCGATGGCGGGCAGGGCCATCGGCTACACCCGGCGCGCGGCGGCCCAGGCGACCGCGCAGTTCGCCCACGAGGACGCGGTGGAGGGCCTGGAACGGGCGATCGCGATGATCGACCGGCTGCCCGGACCCGACGGCGCGCTCCGCTGCGACCTCCTGCTGGACCTGGCCGAGGCACAGGCGGCCGCGGGGATGAGCAGCGCGGCCCACGCCTCGCTGGAGGCCGCCGCGCAGGCCGCCGAAGGGCTCGGCGACGACAACCGGCTGGCCAGGGCGGTGCTGGGCTTCTCCAACCCGATCTATCTGGCCATGTACGAGGAGATGACCGGGATCGACAGGCTGGCCGAGCGCATCGACCGGGTGCTCGCCTCCGACCTCGCAGAGGGCTCGCCGTGGCGGGCCCAGCTGCTCGCCGCCGTCGCGCTGACCGGCTCCACCGGCCGGCCGGTCGAGCGGAGCGTGGCGATGGCGGAGGAGGCGGTGCGGCTGGCCCGCCGCGCCGGGGAGGACCGGACCCTGTCCAGGACGCTGATCGCCCTGGAGATCCTGCTGCGGTCCGGTCACGACCACGACCACCGGCGGGCGGTCGTCGCCGAGATCGTGGACATCGGCCGCCGCACCGGCGACCTGGCCACCGAGTGGATCGGCAGGGAGAACGAGTACGTCGAGCTGAACGCCCAGGGCGCCGCAGGCCCCGCCGCGGAGCTGCTGGCCTGGCTGCGGGAGAGCGCGGAGAGGCTCCGGCTCCCCTCGGCGGTCAGCCTGGCCGCCTGGCAGAGCGCGGTCCACGCCTACCTGGCCGGGCGGTTCACGGACGCGCTCGCCGCGGCCGACGCGTCCGGCGCGGCTCACCCGGAGGGTGCGCTGGGCAGGGGCGACGCGCTGCTGCGGCGGGAGACGTTCCGCTTCCTCTCGCTGCGGGCGGCGGGTGCGGCGGGCGAGGCGCTCGCGCTCTCCGATGAGATGCTCGCCCACCGTCCGGGGCAGATCCCCTGGCGGCTCCTGCGCTGCCTGGTCCTGATCGACCTGGGCAGGACGGACGAGACGCGGGAGGACTTCGCCGAACTCGCCCGCGACGGCTTCGCGGCACTCGGCCCCGAGCTGGCCTACCGGTTCGTACCGGACGCCGTCAGCGAGATCTGCGCGGCGCTCGGCGACGGGGTCGCGGGGAAGATCCTGTACCGCAGGCTCGCCCCGAACGCGGGACGGCTGCTCGGCTGGTCGCTGACCGACCTGTGCCTGGCCCGGCTGGCCCTGCTCGACGGTGACGAGGAGCGGGCCGGGGCCCACCTGCGGGCGGCGGAGGCGTTCGCCGCCGGGGCGGGGCTGCGCGTGTACGAACCCGCGATCCGCGCGCTGGCCCATGAGTTCCGCCCGGCCTGACCCCGGCCCGTCCAGGCATGCCGTCGGGCAGCTCCGAGATCACTCTTGCAGGAATGGAGATGTGCGCATGTCCAGGCTGAGACGGGGCATATCTGTTCACCGCTGAAGGGCGGTGCAATGATCGAGATCTGGCCGGGTGATCCCTATCCTCTCGGGGCCACCTACGACGGCGCGGGGACCAACTTCGCGCTTTTCACCGAGGCCGCCGAACGCGTCGAGCTGTGCCTGTTCGACGAGGAGAACCGGGAGACACGAGTCACCTTCACCGAGTGCGAGGGCTTCGTCTGGCACGGCTACCTACCCGGCGTCGGTCCCGGGCAGCGGTACGGCTACCGCGTGCACGGCCCGTACGACCCGCGGAGGGGACAGCGGTGCAATCCGGCCAAGCTCCTGCTCGATCCCTACGCCAAGGCGATCGAGGGGGACGTGAACTGGGACGAGGCGGTGTACGACTACCGCTTCGGCGATCCGGAGAGCCGTAACGACACGGACTCGGCCGCGTTCGTGCCGCGCTCCATCGTGATCAACCCGTTCTTCGGCTGGGGGCACGACCGGCCGCCGAGCACCCCGTACCACAACACGGTGATCTACGAGGCGCACGTCAAGGGGCTGACGATCAACCACCCGAAGATCCCCGAGCGGATCCGGGGCAGCTACGCGGCGATCGGGCATCCGGAGATCATCGATCACCTGACCGCGCTCGGGGTGACGGCGATCGAGCTCATGCCGGTGCACCAGTTCGTCACCGACCACGTCCTCGTCGAGCGGGGGCTGACGAACTACTGGGGCTACAACAGCATCGGGTTCTTCGCCCCGCACAACGCCTACTCCAGCACCGGGCAGCGCGGCGGGCAGGTGCTGGAGTTCAAGGCCATGGTCAAGGCCCTGCACGAGGCGAACATCGAGGTCATCCTCGACGTGGTCTACAACCACACGGCCGAGGGCAACCACCTGGGCCCGACGCTGAGCATGCGGGGCATCGACAACGCCGACTACTACCGCCTGGTCGACGACGACAGGCGGTACTACCTGGACACCACGGGCACCGGCAACAGCCTGTTCATGCGCTCCCCGCACGTGCTTCAAATGATCATGGATTCGCTCCGCTACTGGGTCATCGAGATGCACGTGGACGGTTTCAGGTTCGACCTGGCCGCGACGCTGGCGCGGGAGCTGCACGAGGTCGACCGGCTGAGCGCCTTCTTCGACCTGGTCCAGCAGGATCCGGTGCTGTCACAGGTCAAACTGATCGCCGAGCCGTGGGACGTCGGCCCCGGCGGCTACCAGGTGGGCAACTTCCCCGCCAGGTGGACCGAGTGGAACGGCATGTACCGCGACACGATCCGCGACCTGTGGCGGGGTGAGCCCGCCTCGCTGCCCGAGTTCGCCTCCAGGCTGACCGGCTCCAGTGACCTCTACCAGGACGACAGCCGCCGCCCCGCCGCCTCCATCAACTTCGTCACCTGCCACGACGGGTTCACCCTGCAGGATCTCGTCTCCTACAACGGCAAGCACAACGAGGCCAACGGTGAGGACAACCGGGACGGCACCGACGACAACCGCTCCTGGAACTGCGGTGAGGAGGGGCCCGCCCCGCTGGCCGTCGAGTCCCTGCGCGAGCAGCAGAAGCGCAACTTCCTGACCACTCTTTTCCTGTCCCAGGGCGTTCCGATGATTTCCCACGGCGACGAGTTGGGCCGCACCCAGCGGGGCAACAACAACGTGTACTGCCAGGACAACGAACTGAGCTGGGTCGACTGGTCCGACGTCAGGGAGAACTGGCTGCTGCTCGATTTCACCCGGCGGCTGGCCAAGCTCCGCGCCGACCACCCGGTCTTCCGGCGGCGCAGGTTCTTCTACGGGCGGCCCGTACGAGGCTCCGAGGAGAACCTCAGCGACATCGCCTGGCTCACTCCGAGAGGGGAGAAGATGACCGATGCCGACTGGAACGTTGGCTACGCCAGGTCGCTGGCCGTCTTCCTGAACGGTGAGGCCATCACCGAGCCCGACCGCAGGGGGCGGCAGATCGTCGACGACTCGTTCCTGCTGCTGTTCAACGCCCACCACGACGTCATCAAGTTCACCCTTCCGAAGGACTACGGTGAGATGTGGCTGACAGAGATCGACACGGCGATGCCGATCACGGTTGACACCCGGGTCTGCCGGGCCGGAGAGAGCGTGCCGGTGGTCGGCCGCTCGGTGAGGGTGTTGCGCCGTGTCTGAGCCCATCACGCAACCCACCCCCGAGCCCGCTCCCCTGGAGCCCGCGCCCACTGTGGTCCCGCCCGAGCCGGTGCCCACTGTCGTGCCGCGAGAGCCGGTGCCCGGTGTGATCCCGCCGCAGGTCGCCCATGGCGAGGTCCTGCCGGACTCCGGGGCGGCACTGTTCGGCGAGGACGTGCCAGAGCCGGCGGAGCTCCCCGAGGAGGTACCCGAGCCGCCGCCCTCGCCCGGCTCCTACGAGGTGCCGGTCTCGACCTATCGGCTCCAGCTGACCCCCGACTTCGGGTTCGACAAGGTGGCCGAGCTGGCCCCGTACCTGCGGGACCTGGGGGTGAGCCATGTCTACTTGTCGCCGATCCTGCAGGCCGTGCCGGAGTCGCGGCACGGCTACGACGTGACCGACCACTCGCGCGTCCGCGCGGAGTTCGGCGGGGTCGAGGGACTGCGGGCGATGTCGGCGACGCTCGCCCAGCACGGGATCGGCATCGTCGTCGACATCGTGCCCAACCACATGACGGTCCCGGTGCCGGAGTCGGGCAACGCGCAACTGTGGTCGGTGCTCGCCGAGGGGCAGAAGTCGCCGTACGCGTCCTGGTTCGACATCGACTGGGCCGGCGGCGACGGCAAGGTGAACATGCCGGTGCTCGGCGACTCGGGGGAGGTGGTGGCCGATGGTGACGTGCTGCGCTACCACGACCACGTCTTCCCGCTGCCGGACACCAACTACCGGCTGGTCGACTGGCGGCGCGGGCCCGGCTACCGCCGGTTCTTCGACGTGTCCTCGCTGATCGGGCTGCGGGTGGAGGACCCGGAGGTGTTCGACGCCACGCACGCCGTCATCCTCTCGCTGGTCCGGGAGGGGATCATCCAGGGGCTGCGGGTGGACCACCCCGACGGGCTCGCCGAGCCGCGCGGCTACCTGTCGCGGCTGCGCGCCGCCTCGGGCGTGTGGACCGTGGCGGAGAAGATCCTGATCGGCTCCGAACGGCTGCCCGCGGACTGGGAGTGCGACGGGACCACCGGCTACGAGGTGCTCAACCGGATCACCGGGCTGTTCGTCGACCCGGCGGGAAAAGAGCCGCTGGTGAAGCTGTTCACCCTGCAGACCGGCATGCCCGCCGGCTACGCCGCGGTGGTCCGCGAGTCCAAGGCGGAGGTGCTGAGCCTGTTCTTCGCTTCGGAGATCGACAGGTTGCACGCCGTCGTCGGCTCCGACCGCCGGACGCTGGTGGAGCTGCTCGCCGCGATGCCGGTCTACCGGGCCTACGTGGTGCCGGGCGAGCCGGTGCCCGAGATCTCGGCCCAGATCGTCGAGGAGGCCGGACAGGTCGCCGCGGGGCGGCTACCCGAGGGCGCTCCGGTGGCGGAGGTCGTCCAGCGGGTGCTGGCCGGGCCCGCCGAGGCGGTCGCCCGCTTCCAGCAGACCTGCGGCCCGGTGATGGCCAAGGGGGTGGAGGACACCGCCCTCTACCGCTGGTACCCGCTGTCCTGCCTGAACGAGGTGGGCGGCGAGCCCGACAGGTTCGGCGAGCCGATCGAGGAGTTCCACGCGTTCTGCCGGCGGATGCCGCCGGGCACGATGACGACGCTGTCCACCCACGACACCAAGCGCTCGGAGGACGTGCGGGCCCGGCTGGCCGTGCTGTCCGAGCTTCCGGAGGAGTGGGCGGCGGCGGTCGGCGAGTGGTCCTCGAAGGTCTCCTTCGACTCGGCCCTGGACTACCTGGCCTGGCAGAACCTGATGGCCTCCTGGCCGATCGGCCCCGACAGGTTCTTCGACTACCTGTTCAAGGCGGCCCGCGAGGCCAAGACCTCGATCTCCTGGGCCACCCCCGACCCGGCCTACGAGCGCGGCATCCGCGACTTCGTCACCCGGGCCGTCGAGGAGTGCGGCGCCTCGATCAAGGAGTTCACCGCGCGGATCGAGCCGTACGCCAGGTCCAACTCGCTGGGCCAGAAGCTCGTCCAGCTCATGCTGCCCGGCGTGCCCGACCTCTACTGGGGCAACGAGATCACCGACTTCTCCCTGGTCGACCCGGACAACCGCCGCCCGGTCGACTTCCCGCTGCGCCGCCGGATGCTCTCGGCGGCCCAGGCTCACGCGAGCCAGGCCCACCCGGAGCAGGCACACCCGAGTCCCGCCACCGAGGGCCTGTCATGGGACGAGGCCAAGCTGGCGATCACCAGCCGGGCGCTGGACCTGCGGCGGAGGCTGGACCCCGCGGCACCGTACGTCCCGATCGAGGCCGGAGAGCACGCGATCGCCTTCGCCAGGGGGGAACGGGCGGTGGCGGTGGCCACCCGGCTGCCGGTCGGCCTGGAGCGGCGCGGCGGCTGGGAGGGCAGCACACTCACCCTGCCGCACGGTACCTGGCGGGACCTGCTCTCCGGTGCCGAGCACACCGGCAGGATCCCGCTCGCCCACCTGCTCTCGGTCCACCCCGTCGCACTCCTGGAAAGGGACTGACCCATGTTCGAGGTCTGGGCGCCACGGGCGACGGCGGTGGACGTGGAGATCGGCGAGGTCCGCCACCCGATGTCGTCCGCGGGCGGCGGCTGGTGGTCCGCGGAGGTGCCCGGTGCCGGGCACGGTACCGACTACCGGTTCCGGCTGGACGGGGGCGAGGCGCTGCCCGATCCCCGTACCCGCTGGCAGCCGGAGGGGATCTTCGGCCCGAGCCGGGTCTACGACCACGACCGCTTCGAGTGGGGGGACGCCCTGTGGCGGGGGCGTGACCTGCCGGGCTCGGTCATCTACGAGCTGCACATCGGCACCTTCACCCCCGAGGGCACCTTCGACGCGGCGATCGGCAGGCTGGAGCACCTGGCGGAGCTCGGCGTCGACTTCGTGGAGATCATGCCGGTGCCGCCGGTGCCCGGCGGGCGCAACTGGGGTTACGACGGCGTGGACCTGTGGGCCGTCACCGACAACTACGGCGGCCCCGACGGGCTCAAGCGCCTCGTGGACGCCTGCCACCGGCGCGGGCTCGGGGTGATCCTCGACGTCGTCTACAACCATCTCGGCCCCTCGGGCAACTTCCTCGCCCCCTTCGGCCCCTACTTCCACTCCAGCGCCTCCTCCTTCTGGGGGCAGGCGGTCAACCTGGACGGCCCCGGCTCCGACGAGGTGCGCGCCTACTTCGTCGGCAACGCGATGCAGTGGCTGCGCGACTACCACATCGACGGCCTGCGCCTGGACGCCGTGCACGCCCTGCGCGACGACCGGGCCGTCCACCTGCTGGAGGAGATCGCCGCCGAGACGGAGGCGCTGTCGGCGGCCGTGGGCAGGCCGCTGACCCTCATCGCCGAGTCCGACCTCAACGACCCCCGGCTGATGACCCCCCGCGAGGCCGGGGGGTACGGTCTGGCGGCCGCCTGGAACGACGATGTCCACCACGCCCTGCACGTGGCGGTGAGCGGGGAGCGGCACGGCTACTACGACGACTTCTACGGGGCACTGCCCAAGGTGCTGACCCGCGCCTACTACCACGACGGGACCTACTCGTCCTTCCGGGGGCGGTCCCACGGCCGGTCGGCGACCCACCTGCCCGGCTACCGCTTCGTCTGCTGCGCGCAGAATCACGACCAGATCGGTAACCGCGCGGAGGGTGACCGGCTGGCGCCCGAGGCGCTCCGGCTGGCCGCCGGGCTCCTGCTGACCTCGCCGTTCACCCCCATGCTGTTCATGGGGGAGGAGTGGGGCGCGCGCACGCCGTTCCTGTTCTTCACCGATCACGTCGAGCCGCACCTGCGCGAGGGCGAGGCCGACCGGCGGCGGCGGGAGTTCGTCGGCTTCGGCTACGACGACTGGGCGGAGAAGGCCCCCGATCCCGGCGAGGAGCTGACGTTCCTGCGCTCCAAGCTCGACTGGAGCGAGCTGGACGACGACGCCCACCGGGCCCATCTCGACTGGTACCGGGCCCTGATCGCGCTGCGCCGGGCACACCCCGAGCTGACGGACCCGAGACTGGATCGGGTCCGGGTCGACCACGGCGAGTCCTGGCTGGTCGTCCACCGGGGAGGGCTCAGGGTGGCGGCCAACCTCGGTCCGGTGCCGCTCACCGTCAGGCTCGGGCCAGGACGGTCCGCGCCCGGCCACATCCTGCTCGCCTCGGAGGCGTCGGCGACGGTGCGGGGAGAGGAGCTGTCCCTGCCCGCCCGCTCCCTCGCGGTGGTGAGGCTGAATCCGCCCGGCTGACCGTCGCGGTGGCCACAGGCTCAGTCGGTCACCTGGCGCCCGCCTGAGCCACCACCCGCCGGTAGGCCGCGGGGTGGTGGGCCGGCAGCCGCATCTTGTGCCGGGCGTGGAAGGACACCGGGTCCCGGGGTCGCCGGTCGCTCTTCAGTAGCGCGCGCGGAGCCGGAGGTGGGCGAAGATCCGCTCCATGACAGCCGTTCACGCCGCGGCCGGGGTGAGGATGTCGGACAGGCGGCGCAGACCGCGGGCGGTACGGGCCTTGACCGTGCCGAGCGGGACGCTCAGCCTCTCGGCGATCTCCCGCTGGGTCAGGTCGCCGTAGTAGGCCAGTTCGATCGCCTGGCGCTGTGACTCGGGCAGCTTGGCCAGCGCCCGGCGCACCTGGTCGCGCTCGGCCACGCCATCACCGTCGGCCCTGCCGTCGTCGCCGGCCGGATCCGCCACCACGTCCAGCGGCACCGTACGCAGGGTGCGCATCCGAAGCTGGTCGACCGCGCGCTTGTGCGCGATGCCGAGCATCCAGGCGGGGAGGCTGCGGGCCGGGTCGAAGCGGTGCCGTGACCGCCAGACCTCGGCGAACACCACCTGCTGAAGGTCCTCGATCTCCTGCTGCGGTACGAATCGCCGCAGGTAGGAGCGGATGAGGGGGCCGTGGGCGCTAAAGCACTCGGCCAGGGCCGCATCGTCGCCCTCGGCGAACCGGATGTTCAGGGTGTCCGTCATGACGCCTCCGCTCACCGAGAAAACTTATTCAAAACCTATTCATACCTGACCGGTCGACGTGATCGCAAGCAAGGGCACGGTGGCACGCCGATCAACGGGAGGGAGAAGGGGGATCCGGCCCGCTGGTAGAAAGGCCGAGCTCAGGCCAGGGCGGCGAGGACGCGGGTGAGCGCGTCCTGGAACGACGTGACGTGGGGGACCGACGCCGGCAGCCCCTCCCGCCAGCCCATACCGCCCGCGACGACCAGGCTCGGCGGGCGGAGCACGGGCAGCGACGCGAGCGGGGCGGGATCACCGGTGGTGGGCAGCTGGGACCAGACGAAGACCACCGAGGGGCCCAGCCGGCGCATCGCGTCCGCCAGCGCCGGGTACGGGGTCCTGGCGCCCAGCACCCGGGTCTCCACCTGGTGGTCGATGGTCAGCGTGGCGGCCAGTGCGTAGATCGGCAGGCTGTGCTGCTCGTCCTCGGCACAGGCGAGCAGCACGGGGCGGGTGTTGACCGGCCGGGCGGGGCGTGCGGTGAGCCGGATCAGCGCCGCCAGCAGCCGGTCGGAGAACAGGTGCTCGATCTCGACGCTCGCGCCGCTCTCGGCCTGGCGGTCGCAGATCGTCTCGAAGACCGGCATCACCAGCCGCTCCCAGGTCCACGGCACGCCGTGCCTGGCCAGCGACGCCTCTATCCAGTCGTGGACGGTTCGGCTGTCCAGCGTCATCGCCGCCCGCTCCAGCATCGCCGCCGTGGGGATGCCGGGCCGCTCCGCCAGGGGGAAGAGGGGGGTCTCCTCGGTGCTCACCTCCGGAGCCGCCGGTGGGACGGCCTCGACCCGCAGGACCTCCCGTGCCGCGTCGGAGGGGGGAACCCCGCTCCTGATGAGCCGGTTCATCTCCTCCAGGCGCCACAGGTCGCGGGTGTCGTAGCGTCGATGCCCCCCGGGGCTCCGGCGGCTCGGGCCCACGCCGTAGCGTAGGTTCCAGGTCCGCAGCGTGGGGGCGGGCACGCCGAGGCGTCGTGAGACGGCGCCGATGCCGTATCCCGGCTCCTCATCAGCGGTCACCTGTCGCTGCTTTTCCATCTCATCCCATTTCAAGCCCGCTACTGCCGTACCAGCGTGACAGGCGACACGAGCGGTCGCTCCCTGGACATTCCTTCGAGTTCCGAGCCCCCGGCGGATGCAACCGGCGGAGCGTGACCCGGCGAAAGGAAAACGTGACCGATACTGTGATCGTTTTGTTCAGCCGCGACCTCCGGGTGCACGACCACCCAGCGCTCGCCGCTGCGTGCGAGCGCGCACGTCATGTCATACCACTCTTCGTCATCGACCCCGACATACCCGCTGGCAACCGCCTGGGATTTCTCGCCGAATGCCTCGCCGACCTGCGCGGATCGCTCCGTGAGCGGGGCGGTGAGCTGGTCGTGCGCAGGGGTGATCCGGTCGCGGAGACGATGCGCCTGGCGGGGGAGTCGAGGGCCGGGGCGGTCCACGCCACCATGGACGTCAGCGCCCTCGCGCGCCGCAGGCAACGGCGCCTGGCGGCGGAGTGCGAGCGCGCGGGGGTGGAGTTCCGTACCTTCCCCGGCCTGACGGTCGTGCCGCCGGACGCGCTCAGGCCGTCGGGCGGCGGTGACCACTACCGGGTCTTCACCCCCTACTGGCGGGCCTGGAGCCGGCGACCACGCAGGGAGGTGCTCAAGGCACCCGGTATGGTCCGTGTCCCCGAGGCTCTGAGCCCCGGCAGGCTACCCGAACCCGGGCACGAGACGTACGAGCTGTTCAGGGGTGGTGAGACGGTCGGGCGCCGGAGGATGGAGCAGTGGTTGAGACACTGCGTGGACGACTACGCCGACGGCCACGACGACATGGCGGGCAACCGCACCTCCAGGCTCAGCCCCTACCTGCGCTTCGGCTGCGTCTCGCCGCTGGAGCTGGAGTCGCTGGCCAGGGAGGCCGGGGACACCGGCGAGTTCGTCAGGCAGCTGTGCTGGCGGGACTTCTTCCATCAGGTGACACGGGCCTTCCCGCGGATCAACCGGGACGACTACCGCCCGCGCGGGCACGAGTGGCGCGACGACGACCACGCGGCGCAGGCGTGGAAGGAGGGCATGACCGGAATCCCCATCGTGGACGCCGGGATCCGGCAGATGCTCGCCGAGGGCTGGATGCACAACCGGGCCCGCCTGATCGTGGGCTCGTTCCTCGTCAGGCGGCTGCGGGTCGACTGGCGTGTCGGGGCCGACCACTTCTTCGAGCGGCTGCTCGACGGCGACGTGGCCAACAACTACGGCAACTGGCAGTGGGTCGCGGGGACCGGCAACGACACCCGGCCCAACCGGCCCGTCAACCACATCCGGCAGGCCAAGAGGTACGACCCGGACGGCGAGTACGTCCGCCGCTACGTCCCCGAGCTCGCCGCGCTGCCGAAACGGGTGATCCACGAGCCGTGGAAACTGCCCTCGGGCGTCCCCGGCTACCCCGCGCCGCTCGTCTCGGTGGACTGAAGTGAGTGCTCCGGTGCCGAAAACCCCGCCGGTGGGCGGTCTTTCCGGCCGGCGTTCGTCGCACCGGCCACGGCCAGGGAGATCGCCGACGACCTGGTGGTGACGGAGGCG
>NZ_JBSFWD010000036.1:0-102846 GCF_053592655.1 Streptosporangium sp. NPDC002607
CCCGATCCCTCAATTGGCGGTCCTGACGATTTCCGGCCGTCCGCCGGAGTAAGGGCATCCGGCTCGGTCCGGTGGAACCTGCCGGTTGAGTCGGGTCGGGGCGCGGTGCCGGCCTTACGGCCAGCCCGTCTCCCCGACCCGCTCGCCGCACCCGCCCTCTCTGCCAGACCGAGCCCGCTCCCCGGCTTGCCGCCACGCTGCCGGCCCTTCGGCGGCATCCAATCGATCAGATGTGCCCTGAGTTGCCCTGCGCTCGTAGATCTGGGTGATCTCCGATGCGTGATCAGGGCACCTGGGAAAACAATTCGATCATGGGATGAGCAGCGGTTACGCTTGCGGGCGTCTCGCGTCACTTCTCACTGCTTTTGGTACTCCCACAGAACAGCGACGGAACAGAACAGAGGCTTGGAGGCGCCCGTGACGATGCCCAGGAAGGGCTCACGGCTCATCAGCGTCGACGGCACCGCCTTCCGCTGGCGGATCCGGCACAAGCCCACCTACCACCAGGGCAACAATTGGAGTCCCCTCGCCGTCACCGTTGAGCGGACCGCGGAGCCGGGGCGTTTTCTCGTGGTGTCGCTTCCCTGCGCTCGGCCGGACAACTGGCTCGGAGAACGAACGATCGCAGTCCGCCCCGCCCTCGTCGCCGGATGCATCCGGCGAGCCATCGAACAGGGATGGAACCCCGAACAACCGGGCTCGGCATTCACCCTCACCGTCACCGAGGACGAACTGGCCGTGCTCCTGGGCGAACCGCCTCAGTACCTGATCCCCTTCCTCTGGGGCATGATCCCTGAAGGCGGAGGCATCGAGGACCTCCCTCGATGCACCGAAATCTGGAGCCGGGACAAGCAGAACACCAGCCAGGCACCTTCTAACAATCCGTAGGGAAGGGCGGCATGCATGTCACACGGCTCGTTCCCTGGTCAGGAGGTAGATACGGGTCGGTGCCGTGTGATCGCGTAAGGCTGAAGGCCGCCGAGCGGATCGTCGAGGCCGCGGGCGAGCCGGACGTGACCGAGCACCCCTTGGCAAGCTCCCCGTCAGGATGAATGAGAACTATCGTGGCCAGCATGGAAAATCCCCCTCAGCGTAGGGACTCCCAGATGTCGCACCTGCGCGCCTCGGACAGCAACAGGGAGCAGGTCAGCACCATGCTCGGTGAAGCCCTGAGCACCGGTCAGCTGAGCCACGAAGAGTACTCCGAGCGCCTGGACAGGCTCTACCAGGCCAAGACCGTGGGGGAGCTCGAGGTCCTCACCCGCGACCTACAGGTCGACCGGCACCGTCCGGCCGCGAACCCGGTGTCCTACCTGCCGGATGCGAGCTCCAAGCCCGAGAACATCGTCGCCATCTTCGGCGGTGCCGAGCGCAAGGGCCGCTGGCGGGTGCGGCGGCGAACCAAAGCGCTGGCCCTCTTCGGCGGCTTGCGGTTTGACCTGACCGGGGCCGAGTTCGAGGCAAAAGAGGTCGAGATCACGATCAACGCGATCTTCGGTGGGGCCGAGATCATCGTGCCCGAGGGGACGGAGGTGCGCTGCCACGGCATCGGCATCTTCGGCGGCTTCGACGTGCACAGCAGCCCGGACGTCGACCCGTCGGCGCCGGTGGTCGTGGTGAGGGGCCTGGCGCTGTTCGGCGGAGTGAGCGGTAAGGCCCGGCGCCGGCGCGAGCGCTGAGCGACGCGCCTGGGGCACTTCGAAGGCGTCAGGACGTAACCACGTCCTGGAGCACCGCAATCGTCCGGCACCGGTGTTCGTAGTCCGAAGCGGGAGACCTCGTGGTCGCGAACTCGAAGCTGTCGTGGAGATCACACAGGGTTCTCCGGCGGCGCCCATCATGCCCCGGTCACCGGCATGGGCGTCCAGGACAGCACGACGACGCGACATGACGATGATCACGTAGAACTCCCGGAGGCTGCGTTTCATGCGCCGGTCACCGGCACTACCGGCTCCGAAGCCTGATCATCGGTGCGACGGCCATCTTCTTGATGGCCGTAGGCACCTTTTTGATCATCTTCCGCTACGCCTGACCCGCGTCGGCCACCTGGCAGGGAAACGACCCCGGCACGGCGAAGGGGCCTGAATCAACGATCCGGGTCCCTCTTCCACTTCAGAACATCAAGATCTGATCCGTCTTGGTGGCTGACCTGCGGTGATCCCCTAGAAGGCGTTCTGAGCCGGACTTTTGGCCTTCACTGGCTCTCAGCATCTCGTGCTGCTTCTCGTGCCCATGTGCCCTGGATGTGCCCTGCCCTCCTCGATCTGAGTGATTCCGAACGGCCACCGCGCCGGGCCCGACCACGACGCCGCACCCCAGGTTCGAAGATCTCCGGCGAGCCTTACGGCGACGAGATACCCACTTTCGCGATAGTTGCGCGTCGCCCTTCGCCCCGTATCGTCCCCACCAGTGATCCCGACTGCGTGAGGAAGGATCGACATGACCGACGATGTGGTGCGACGCGTTTTCCAGATAGTCGACTCGTTCGACCCCGACGAGTTCGTGCGGTTGCTGACCGAGGACGCCACGTTGGTGTTCGGCAACGCCGAGCCGATGACGGGACGTGAGACCATCGCCGCCGGGCTGCAGGCCTTCTTCTCCACCATCGGCGGCCTGCGGCACCGGATCGTCAGGAACTGGCAGGTGGATGCCGACATCATCGCCGAGACCGAGGTGACCTACCGGCGGCTCGACGGCAAGGACGCCAGCGTCGTAGCCGTATCGATCTGGCGCACCCGCGACGACGGCCTGATCACGGACTACCGCATATTCGTCGACCTCGCCCCCGTCTACATGATCTAGAGCTCCGCGGTATGCCACCGCGGGGTCCACGCCGCACATTACGCACTGCGCACCTGGGGCAGCATGCGGCCGTGACCGCTGCCTACGCTGCCACCGTCGGCTCGGCGGTGGCGGTCCTGAGACCGTGCCGGGCGAACAGATCAAGGCCCTGCACGGGCAGGTGGAGGAAATTTCGACCGACATCCGGCCGGGAAGATTGTCTTATCGCAGCCTGGGCTGGGACCGGTCCTCGGCGCCCGGGCGCTCGCAGAGTTCGGCGACGCCTAAGAACTCCTAACAGAATGCGATCAGTGGTTGAGGCGTCGCCAGCAGATGATGGCGGAGGCGAGGGTCATGAAAGCCTCGTGGATGTCGTCGCGGATTTCCCAGCGGATGCGTAATCGGCGAAACCAGTGCAGCAGGGCGATCGTCTGCTCCACCACCCACCGGTGCACGCCCAGGCCGGAGCCGTGCGGAGTGCTCCGGCGGGCAATGATCGGCTCGATTCTCTTGTCCCGCAGCTGACGGCGATAGCGGTCGTGATCGTAGGCGCGGTCGGCGTACAGCGTTCTGGGTCGTCGGCGAGGTTTGCCGACCTTGCCGCGGACCGGCGGAATCGCCTCCAAGAGAGGCATGAGCTGCAAGATGTCGTTGCGGTTGCCGCCGCCGAGGCTGACCGCCGGCGGGATGCCGTTCCCGTCGGTGATCACATGGTGCTTCGAGCCGGTCCTGCCTCGATCGACCGGGCTCGGGCCGGTTTCGGGCCGCCCTTGAGCGCCCGTACATGGGAGCTGCCGACCACCGCCTTGGACCAATCCAGCCGGTCAGCGGCGTGCAGCTCGGCCGGCAGCAGCTCGTGAAGCCGGTTCCGGACGCCGGCCTGGTGCCGGTCACGCAGTCGCCGCCGGCACGTCATGCCCGAGCCGAACCCCAGCTCCTGGGGCAGGAACTCCCACGGGATCGCGGTGTAGAGCACGAACAAGATCCCGCACAGTGCTTTGCGGTCGTCGATCCGCTTGCGCCCAGGGTTGCGGTAGCGGCTTTCGATCGTCGGAAGCAACGGCTCAATCCGTTGC
Source organism: Streptosporangium sp. NPDC002607 (assembly GCF_053592655.1). Lineage (NCBI taxonomy): Bacteria > Bacillati > Actinomycetota > Actinomycetes > Streptosporangiales > Streptosporangiaceae > Streptosporangium > Streptosporangium sp. NPDC002607. Next base: position 3,858 of record NZ_JBSFWD010000036.1, read on the forward strand.
CAGAGCCCATCGGGCACGATCCACGGTGGCTGCTCGCCCTTCCTCACACCCGGTCCAACGACCGATCATGTCCCCGGACGCGGCCAACCCCATTCTGTTAGGAGTTCTTAGGGGAGCGGCAGCCGCATGGCGGACTTATGCGATATGAGCTGCACAAATATCTCGAACAGGCCACACTCTTCACAAGATCATCCCGCATATACTCCACACCCGTCGCAAGCTTTGAGCCTGTTACCATGCCACTTGAGTGATGAACGAATTTCTGATCTACAATTCTTTAATCCCCGACTTTCGATGTAAAGCCGTAGGGCATGGCAGAGAAATAGACAAAAGCGTGCAAGCTTCTTGTGAAGAATGTCACGCTTAACGACCATAGTGTCGACGCCGAGCCCCCCACGACCAGTTGTTACTTTATGCCAATCCGGCATTACTGCCCCCTGCCATGACAGCGCTTGCGCTTCTTCCCTGAACCACATGAACAGGGTGCATTGCGATCGAGGTCCCCCAAACGACTACGCGTCTCAATTCTCTGTCGTTTAGTTCGCTCACGAACGATGTCTTTTAAATTGTTTCGACTGGTTAGGGTATCGGGGTGCTCCTCACCCAGTACCCGTCGCTGAATCTCTAGCACGGCTCGATGCTCAGCCTCGGCCTCCTTTAACCGCCCCAACTCCTGCAACACCAATGCCAAATTATTGCGGGTGGTCAACGTATCGGGGTGCTCCTTACCCCAGCTGGCCGACATGAGGGCCACAGCATGCCGGCCTAGCGACTCGGCGCGGCCATAATTACCCTGCTTGTATTCGAAAGAGGCAGCCTCGGGAAAGACCCAGTCGTGTTCACCGGTTGCAGACGTGACCGAGTAGTGGCGGGTCAGGCTTTCAACGTGCGTGCTGAGTAGTTGGTACTTGCTGGTCTGCTGCTGCGGGTGGAGCTCTTCAAGGGTTACCCCCGGTGGAGGCCGAGCCGGATAGGGTATGCGCCGCGATAGATCGGGATCCGGAAGCGATCACCTGCACCATGTCCGACGGCTGCGGCGCATTGGAAACCGTGGCACGTCGAGCCAGGACGATTCCGTACACCGACACCGGAAAGCTGATCACCGTGACGCTCATCCCAATAATGCTCGCCCACTTGTCGGCGTCATCTAACCCGGCCCGGAACAGCAGCACGCCCACCACCGTGCACGTAAGCGCCACCGCCGCTCCGCCGCCCCATAACAGCACTCGCCACCTAGAGCTCATGTCTTCATGATGAACCACAGCTCAGCTATGAACGATTGATCATTGGACACAACTCAACCGTTACCAATCATGGCGGCTGTACAGCAATTCGGCCGTATCCCGCTCGAAAATAGGGCCGGAGCGTTGACGACCCAGGCGGCTGCGACACTCGGGCTCCGTCAAGGTGAGGCGTTCGGCCTGGCCGTCGATGACATCGACCTGGCGGCCGGAGTCGTTCACATCCGGCGGCAGGTCAAGATACTGAACGGTCGTCAGACGCTCTTCGCCCTCCCGAAAGGCGGGAAGGTCCGTGACGTTCCCCTGCCGGAGAGCCTTGCCCTGCGTCTCTCCGATCACCAACTGACCTTCCCGCCGGTCGAGATCATCTTGCCCTGGCGGGCACCGGAAGGGCCGCCGCACTCGGCGGCGCTGATCTTCACGACCAGGCTGCACAGCCTGATCAACCGGACCGAGTTCAACCGCTTCGTCTGGAAGCCGACCTTGATCAAGGCGGGCATCCCGGCGACCCGCGAGAACGGCTTCCACATGCTCCGCCACCACTTCGCCTCGGTGCTCCTGGAGCGAGGCGTATCCATCACGACTTCCTGGGGCACGCGGACCCCGGTTTCACCCTGCGGACCTACACGCACCTGATGCCCTCCAGCGAGGAGCGCATGAGACAGGTCATCGAAGACATATGGGCGCCCTCGGGCAACGCGACGCCGAAGTCCTAGAAGGAAGGCTTTTCGATGACGGGAGCCGGCCAGAACTGGAAGAGGAACTCCTCCCTCGGATCCGCCTCGTCGTCGGTGCGAGTGTGAGCCCGCACGTGCCAGTCCCGGTCCGGCTCCCCGAGGATCAGGAACCCGTCCTGCACGTCCGTGTAGAGCTCCACCGCGCAGATCTCCCCGGTCTCCGACCGGAACACGCCTGAGGCGACGTCCGCCCAAGGCTCGCGCTGCTCCTCGGGTACGTCGTCCCACGCCTCAAGCCGGATGCCCACGCGGTCGTCGTCCGCGGAGACGCGGCAGCAGTTCGTGATCGCTCCGAACCAGCCGCCACCCGGGAAGTCACCGGGATCGTAGGCGAACGTCACATCGACCACGAAGAACGTGCGGTCGTAGGCGTTCAGCTCGCAGTCGCTGCGAGAGATCAGGGGCACCGCGATCCTCCTCGGGCGAGGTTCTCCGGGCACGCGCCCGCCCCTACCTTCTATCGCGTGCCAGCTGAAGATCATCAAGCGTGAAGTGCCCTGGATGTGCCCTGAGGGCCCCACATGACGAGATCACCGCAGGTCAGGCGCCTGGCGGCTCAGAACATCGAGATGTGCACGTGGTCGATGTGGTTGGCGGTGTTGCCGCCTCGGTTGGACATCATCTTCCAGCCGGCGCCGGTGCGGACGTCGTAGTACTTCTGCTGCCAGATGATGTACATGACCCCGTACTTGTTGCCGTTGTCGATGGCCCACTGGGCGAGGCGGTTGCCGCGCTCCAGGGCATCGGGGGTGGGGACGCGGCCACCGGTGCTCATCATGAAGTCGCAGGCCCGGCCGGTGCCGTGGTCGCCCGGGTCGCCGGGACGCAGGCAGCCGTAGCCGTAGGGCATGGGGAAGGTCTGCAGCACGACGTTGCGCATGGTGACCGTGCGGGGGGTCAGGCCGCCGTTGCCCGAGGGGGTCTGGAAGCCGTACTTGGCCAGCAGTCCCTCGATCCTGACCCGCTGCCGCTTGAGGTCGGCGATGTCCTTCTTGAGCGCGACGATCTTCGCGTCGGCGGTCTTCTCCGCGGTCTTGGCCTTCTTGATGAGGCTCTTGACCCGGTTGAGCTGGGTGGCGCGGCGGCTGGCCAGGTAGGACATGGTGGCGGCCTGGCTGAGGGCCATGCTGGGGTCGCCCTGGAAGCTCAGCAGGCTGCCGTCGTCCAGAGCGCCGCCCATGTAGGCGGTCTGGGCGAAGCGCACGATGTCGGCTTCGGCGGCCACCAGGGCGCGTTTGAGGCCTCTGGCGTTGACGGTGGCCTTGCTGGCCTGGACCCGGGTCTCCTCCAGGCTCTGCACCTGGCCGCGGTAGTTCTTGTTGATCTCGGCCGCCTCCTGGGTCAGCCTCTTGAGCTCGGCCTCCGGGTTCGGCCTGACCGTGCGGAGCGGGGCCGCCCCCGCCACGGCCGGTGACAGGAGCAGCACCGCGAGCAGGGCGGCCAGGATCGCTGAGCGAGTCGGTCTCACGCTTCGCTCACCTCCGGCGCCCCCTCATGGACGGAGCGAAACTATAGAAGACGATCTTGAAGCTCGCCACCGGAACGGAGGAACTCGCGCACCATTGACGAACCATCTGCCCATTTAGGGTGATTTGAGTAAACATTTCCTGACGTGTCACTGGTTTAACCCTGATGAATCCTCGCACAGGGCGCCCCACCTCGCCCATTCGACAGAGACTCCGGCGGAGACTTCTGTCACCCTTGCCATCAGCGACAGAACATGATTCGGTCTCAAGCAGCGGTGGGGCTTGTGGCGCCCTTCCCTGCGGATGACACTATCCAAGCAAGCATTCGCTCAAATTGTGACTCTGGCCCGCCCACCAGGAGGCAACACATCATGCGCCAGCACGACACGCTCTTCATCGGGGGCGACTGGGTGGCCCCCTCCGGGACCGGCACCATCGACGTCATCTCCCCGCACACCGAGGAGGTCGTCGGCCGGGTCCCCGACGGCACCGCCGCCGACATGGACCGGGCGGTGGCCGCCGCCCGCCGGGCGTTCGACCACGGCCCGTGGCCCCGGATGACGATGCCCGAGCGCGCCGCCGTCCTGTCCAGGCTCGCCGAGCTCTACGCGGCCCGCCAGGACGAGATGGCCGAGATCATCACGCTGGAGATGGGCTCCCCGATCACCTTCTCCCAGATGGCCCAGGCCCCGCAGCCGCTCGGCATGCTCCAGTACTACGCCGAGCTCGGCAAGACCTTCCCCGTCGAGGAGGAGCGCCCGGGCACGTTCGGCTCCGTGACCGTACGCCGCGAGCCGGTCGGCGTGGTGGCCGCCGTGGTCCCGTGGAACGTCCCGCAGTTCGTCATCATGATCAAGCTGGCCCCCGCCCTCCTCGCGGGCTGCACGATCGTGGTCAAGCCCGCGCCGGAGACCCCGCTCGACGCCTACCCGCTGGCCGAGATGGTCAAGGAGGCCGGCATCCCCGACGGCGTCGTCAACATCGTCGCCGCCGGACGCGAGGCGGGCGAGCACCTGGTCTCCCACCCGGGCGTGGACAAGGTCGCCTTCACCGGCTCCACCGCCGCCGGGCGCCGCATCGCGGCGATCTGCGGCGAGCAGCTCAAGCGCTGCACGCTCGAACTGGGCGGCAAGTCCGCGGCGATCATCCTGGACGACTGCGACCTGCCCTCCGCGATGGGCTTCCTGTCGATCGCCTCGCTGATGAACAACGGCCAGGCCTGCATCGCCCAGACCCGCATCCTGGCCTCGCGCAACCGCTACGACGAGGTCGTGGACGCGGTCTCGGCGATGGTGCGGGGCATGCCGGTCGGCGACCCGTCCGACCCGGCGACCGGTATCGGCCCGCTGGTCGCCAAGCGGCAGCAGGAGCGGGTGGAGGGCTACATCAAGATCGGCATCGACGAGGGGGCCAAGGCCGTCGTCGGCGGCCTCGACCGCCCCCACGACCGCGGCTGGTACGTGGCCCCGACCGTCTTCGCCGGAGCGACCAACGAGATGCGCATCGCCCGTGAGGAGATCTTCGGCCCGGTCCTGGCGGTGATCCCGTACGAGGACGAGGCCGACGCGATCCGGATCGCCAACGACAGCGACTACGGCCTGGCCGGGACGGTGTGGACCGCCGACACCGAGCACGGCATGGACGTCGCCCGCCAGGTGCGCGCCGGCACCTACGGCGTCAACCTCTACATGGTCGAGACCAGCTCGCCCTTCGGCGGTTTCAAGAGCAGCGGCCTCGGTCGCGAGCTGGGCCCCGAGGGACTGTCGTCCTTCCTGGAGTACAAGTCGATCGCCCGCCTGGGCTGATCCGGAGCCTTCGAGGGGTGCCCGTAAGCCGTACGGGCACCCCCGCCGGACGTACGGCCCAGCACGCCCCCGCGACGCTGGGCAACCGCCTGACCGTCCCACGGCCCGTCGAACGACGGTCCGTGTCCCCGGACCAGTCACGGCGGATTTCGCACGTCCACCATGGGTAGACGTGCCTTATCTCCCGTTGGTTCGCGAAACCACCAGCAGAGTTTGCCTGGCGATCTCGAACTCCTCGTCCGTGGGGATCACCGCGACCCGCACACCGTCCCCGTCAGGGGAGATGATCGTGCCGCCCCGCACGTTGCGCGCCGGGTCCACGGTGATGCCGAGCGCCCCGAGACCGGCCAGCGACCGCTCCCTGACCAGCGCGGAGTTCTCCCCCACCCCTCCGGTGAAGGCGATGACGTCGACGGTGCCGAGGACCGCGTAGTAGGCGCCGACGTACTTGCGGAGCCGGTGGCAGTAGACCGACACGGCCAGCTCGGCGTCCGGGTCGCCCTCGCTCACCCGCTCCGCCACCGCGCGCATGTCGTTGTCACCGCAGAGGCCGAGCATCCCGCTGCGGCGGTTGAGCAGCACGTCGATCTCGTCGAGGGACATGCCTCCGGCACGCGCCAGATAGAGGACGACCGCCGGGTCCAGGTCGCCGCTGCGGGTGCCCATGACGAGGCCCTCCAGCGGGGTCATGCCCATGGACGTGTCCACGCACCGCCCCGCGGACACCGCCGAGGCGCTGGCCCCGTTGCCGAGATGCAGGACGATCACGTTGGCCTCCGGCCGGTCCGCGAGGAGCGCGGCCTGGCGGGAGACGTACGCGTGTGAGGTGCCGTGGAAGCCGTAGCGCCGCACGCCCAGCCGCTCGGCCACCCCCCGGTCGATCGCGTACGTCGAGGCGGCCGGGGGGATCGTCGCGTGGAAGGCGGTGTCGAAGACGGCCACCTGCGGCAGATCGGGGCGGAGCCGCCGCGCCACCTCGATGCCCATCAGGTTGGCGGGGTTGTGCAGGGGGGCGAGCGGGATGAGCTCCTCGATCTTCCTGACCACCTCGTCGGTGATCAGTGTGGGCTCGGCGAAGGTCGTGCCGCCGTGCACCACCCGGTGCCCGATCGCGACGAGCTCGGGAGAGTCGAGCCCCAGCCCTTCGGCGGCGAGCAGGTCGGCGACCACCTTCAGGGCCGCCCGGTGGTCGGGCACCGGGGAGCCGAGCTCGCCGATCCGCTCCACCACTCCCGAGGCCAGGTGCTCGGCACCGCTCAGCAGCCGGTACTTCACCGAGGACGACCCGGAGTTGAGGACCAGCACCCGGCTCACAGCTTGACCTCCTGTGCCTGGATGGCGGTGATGGCGACGGTGCTCACGATGTCGTCGACCAGGGCGCCGCGTGACAGGTCGTTGACCGGCCGGCGCAGTCCCTGCAGAACCGGCCCGACCGCGACGGCCCCGGCCGAGCGCTGCACCGCCTTGTAGGTGTTGTTGCCGGTGTTCAGGTCCGGGAAGATCAGCACGGTCGCCCGGCCCGCGACCCGCGACCCGGGCAGCTTGGCCGCGGCGACGCGGGCGTCCACCGCCGCGTCGTACTGGATGGGCCCCTCGACCAGCAGGTCCGGCGCGCGCTCGGCGACCAGGGCGGTGGCGGCGCGGACCTTGTCGACGTCGGCGCCGCTGCCCGACTCGCCGGTGGAGTAGGACAGCATCGCGACCCTCGGCTCGACGCCGAAGCGCTCCGCCGTACGGGCCGAGGAGATCGCGATGTCGGCGAGTTGCTCGGCGTCCGGGTCGGGGTTGATCGCGCAGTCGCCGTAGACGAGCACCCGGTCGGCCAGGCACATGAAGAACACCGAGGAGACGATCGAGGTGCCGGGGACCGTCCTGATGATCTGGAAGGCGGGCAGGATCGTCGCGGCCGTGGTGTGCGCGGCCCCGGAGACCATGCCGTGCACGAGGCCCCGGTACAGCATCATCGTGCCGAAGAAGTTGACGTCGGCGACCACGTCCATGGCCCGCTCGAAGGTGACGCCCTTGTGCGCCCGCAACCCGGCGTACTCCTGGGCGAACGACTCGCGCAGCGGCGAGGTCAGCGGATCGACGACGGTCACGCCCGACGGGTCGAGGCCGAGGTCGGCGATCCGCCGCCGTACCACGTCCTCCCTGCCCAGCAGGGTGATGTCGACGATGCCGCGCCGCAGCAGGATGTCCGCCGCCCGCAGGATGCGGTCCTCCTCGCCCTCGGGCAGCACGATGTGCCGCCGGTCGGCCCGCGCCCGCTCCAGCAGGGTGTGCTCGAACATCATCGGGGTGACCCGCTTCGAGCGGGTCAGCTCGATCCGGTCGGCCAGGGCGGCGGCGTCCACGTGGGCGTCGAAGTGGCCCAGCGCCGTCTCGATCTTGCGGGGGTTGTCCGCGGTGAGCCGCCCCTCCAGGCCCGCCAGGATGGTCGCCACCTCGAAACTGCCCCCGTCGGCCGCGAGCACCGGCATGCTGGGCGCCAGGCGGGCTGTGAGCGCCCGTACGGCCGCCGTGGGCCGCTCCCCCACGGTGAGCACGACCCCGGCCGGTCTCACCGCACCGGCCGCCTCGGCGGCCAGCGAGACCAGCAGCAGGTCCGCGCGGTCGCCCGGTGCGATCACCAACGCGCCGTCGGCCAGGTGCTCCAGGAACACCGGGAGCGTCGCACCGCCGAACACGAACCCGAACACGTCGCGGAGCAGGCTGTCCTCGTCGCCCTGGATCAGCTCCGCCTCCACCGCCCGCATGACCTGCCCGACGGTCGGCGCCGACAGCGACGGCCGCTCGGGGATGGCGTAGCAGGGGACCGGGAGCTCACAGTCGACGACCGTGCCCTCGGGCACCCGGTTGGCGATCACCGCGAGCACGGTGCAGCCCAGGTCGGAGAAGACCTGGTAGCCGGTGCGCATCTCGGCCGCGATCTCCTCGGCGGCGTCGCCGTGCGCGCCCACCACCACGATCACCGGGGCGCCGAACTCGGCGGCCAGGCGGGCGTTGAAACCCAGCTCGCGCGGCAGGTCGTCGGTGTCGAAGTAGCTGCCGAGCACCAGCAGCGCGTCACACTCCCGCTCCAGCGTGTGGAAGCGGGCGACCAACCGGCCGACGAGCTCCTCGACTCCCCGCTCCGCGTAGATCTCCGCGGCCTCCTCGGCACTCACCCCCGTCACCGCGGCGGCGGGGCGGTACCTGCTCCTGAGCAGCTCCAGGATGCGGTCCTCGCCGTCCCCGGTGATCGGCCGGAACACCCCCGTGCGGCCGGCCCTCCGGGTGAGCAGCTCCATCAGGCCGAGCTCGACGATCTGCCTGCCGTCTCCCCGCCCGAGACCCGCCACATAGATGCTCCGCATGCGCCCCATCCCCCGCTGTAACCGATCCTCAAAAGGAGTAAACACCCTCCGGCGGACCGAAACGGGCGACGGCCCACCCACCGATGCGGCGGACCAGTTCCGGGGTGGCCGCCGACTCCGCGTGGCCGTACCCGGGCTCGACCCACAGCTCCTTCGGCTCGCTCGCGTACCCGTAGATCTGGTACGCGTGGTCGAGGGGGAAGAACGGGTCCGCGTCCCCGTGCACGACGAGCAGCGGCGCCGGTGAGATCTTCGCGGCCGCCGCGTACGGCGCCAGCGGCAACGGATCCCACACGCCCTTCATGATCCGGGTGTTCTTGCCCAGCCGGGTGAACAGTCGCCCGACCGGCCTCTCGATCGCCCAGTGCACCTGGCGCATCGGCCGGGTCCCCCGGTAGTACCACCGCGCCGGCGCGCTCACCGACACCACCGCGTCCACCCCGCCGAGCACCCCCGCGTGCCGCAGGGCCACCGCCCCGCCCAGGGAGAACCCGACGGTCACCACCTTGCGGTAGCCGACCGCCCGCGCGTGCCGCACCGCCGCGTCCAGGTCGAGGATCTCCAGGTCGCCCACCGTCGACAGTCCCCCCGAGCGGCCGTGCCCCCGGAAGTCGAACGCCACCACCCCGCCGAACCCGCTGAGCACGTGGGCGATGCGGCGGGTGGCGCGTTCCCTGTGCGATCCGGTGAAGCCGTGGGCCAGCACGATCCCGAGGTCGGCCGCCCCGCGCGGCGGGGTGTGCGCGGCATCGATCCGCAGATTGTCCCGGGTCATGAGCATCACGGGGAACGACGGTGCGTAGGGCATGGATCCGAGCTTAGGGATCGCCCGTCCCGACCGACCTCATCCGGCGCGAGCAGGCGGCTCGGAGCGTGAATTGCCGCACTTCATCTGTCAGAGGCGTGAGAGCGATTGTCCGGATCAACTAAAATGGGGGAGCCGCAGGTTCCGCGGCCGCCTCCACGATCACAGAGTGAGACTCCATCATGCCTTTGAACAGCCGCGACGACCTGCGGAACATCGCGATCATCGCGCACGTCGACCACGGCAAGACCACTCTCGTGGATGCCATGCTCTGGCAGTCGGGCGCATTCCGCGTCAACCAGGACGTGGACGACCGTGTCATGGACTCCAACGACCTCGAGCGCGAGAAGGGCATCACCATTCTCGCGAAGAACACCGCGGTCAAGCACGGCGGTATGACGCTCAACATCATCGACACCCCCGGCCACGCCGACTTCGGCGGCGAGGTCGAGCGGGGTCTGTCCATGGTCGACGGCGTGGTGCTGCTGGTCGACGCCTCCGAGGGCCCGCTGCCGCAGACCCGGTTCGTGCTGCGCAAGGCGTTCGCCGCCAAGATGCCGGTCATCCTGTGCATCAACAAGGTCGACCGCCCCGACGCCCGGATCAAGGAGGTCGTGGACGAGGTCTACGAGCTCTTCATCGACCTGGACGCCACCGAGGAGCAGATCGACTTCCCGATCGTCTACGCCTCGGCCAAGGCCGGCCGCGCCTCGCTCAACCGTCCCGAGGACGCCGCCATGCCGGACTCCGAGGACCTGGAGCCGCTGTTCGAGGTGATCAAGGACACCATCCCGGCGCCGACGTACGACCCGACGGCCCCGCTGCAGGCGCACGTCACCAACCTCGACGCCTCCTCCTACCTGGGCAGGATCGCGCTCTGCCGCGTCCACCAGGGCACCATCAGGAAGGGCCAGCAGGTCGCCTGGTGCCGCACCGACGGCACCATCCAGCGAGTGAAGATCACCGAGCTGCTGATGACCGACGCGCTGGAGCGCAAGCCCGCCGAGGAGGCGGGTCCCGGTGACATCATCGCGATCGCCGGCATCCCGGACATCATGATCGGCGAGACCCTCGCCGACCCCGACGACCCGCGCCCGCTGCCCCTCATCACGGTCGACGAGCCCGCGATCTCCATGACCATCGGCACCAACACCTCGCCGCTGGTCGGCAGGGTCAAGGGTTCCAAGGTCACCGCCCGCATGGTCAAGGACCGGCTGGACAAGGAGCTCGTCGGCAACGTGTCGCTGCGCGTCCTGCCGACCGATCGCCCCGACGCCTGGGAGGTGCAGGGCCGCGGCGAGCTGGCGCTGGCCATCCTGGTCGAGCAGATGCGCCGCGAGGGCTACGAGCTGACCGTCGGCAAGCCGCAGGTCGTCACCAAGCTCATCGACGGCAAGGTTCACGAGCCGGTCGAGCGGGTGACCATCGACTGCCCGGAGGAGTACCTCGGGGCGATCACCCAGCTGCTGGCCGTCCGCAAGGGCCGCATGGAGCACATGACCAACCACGGCACCGGCTGGATCCGGATGGAGTTCGTGGTCCCGGCCCGCGGCCTGATCGGCTTCCGCACCGAGTTCCTGACCGAGACCCGCGGCACCGGCATCGTGAACCACGTGTTCGAGAACTACGAGCCGTGGTTCGGTGAGCTGCGCACCCGCAACAACGGCTCGCTGGTGGCCGACCGGCCGGGCCCGGTGACCCCGTTCGCCATGCTGAACCTGCAGGAGCGCGGCGTGCTGTTCGTCCAGCCGACCACCGAGGTCTACGAGGGCATGATCGTCGGTGAGAACTCGCGCTCCGACGACATGGATGTGAACATCACCAAGGAGAAGAAGCTCACCAACATGCGCTCCTCGACGAGCGACACGACGGAGACGCTGATCCCGCCGCGCCAGCTCTCGCTGGAGCAGGCGCTGGAGTTCATCCGCGAGGACGAGTGCGTGGAGATCACGCCGGAGAACGTGCGCATCCGCAAGGTCGTCCTCGACGCCTCGACCCGCGCCAGGACCACCGCCCGCGCCAAGCGCGCCAACTGATCGCCACCGGCCCTGCCCGGCCCGCGTCACCACGCGGGCCGGGCCTGGTCGGGGCCTGCGGCACCGTCACCCGCCGCCCTCCCGGTCCGGTGACAGCGGGAGTGCGGCGCCGAGTTGCCGGCGGCTGTGGACGCCCAGCTTGTGGTAGGCCCTCCCCAGCAGGTTGGTCACGGTACGCACCGAGACGCCGAGGTTCGCAGCTATGGCGGAGTCGCTGAGCCCCGCCGCCGCCAGCTCGCACATCTCCCGCTCCCTGCTGGTCAGGACCGTAGAGCCCGCGAAGGACGGGGGCCACAGGGGACGGTGGCCGTCACAGCGTTCGACGAGGTCGTCGAGGCGCCGTCGCGCCGCGTGGCCGCCGCCGGGCGCCGCACTCGCGGCCTCCAGGGCCAGTCCCAGATAGCCGAGCTCGGCGAACCGGTCGGCGATGCCGCGCAGCACCGCACCGTCGCGCGCGGTCAGCGCCTCGGCGTGGTCGGCGAAGAGTTCGAAGAGCGGGCTGTCGCAGGCGCCCGCGGCCTCCCGAAGGCGGGCCGCGGCTCTGGACGACGGGCGGAGACGGACGTGGTAGTAGGCGCACTCGACCCCGGTGGTGAGCCGCGAGTCGCGTAGGTAGCGGTCGGCGAGCCGGTTGGCGAGATCGGCGGCGTGGGCCGGCCTGCCGGAGTGGGCGAGCAACCGGATCCGGCTGAACTCCAGCCTGTCGCGCAGTCCCAGATCGCCGGGTATCAGCTCGCGGAGCCGGTCCAGCTCCTGGAAGGCCTCCTGCGAGCGTCCGAGGGCGGCGACGCACACGGCGTACTCGCAGCCGATGAAGACCCGCATCGGAAACGGTACGTGCTCGTCGACCAGCGCTCGCGCCTCCCGCAACGGGGCGAGCGCCCGCCGCGGCGAGCCCGCCCACAGCCGACAGTGACCCCGCACGTGCCCGACGATGGCGACTTCCGACGGCTCCGCGCGCCGTACGGCCTCCTCGTAGTAGGTGTCGACGAGGAGAAGCGCCTCGCGGAGCCGACCCGCCAGGACGAGCGCGTGAACGTGGCAGGCCGCGGCCGAGCCCCGCATGGCGGGCCACCGCGCCGGCAGTCTCAGCGGCCCCCGGTCGAAGTCCTCCGCCGCCCGCGCCGGCCTGCCGCGGAAGGTGAGCCGGTAGGCCCGCAGGACCGTGGCGGCATCGGCGACCAACGGGTTCAACGGGCCGCGAGCGGGGGTCGTGGGCGGCCCGGTCTCGGATGTGGTCCCGGCGAGGGGCGCCGCGGTTCCGGCGAGCGGGGTGGGCTCGGTCGCCGGGGTGGCTCTGGTGAAGAGCGCGAGTCCGAGTTCGGCCACGCGGAGGTCGGCGGATCGTTCCGTGCCCGGATGGCGTGCCATCGTCTCGTGCGCGTCGTCGGGCCGGCTGAGCCCCCAGAACAGGTTCAGCGAGCGCAGCGCCACCGTCTCGGCGGTGCCTCCCCCGTGGTCGGCCAGCAGGCGCTCGCCGTCCGCCGCCCGTCCCTGGGCGATCAGCGCCTGGCCCCGGAGGACCGCGCCCGGCGCGCCGGGGACGTGACGGGCGAGACTCTCGGCGAGCACGGGGTCGCCCGAGGCGAGCGCACGCCCACCCGCCACCAGCGCCTGTGACGCCGGGACGTCGAGGTCGGCCTCCAGCCGCCAGAGCACCGCCGCCGGGTCGCCGGGGTCGGGCACACCGGCCTCGCCCGCGGCGGCCACCAGCTCCCGGTATCTCTGCCTTCGCCGCAGGGGTCCGATCCCGGCGAGCAGGGCCTGCCGGTGAAGCGGATGGGACATGGTGACCTCGTCCGCTCCCCCGCGTGGGGTGAGGGTGATGACGGCCCGATGCGCCAGTTCCCCGACGATCGCGGGTCCGACCAGGTGCTCGGCCGTCGCCCGGAGGAGGGACCCCGTCAGGGCGACGTATTCCAGCGCCCTCGTCTCCCCCGCACCGAGCGTGGCGAGGTCGGCCGCGACGAGCTCGTGCAGGCGGGGGTGGCCGCCGGGAGACCCGCGCCAGGACCAGACCTCGCGCGATCGCGCGAGGTCCCCGGTTTCGAGGCCGATGCCGACGACGCGCCGGAGCAGCAGCGGGTTCCCGCGGGTGATCCGCCACAGCACGTCGGCGGTGAGCCCGTCGACCGGCCCTTCCAGGACGTCGGCGAGCAGGTGGAGGACGACGGCACGGGAGAGGTTCGCCACGGGCAGCACGACCAGCGGTCCCCTGCCGCACACCCGGGCGAGGGGGCCGTCGAGAGGCGCCCCGGAGCGCGCGGTGAGAAGCAGCGTGACGCCCCCGGTCCTGACGAGGTCGCCCACGACGGCGGCCGAGGCCGCGTCGAGCTGGTCGGCGTCGTCGATGCCGAGCACGATCCGCCGAGCCGGAGCGTCACCGTGAACGCCGCCTCCGGTGCCCTCCGGAACACCGTCCCGAACGCCACCCTCGGCCCTGTCCGGGGCCGCGTCGTGAACGCCCCCGGGGACACCCCTCAAAGTCCCGTCGCGAACCCCGGCCAGCAGGCCGGAAACGACGGAAAGCCCGGAAGAGGAACCGGTGGAACCACCGGAGACGCGCAGGGCGGCGATCCCCACCCCGGAGATGTCCCGGGTGGCCTCGGTCGCGGCGCCCCGGATGATCAGGGTGCCCGCCGCGGCGGACAGATCCAGGACGAGGTCCGCGAGGCGGGTCTTGCCCACCCCCGGCTCACCGGTGAGAAGCACCCCCGATCCCGGCGGCATCGCCAGCGCCGCGAGGATCTCGCGTACCTCCCTCTCCCTGCCGGCCGTGGGCCATACTCCGCCGGCGACGGGTCCAAGGGCGTCGATGGCTCCGGAATCGTCGATCATGACCTCCGGATGTCCGGGCTTACTTCCGTCTGGCCGTTTCCCCGCCGATCGGCCCCCGCACCGGTTCATCGCCGATCGCCGTTCTCCGCACCGGCTCCAGGCGCCGGTGAGTTGGATTATTCATGGCCGTGCATGAATTCCAAGCGGTTCCTGACCATAATGGGTAAAGGTCGATTCCTGATGAACTTCCGGTGTCAAGGAGGGTCAGGTGCGCCCGTACGGCGACGCGACGGAGGCGATGCCCCACGACGGACGCGGCGTCGGCGGCCACCGCCCCGCCTGGCCCTTCGTCGGGCGGGCGGCCGAGATCCGGGCCGCCGTGGCCCGGCTCGGACGGCAGGGCGAACCGGGCGTGCTGCTCGTCGGCGAGACCGGAGTCGGCAAGTCCCGGCTGTTGGACCCGATCATGCTCGGCTGCCGTGACGAGGGCATGCACGTCGTCGTGACGGCCGGGGCCGAGGTGTCGAGCGGCCTGCCGTTCGCGACGATGGCGGCCCTGCTGCCCGAACAGGCTCACCGGAACACGGCGAACGTCTTCGCCGCCGCCGCCGACGTGCTGTGCGAGGTCGCGGGCGGCCGCACGTGCGTCGTGGTCATCGACGACGTGCATCACCTCGACGAGGTGTCCGTCACCCTGGTCCAGCATCTGGCCGCCACCGCGGGAGCGCGCGTCCTCGCCACGGCAAGGACCGGCTTCACCGGCGCGCCGGCCGTCGCGGCGCTGCTGCGCCGTCCCTTCGTCCAGACGTCGGCGGTGGAACCGCTGGACCGCGCGACGGTCGGCGCCCTGCTCGGCGCGGCGCTGGACGGGCCGGTCGACGGGCTGACCGTCGACCGGCTGTGGCGCGTCACACGAGGCAACCCACTGTTCCTTCGCCATCTCGTGGAGGCCTGCCTGACCTCGGGAACCTTGCGCCGAGTCAGCGAGATGTGGCGCTGGAAGGGCCGGATACCGTCCCAGCACGGGCTGCGCGACCTGGTCGCGGGCCTGCTCGGCAGCCTCAGCGGTGACGAGGCCCGCGCGCTGTCGTACGTGGCGCACGCCGAACCGGTGTCGCTCGACGTGATCGAGGCGCTCGTGGACACGTCCGTACTGATGGAGCTGGAACGGCGCTCACTGATCGCGGTCGAGCGGATACGTCGTGATCTCGTGGTCCGGCTGGGACATCCGCTGTACGGCGAGACCATCCGGGCCCGAGCCGGCGAGGACGAGCGCCGGGGCCTCTACCGCACGCTCGCCCGCGCGGTGACCCACGGCCGAGCGGCCGCGGGCCAGGCGCGGCTGCGCGCGGTGACCTGGCGGCTGGCCGCGGGCGACCCGGTGCCCGGCGACCAGGTGGTGGGCGCCGCCTCCGACGCGCTGGTCCGCTGTGACGCCCCGCTGGCCGAACGGCTGGCACGCCACGCCGGCACCACCGCGGGCACGGATGTGCTGGCGCGGGCCCTGGTCGCCCAGGACAAGGCGACCGAGGCGGAGTACCTGCTGGGCAGGCGCATGTCCGGCGGGACCGGTTCGCCGGACGAACTCGCCAAGCTGGCGGCGTTACGCGCGCTCAACCTGTTCTGGAACCTGCGCTGCCCCATCGAGGCGGCGGAGGTCGTCCGGCAGACCCGGGCCGCGGGTCCACTGGACGGGGAGGCCGCCGCCGAGCTCGCCGTCGCCGAGCTGGCGCTGATCGCCTTCGGCGACGGCGCGACGGGGCTCGTCTCCGATCTGGCCCCGGACGACCTGGCCAGGCTGTCCGCCGGAGTGCGGGACAGCGTGATCGCGAGCGTCTGCGATCCGCTCCAGGCGTACCTGAACATCTACCTCGGCCGGCCCTCGCAGGTGGCCGACGGCTACGCGGCCGGGCGGCTGGGCGCGCCCCGGGTGTGGAGCGCGATGGGCGCCGCCACGGCGGCCTGCCACGTGCAGGCCCTCGCCTTGGCGGGCCGGCTCGACGAGGCGTTCGCCGTGGCCCGCTCCGGCTACCGGGCGGCCGTCGAGCGGGAGGCCTCGGCCGAGGCCGCGCTGCTCACCTTCGAGCTGGGCATCTGCGAGGTGTGGGCGGGACGGCCGAACCGGGCGCTACCCCACTTCCGGGAGGCGTGCACGCTCCTCGACCGCCATGTGCCCTTTCCGATCCAGGTCTACGTCTTCGCCGAGCACGCCGCCTGCCTGGCCGCCGTGGGCCGGTTCGACGAGAGTCGCCGGACACTGGAGGAGATCACTCGCCGGCTGCCCGCCACGTCGAACCTGCACAGCCACCTGGACCTGGCGAGACTCCGCGTCGACGCCCTGGCCGACGGGAAACGGGCGAGCATCGGGAGCGGCGGAGAACCGGATACCGGGGCGGGCCGGGCAGAGGTCGCGGAGGCCGGGGCCTCGCTGGGCATGCTTTACCGGTCGGCGGGGTGGTTCACCAAGGCGGTCGAGGCGTTCTACCACTCGGTACGGCTGCGCCCCTCGCGCGCCGTCGCGGAGGCCCTGCACGAGGTCGTCGCCCGCTGCGACAGCGAGCTGTTCAGGCTGTTCGACCGGCACGGCCGAGCCGCCGTCGCCGGGGACGTCGACGACCTGGTCTCGGTGGCGGACGAACTGGCGGAGCGAGGGTACAACAGCCTGGCCAGGGAGGCCCTGTCGACCGCGACCGACTTCGCCGCCCGGCAGGGCGCGGAACGCCTGGTGGCCCGGTTACGGATTCAGGGGCGTGACCTGGCCCGGCTGTGCGAGGGGTACGGGCCGCCGTGGGCGGTGCGGGCCGAGCCACAGGCCGCGCTGAGCAGGCGCGAGCGCGAGACGTGCGAGCTCGCGGCGGGCGGCATGACCAACGACGCCATCGCCGAGCACCTCGGCCTGTCCAGGCGGACGGTCGCCAACCACCTGCAACGCGCCTACGGCAAGCTCGGCGCCCGGGGACGTGAGGACCTGCCGCAGGCCCTCGGCCTGCCCCGCCCCGTCCCACCGGTGGGCCCGACCTGGCTCACGCCGTACCCGCACGGCGAGGTGACCGGCCGGGGCCGGCTCTCCTGACAGGACCGGCGGCAGCGGCCCTGACAGAGGAGGCCGGGGCGGGTGCCGTGACGGAACCCGCCCCGGCCTGCGCGGCGGGACCGGGCGGGTCAGCCTAGCGGGGCGGGGGACTCCGCGTCGGGGACCAGCAGGTGCGCATGGCCCCCGCCGTCCGCGGGAACGGCCCAGACATCAGAGTGCCGCGCGTCCCTCGTCACGCCGTACATCACCGTCCGGTCGTCGAGCCAGGCGGGCTGGTCGTCGACGGCGCGCGTCTCGGCCAGCGGGATCTCGGACATGGTCGCCAGTTCCAGGACGGCAGGCCGCCACGTCCCGTCCGGCTGGGGTTTCTTGAACGCCAGCCGGGTACCGTCCGGCGACAGCGAGGGACACTCCACGTTCTGGCGGAGGGTCCGCACCCGCCGCGCCGCGAAGTCGCCCTCGACGAGGTACGTCCGGCCGCCGGTCGACATGGTGGCGTAGAAGCGGTTGTCGTCCGCGGCGAACGTGACGCCCCAGAAATTCACGTCGGCGGCCTCGTACGGGCGGCCGTCACGGGTGACGGCGAAGGTCTCCAGGGTTCCGGCCACGTCCCCGGTACGGGTGTCGAGGATTCCCGAGCGGGTGGAGAACGCACCGGCGTCGTTGTAGGAGTCGCCCTGGACGAACACGGTCCACGACACCATTCGCCCGCTCGCCGACACTCTGGCGCGGCTGGGCACCCCGGCGAACGGGCTGGACCAGGTCTGCCGCAGGCGCCTGTCGAACAGCACGGTCTCGTAGGAGCCCGGCGCGTCCACTTCCTCGCGCAGGCAGACGCCGGTGCCGCCCGCCGCGTACGCGCGGACACAGGCCAGGGCCAGGACGTCGCGCCGGCCCCGGCCCGCGACGACGAGCCTGCCGTGCTCCGGCCCGTCGGCGGTGCTGCGCACCAGCACGCCGGGCCCGACCGGCAGGCCGGTGCCGGGCGGGGCGGTGGGCGAGGCGGTGAACGGTGTCGCCGGCGTGTCCGGCCGCGCGGCGCCGGACAGCAGCGCGAACCCGACCGCCACCGCCACCAGGACGGCGGTGGCCAGGATCGCGCCGACGACGCGGACCCTCATCGCAGCCACCGCCCGCACAGCGGGAGCGCGAGCGCGACGGCCCCCGCGGCGGCCCAGCAGGCCGGGGCCGGTCCCCACACCTGCCACGCCACGCCGAAGGCCGCCGAGGAGACCAGGTAGGCCAGCGCCTGCCCGGTCTGCACGACCGCCATTCCGCTGGTACGCCACCGTTCGGGTATGACAGGCCCGGCGCACGCCATCAATACCCCGTCCGTCGCGGCGTAGAAGGTTCCGTAGAGCAGCAGGACCAACGGGATGGACCCGCCTCCCGTCGCGAGCAGCACGTACACACCGAGCAGGGCCGCGCATCCGGCCATCACCGTCGTACCGCGGCCCGCCCGGTCGGCGAGCCAGCCCATCGGCGTCGCCAGCAGCAGGTAGGCCAGGTTCGTCCCCACCGCCAGCAGGGGAAACCACATGATCGACAGATCCTCGCGGCGCTGCAGGATCAGATAGACGAACCCGTCGCCGATCGTGACCAGGCCGAGGAGCACGGCGGCCGACCAGACCTGCCGCATTCCCGGGGCCCGGAGCGACTCCCACGGTGAGGTCCGGGCCCGCCGCTCAGCGGGCGGAGCCGGCTCGCGCCGGTCCCGGACGAACAGCGCCAGCAGCAGCACGCCGAGGGTCGCGGCGCAGAAGCTCGCCACGAACACCGCCGGGAACGCCTGGCCGGAGCCCGCCAGGGCCAGCACCCCGAGCGCGGCCAGCGGCCCGAGAAAAGCCCCCACCGCGTCCATCGTGCGGTGGATACCGAAGGCCCGCCCCAGCATGGGTTCCGGAACCGACAGGGTGATCAGCGCGTCGCGCGCCGGGGTGCGCAGCCCCTTGCCGATCCGGTCGGCCGCCAGCGCGCCGCCGATCCCCGCCACGGATGGCCCCGCCGCGAGCAGGCCGAGCCTGGCCAGGGCCGACAGGCCGTACCCGAAACCGGCGACCGCCTTGCGCAGACGCCATCTGTCGGCCGCGTAGCCGCCGGCGAGCCTGAACACCGTGGTCATGCCGGCGTGGAGCCCGTCGAGCACACCGTACTGGGCCATGCCGAGGTGTAACCCCAGCACGAGATAGGCGGGCAACACCGCGGCCACCATCTCGGCGGAGACATCCGTCACCAGGCTGACCAGGCCCAGTGCGAGCACGTTGCCCGACAGCAGGCGGCGGACCGGACCGCCCTCCCGTGCGATGGGCGCGGACCTGGCGGTCGACAGGTACACGTGGAACCGCCTCCTCTGCGAGCGGTGGAGCGGTGACCGGGCCGGTCACCCGCGGGTATGGACGGGTGGGGTGCATGGGCGAAGGCCCGGTCAGTTGCAGGAGACCGGGCCCCCGCTGTCGAGGACCGCGCCGTCGTACCGCACGAACTGCCACGAGTAGCCGCCCGCGGCCAGGGTGAGCTTGAGCACCCCGTTCGCCAGCAGGCGCTTCTCGCTGTTGGCCCGGATCGTGCCGAAGGGGGTCGTCGGCACGCCCCCGGTACCGACGATGAACTGCCGGATCCCCGATGAGGAGGGCTCGGCGGTCGGCTTCTGCTTCGCGAACCGCTCGTAGTCGTGGTCGTGGCCGCTGAGTACCAGGTCCGCGCGGACGCCGTACAGGACGTCCCAGAACGGCCTCATGTTGGGGAAGTTGCCGTGTGAGGAGCCGGAGCTGAAGAGCGGGCGGTGCCAGTAGGCGAGCACGCAGGGTTTGGTGTTGCGGGCGAGATCGTCCTGGAGCCAGGTGACCTGCTCGCTGCCCGCGGTCCGGCTCGTCTCGGAGTTGAGCGAGACGATGTGCCAGTCGCCCAGGTCGAAGCTGTACCAGCTCTTCCCCGCGGGTTTGGCCGCCGCGCCGAAGTACTCGAAGTAGCCCGCCGCCCCATCACCGAGCCCGTACTCGTGGTTGCCCGGCGTCGGCTTGGTCTTCGCCTTGAACCGTCCCCAGGTCGGCGCATAGTAGCGGGTGAACTCTTGATAGGTGCCGTTCTCGTACTGGTTGTCGCCCAGGGTCAGCACGGCGACGGGGTCGATGGCCAGGACCCGGTCGGAGGTGCGCGCGTGCATGCAGTCGCCGCCCTGGCAGGTGGTGACCATGTCACCCGCCGCCACGACCACCTGCTCGCCGCCCTGCCCTCCGTCGGGGCCGAGCGCGGCGGTCTCACTGATGCTGGCCCAGGAGCCCTCCAGGCTCTGCCAGAAGGAGATCCGCACGTAGCGGGCGCTGACCGGCGCGGCGTACGGGTAGCTCTCGAAGCCCGCGGTGCTCCCGGAACTGCGGCCGGCCCAGACCTTGGTGTAGGTCGTGCCGTCCGGCGAGGTGTAGATGTCGAAGTCGTTCCACCGCAGGTTACCCCGGTGCCAGGCGATCTTCAGGCCGCACATGGTGCGCGCCTGGCCCAGGTCGAGCACCAGGTTCGCGCCGAACCCCTCCCCCGACCACCTGGTGGAGGTGTCGCCGTCGACCGCCTGCCGCGGCGGGTTCACCGGCTCCCAGGTACTGGCCGTCACGCCGGAGACCGGCTGGGCGGTGGTACACCCGGGAATGACCGGGACGACGTCGGAGGGGACGGCGACGGCTCGGTTTCGGACCTGCTCATCGGCCTGCGCGGTGCCTCCGGTGCCGAGCGCCGACAGCAGGAGGAGGGCGCAGAGCGCCGCCCGCGCGGGTTTCCTTCGTGACATGTGTGATCTCCCTGTCGGCGGTGGAGGCCGCCCGGACATCGGGGTCCTGGGACACCGGGCCGGGCGGCCGGGAAGCCAGCCTTCGGGACACCGGCCGGGGTCCGGAAGGCGCGGACGCGAGGGGTCAGGAAGCGCCGACGGCGGTGGCCTCGGCGATGCTGGCCCAGCCGTTGCCCGCGGAGCTGTTCCACCACGAGACGCGGACGAACCGGGCCTGGTGCTGCGGGAAGCGGTACGGTTCCGCGTTCAAAGTGGTGCCCGAACTGCGGCCTTCCGCCATCTTGGTATAGGTCACGTTGTCCGGCGAGGTGTAGACGGTGTAGTCGTTCCACCGTCCGTCGCCCTGGTACCAGGCGACGTCGACCCCGCACACCGGCCGCGAGGCGCCCAGGTCGAGCACCAGGTTCGCACCGAACCCCTGGCCCGACCAGCGCGTCGTCGGCTTCCCGTCGATCGCGTTCGCGGGCGGGTTGGCCGCCTCCCAGGTGCTGGCGGTCGCGCCGGCGGGGGTGAGTCTCACCTGGCAGGGTTCCGCCTGGCCGGCGGGGTCGATCTCCCGGACGCTGAGTTTGCTCACGTCGACCCTGGTGGCGTCGTCCCAGCGGAACGCCGCCTTCGGGCCGCCCCAGGTCACCTTCTCGGTACGGGTGCCACCGCAGGGGTTGTTCGTGTCGATGGACCATCCGCCGGTGTCGTCACGGGAGGTGACGCGGGTCCAGGTGTTGTTCCCAGCCCGGTCGAGGTACGCCTCCACCCGCACCCCGCCGGGGATGTCGTACATGACGACCTTGAAGCCGACCGTCTTGCCCTTGATCGAGGCACCGCCACCGGTGTAGGTGCCGTTCGCGTATCCGTCGCCCTTGCGGTGGTAGATCTCCTTCTCCACCTTGACGGCCCCGTCGGCGTAGCGCAGGTCCGCCTTGTAGGCGGTACCCCAGCACGCTTCGGGAGTCTGGCCGCTGCCGGTGTGCCGGGCACCGCGGGCGTACCAGGTGAAGGCGTCCCCGTCATCGGTGCCGCTGACGTAGCGGACGTATCCGGTGATCTCCACGTTCCGCCAGTCGTTGCTGTCATGCATGAAGCCCCGCGAGCGCAGCTCGGGCTGGCGCCAGACGAGGTCGTCCTCGTGCTCGTCCTGGTCGTAGGTGGTCGTGGAGACACCGATCCGGGTGGCGGTGTCCCGCACGGTGAAGGTGCCGTCCGAGTTGGGCGCCAAGGTCGTCCCGTCGAGACGGGGGTCGGAGGCGGGGGTCTTCGACAGGTGCCAGACCTGCCCCCCGGCCTTGGTCGGATAGATCATGTTCACCCCGTCGACGGGGTCGGGGCCGACCACCGGCGCGAGGGCCGCGGCCGGGGCGGCCGGGGCGAGGGTGGGGGCACCGGTGGTGAACCCGGTGGTGGACAGGGTGCCGGCGGCGGCCAGCGCGATCATCAGAGAAAGTCGTCGCATCGGGAGTCGCCTCTCCGTGGGGGATTTCACCTGCCGCGCGGCGGCGGCAGTGGAGCGGTGGGATCGCGTGGGGCGCCGGTCAGGAGCCGAGGACGACCGCTTCGGTGATGCTCGCCCAGTCGTTCTGCGGGTTCTGCCAGAAGGAGATCTTCACGTACCTGGCGTCACGCGGGCCGTTCGTGAACAGCCTCTGCTCAAGCCCGGTCGTCGTGCCCGAGCTCCGGCCCTCCCACGCCTTGGTGTAGGTCATGTTGTCCAGCGAGGTGTAGACGGTGTAGTCGTTCCACCGTTCGTCGCCCAGGTGCCAGGCGACCCGGGTGCCGCACAGGCGGCGCACCGAGCTCAGCTCCAGGAACAGCGAGGCTCCGGAGCCCTGCCCCGACCAGCGGGTGGACAGGTTCCCGTCGACGGCCTGCGCCGGCGGGTTGATCGGCTCGAAGGTGGTCGCGGACGCGGCCGCTATCGGGAGTGGGGTCGTAGCGCAGCCCGTGCCGCCACCGGCCGGGTCCACGTCCTCGTAGTCGGCCCGCTCGTCGCCCAGCCGCAGCGCGTCGTAGAACATGACCCGCTGGGTGGTGGTGGACTGTGACCGGTCCTTGTTCCAGTCCCACTTGTAGATGCCGAACTTGAAGTACGGCGAGTACGGGCCTCCCGCGTGCGTGGCGCCGGTATACGGCTGCAGGGCCACCTGCCCGTCGCGCCACACCTCCAGTACTCCCTTGTCGTCGGTGCGCCACTTGACGTGGAAGACCCAGTCGGTCCACCTGCCGGTGGCGTAGGGGCCGAGGTCGATGATGTTCCCCCGGAAGTCGATCTTCCAGCGTCCCTCATCGGTGAGCAGCGCCAGCGGCGGCGAGCCCTTCGGGCAGTTGATCTCGTCGCACTGGTGCCACTGGCTCACGATCTCGGCCGAGGGGTCGTGGACCCAGCCGGCGGGCAGGTTGACGCTGAAGCCGTACCACCGCTCGGCGTTGACGGGCTGCTTGTTGCTCTGGCTGATCTCGGCGCGCTTGCCGTTGGAGATCAGAGGGTCGTTCTTGTTGAGCTGGAACCGCGCCGCATGGGAGCCGTCCCGTACGGGGCTGGTCACGACGGTGGCACCGTGACTGCTCGCCCACTGCTTGATGAAGCCGGTCGGCGTGGTTCCCGGCATGGTCCGATCGGCGGCGTTCTCCCAGTTCAGCGTCCTGAAGACGCCCGCGGGATCGGCGTTCGCCGACTGCGTCGAGGCCCCGAGCGCCAGTGCCAGCGCCGCCGCGGTCAGCGCCGCGACTCTCTTCCAGATCATTGTCGTCAACTCCCCAGTGGCGACCCGTGCCCCCGCCACTCCAGCGCGGGCCGCGGGCTTGCCGGTATCCGTTGGGCACAGCGTTCCGGAGCGCCACGTGGCGGTCATGAGTAAGCGATGCTCATTCGGGCGCCGTTCGCCGAGAACACGCCGGACGGCGCCGGGTAAACACGACGAACCGGCAATCGTCCCGAGTGCCTCCAGGGGCGGCGTGGTGACGCGGGCGCCTGCCCTCGTTGGGATATGAACCTGTGCTGGGGCCGCTCCCCCTCCACAACGGGGGAGCTTGGAAATCGTACGGGGGATCTCTCATGTTTCGCAGGATCTGTCTCATTCTGGCCATCGCACTCGGCACACCGGTGGCCAGCAGCGACGCGAACGCCCAGGCGACCTCAGACGTACCGCGACGGCCCTGGCCGTCGGCCGAGGCCGTCATCAAGGACACGGCCGGAAAGAACGTCGGCTTTCTGAGCATCGACCACAGGCTGTACAACAAGTCCAGGCTCACCGTCACCGTCAGCGGCCTGAACGCCGGTTATCACGGCTTCCACATCCACACCAGGGGCGTCTGCGATCCCAAGGCGGTCGACCCGGTCACCGGCAGCCCCTTCTCCAGCGCGGGCGCGCACTTCACCATCCACCCGGCCACGCACGGCGAGCACTCCGGCGACCTGCCCAACCTCCTCGTCGCCGAGGACGGCACCGGCGAGACCACGGTCGTGACCGACCGCTTCCGGGTGGGCCAGCTCTTCGACTCCGACGGCAGCTCCATCGTCATCCACACGCTGCCCGACAACCACGCCAACATCCCGGACCGCTACCGCCCCGCCGATCCCGGCGACCCGGCCGGCGGCAGCGGCCCGGACGCGGAGACCCTCAAGGCGGGAGACTCCGGCGGACGCGTGGCCTGCGGCGTGATCACCAGAAACTAGGATCCGCTGCCCGCCGCGTTGTCGCCGGTCGCAGGCTCCAGCGGCTTCCAACCGTCCTCCAAGAGCGGCCGGGCAGGATTTCCCCATAGATAAGGGGAATCATCGCCATGCAGGTCATGACCGGCCGCGCGTGGGTGGCCTTCGCCGCGCTCGTACTACTGCTCACCTGAGAGCACGCCCGGTACGGCCTCCGCCCGGGGGGACGGAGGCCGTACCGGATCCGTCAGGGGCTCTCGTACGGCAGCTCGACGGTGATCGTCAGGCCGCCCTCCTCCCTGGAGCCGGCGATCACGACACCGCCGTGCGCCTCGGCGACGACCCGGACTATCGACAGTCCCAGCCCACTGCCGCGATCGGAGCGCAGCCGGTCGCCGTGGAGCCGCCGGAACGGCTCGAAGATGGTCTCTATCTCGTAGGGCGGGACGGGCAGCCCGGTGTTGGCCACCACCAGCTCCACCCGGTCGGCGCGATGCCGGGTGGACACCCACACCTGGCCGCCGCCGTGGTTGTGCCGGATCGCGTTCTCCACGAGGTTCTGCACGAGCCTTTCGACCAGCACCGGTTCACCCGCGGTCGGTGCGGGGTCCAGCAGCCTGTGTACGGTCACCTCGCGTTCCTCGGCCTCCTTGCCCGCCAGGTCGAGCACGTGCTCGACCACGTCCGTCAGGTCGAAGGGACGGCGGTCCAGGACGGCCTGCTCGCCCTCGGCGAGGGCGAGCAGGCCGTCGATCAGCCGTTCGTGGCGGGCGTTGACCAGCAGCAGGGACTCGCCGAGCCGCTTGACGTCCTCTGTCGCGTCGGGCCGCCTGACCGCCACGTCCACCAGGGTGCGGTTGATGGTGAGCGGGGTGCGCAGCTCATGGGAGGCGTTGGCGACGAACCGCCGCTGGCCGTCGAAGGAGCGGGCCAGGCGGGCCAGGATGACGTCGACGATGTCGGCGAGCTCCTTGACCTCGTCATCCGGCCCGTCGTGGGCTATCCGCCCGGTGAGGTCGTGGCTCTGGGCGACGCGCCGCGCGCTCGTGGTCACCGACCTGATGGGACGGAGCGCCCAGCCGGCGGCCCGCCAGCCGGCCGCCGTCGCGACCCCGGCCGTCGCGATGAGGGCGAGGCCGCCCACGGTGAGCACGTTCTTGATCGTGTCGGCCTGGTAGATGCGCCTGACCTGCGCGACCCGCTGCTCCGCCGCCCCGTACGAGGGATGTTCGGGCATGAGGACGAAGTTCGATACCCGGATGTAGGCGGGATGCCGCAACCCGTCGCGAGGCTCCAGACTCTGCCGTACGACCAGGGTGACCGCGACGAGCAGGAGGGCTCCGGCCAGGAGGAAGACCGCGCCGCAGGCCAGCGCGAATCTGAGGCGGACGCTCGTCCTCATCGAATCTCCTTCAGCGTGGGGCCCCCTGGCTCCGGCCATGGGGAGAAGGTCAAGGGATGCGGTACCCGACGCCCGTGACGGTCTCGATGACCGGTGGATCGCCGATCTTGCGGCGCAGCTTCATCATCGTGGTCCGCACGGTGTTGGTGAACGGGTCGGTGTGCTCGTCCCACACCTTCTCCAGGAGCGTCTCACTGGAGACCACCGCCCCGTCGGCGCGGAGCAGCTCGGCCAGCACGCCGAACTCCTTTCGGGCGAGCGGCACGTAGCGGCCGTCGCGGAACACCTGCCGGTGCGCCCGGTCCAGGCTGATGCCGGCCCGCACCAGCATCGGCGGGTCGGCGGGGCGCACCCGGCGGCCCAGCGCGTGGACGCGGGCCGTCAGCTCCTCGAAGGCGAACGGCTTGGGCAGGTAGTCGTCGGCCCCCAGGGACAGTCCCGCCACCCGGCAGCGCACGTCACCCGCCGCGGTGAGCATGATGATCCGCACCAGGCCGCCCTCGGCGACCACGGCCCTGCACACGTCGTCGCCGTGCAGGCCCGGCAGGTCCCGGTCCAGGACGAGCACGTCGTAGTCGTGGATCCGCAGCCGTTCCAGCGCCGCCTCCCCGTCGTAGGCGACGTCGACGGCGAGCGCCTCCCCGCGCAGCCCCTCCGCGATCGAGTCGGCGAGCATTCTCTCGTCCTCGACCACCAACACCCGCAAAACGTGCCTCCCCTGGCTCCGAGTCGCGCCAGCCTGCCACAGGCCGCATAACGCGGGCATAACCGGATTCGGTGACGTCAAGGTTATCGATCACTCGCTGGACTGCTCCCACCGCGCCGGGACTCCCCCGGCCCCGGAACGGGGGAACCATCCATGCTCGCCTCACCCGGCGGCGTCACGACCATGCCCACCGCGCCCGGCCGGAACGGGCCGCGCGACCGGCTCCTCGGCGGTCACCTGCCGTTCGCCGTCGCGATCGCGCTGGCGGCGGGGCTCCGCGTCCTCGTCATGCTCGGCTACGACACCGCCCAGCTCTACTGGTACGACTCCTTCACCTACCTCAACACCGCGGTCCATCTGGAGCCCTCCGGCGCGTTCCATCCGGCCGGGTACCCCTTCCTGCTCCGGCTGCTGCTGCCCTTCCACAGCGTCCAGCTCATCGCGGGCCTCCAGCACCTGATGGGCCTGGGCACGGCCCTGATGATCTATCTGGTGCTGCGCCGCCACGCACTCCCCGGCTGGGGGGCGGCCCTGGCCACCCTGCCGATCCTGTTCAACCCCGCGTTCCTGCGGCTCGAACACGCGGTGCTCTCCGACACCCAGGTCATCTTTCTCGTCACGGCCGCCCTGACGGTGCTCATGTGGCGGGAGCGCCCTTCGGCGCGGGCGGCCGCGGCCACGGGTCTGCTGCTGGCGCTGGCCGGGCTCACCCGCACGGTCGCGGTGCCGCTGCTCGGCCTGGTCCTGCTTCACCTGCTCCTGCGGCGGGCCGGCTGGAAGCGGGTGGTCGCGCTGGTCGTCGCCGGGACGCTGCCGCTCGCCGCCTACGCGGGCTGGTATCAGCAGCATCACGGGCGGTTCGCGCTCAGCGGCTCCGACGGTGTGGCGCTGTGGGCGCGCACGATGACGTTCGCCGACTGCTCGGTGATCAGACCACCGGCCCGGGAGGCGGTGCTCTGCCCGAACGGCACGGTGGTCGACGCCGCGTCCGAGTACGTCTGGGCCGCCGACGCCTCACTCAACAGGTTGCCTGGAGGGCGGTTCGCCCACAACGACCTGGCCAGGTCCTTCGCACTGCGTGCCATCGCCGCGCAGCCGCTCGACTACCTCCGTGAGGTCGCCCGCGACACCTCGCTCACCTTCGCGGCGACCCCGGTGCGCCACCCCCTGCGGATCTCCCCCGCCCTGACGTTCCCCGTCGGTTCCTGGCCGCTGCCCGCCTTCCCGCTGATCGACCAGGTACGCCGGGAGTACGACGGCGACATCCGGGGGATGTCGTCGGTCGAGCCCTACGGGAACCTCCTCGGCGCCTACTCCTACCCCGGGGTCCTGCACGGCCCGCTGCTCGGCGCGCTCCTGCTGCTGGGCGGCCTCGGAGCCGTCGGGCGGCGGCGCCCGGCCCTGCTGCCGTGGGCGGCGGCCGTCTTCCTGCTCGTCGCCCCGATCGCCGCGCTGGACTTCGACCACCGCTACGTGCTGCCGTCGATCCCGATGGCCTGCCTCGCCGCGGCCCTGGCCGCGGCGGGCCTCAGCCACCGAGCTCGTGCTTGCGTCGCAGCATGGCGGCGCGGTCGGCGCGGGCCCTGAGCAGGAACGCCACCGCGAGCATGGCCAGCGTCGCGGCGACGGCGCCCCCCGCCGCACCCGCCCAGGTCCCCCTGGTGATCGCGATCGCGGCCGTTCCCGCCGTCAGCAGGACGGTCGCGGCCACCGCCAGCCAGGCGGCGACCACCCGGTCGAGGGCGAACAGCGGCGTCCTGTGGGTCAGCGCCCAGGCTCCGTAGCCGGCCCAGGCCAGGCCGAGCGCGACCATCGCGCCGAAGGCCAGGTGGGTACGACCCGGCAGGGCGGGTTCCGTGGCCCACAGCAGACCGGTGAACAGCGCCCCGCCCAGCCCGCCGAGCAGTGCCACGACGTTGCCGATCCGGCGGCGCAGCGACAGTGGCCCGGCCAGCCTGCCGATCATGTCGTCGGGGTTCATTCTCGATATCCCTTCTCCGTGAGCCGGTCGCGCAGCATGCGCCGCGCGCGGGACAGGCGTGACTTGACGGTGCCGACGGGGACGGCGCAGATCTGCGCGCAGTCCTCCAGGGAGAGGTCGTGCAGGTAGAACAGCACGAGGATCTCCCGCTCCCTGACCGGCAGCTCCGACAGGCCCGCCAGCAGGCCGGCGCGGTCCGCGAGGGCGTCGGCCGGGTCGCCGGTCGCGCGTTCCTCCTCCGCCAGGACCTCGGGTCTGGCGTACTCCTCGCGGAGCCGGTCGGCCACCGCACGCCTGGCGATCGTGAACAGCCAGGGCGCGAACCGGCCCGGCTCCCTCAGCCGTGGCAGCCCGCGCACCACGGCCACCCAGACCTCCTGGGCCACGTCGTCGGCCTGCGCGGGCCCCAGCATGCGCCGCACGTAGTTCCAAACCGGATCGTGCCAGGCCCTCACCAGCTCGGCGAACGCCTCGCGCTCGCCGAGCCGGCACCGGACCACCAGCAGTTCGTCAGTCACCCTGCCTCCTCAACCGGAACAGTCGGGAAACGGGGGCGGGAGGTTCACGCTCCCCGGGCCCCCACCCGGCACGAGGACAGGCTCGGAGGATCTCAGAAGCCGCTGTCGACGGGGTACTTCCTGCCCGACACCAGGCGCCTCCCGTACAGCTCGGAGAGCGTGACCAGCCGGTAGCCCCTGGCGGCGAAATGGTGCAGCAGCCGCGGAACGGCCTGGACGGTGGAGGGATGGATGTCGTGCATCAGCACGATGGAGCCCGGTTTCGCCTCGGCCGCGCGGCGGGCGACGATCGAGGAGTCCCTGTCACGCCAGTCGAGCGTGTCGACATCCCACAGGATCTGGGCGAGCCCCAGGTGGCGGCTCTCCGCGGCGACCCGGGCATCGGTCGCCCCGTACGGCGGGCGCATGAGGTCCATCGTCACCCCCGTCGCGCGCTTGACGATCCACTGGGTACGGTTCAGCTGCTCTCTGATACCGGCCTCCGACAGCCCGGGCAGCTCCGGGTGGCTCCAGCTGTGGTTGCCCAGCTCGTGCCCATCGGCCACCATCCTGCGGAGGATCCGCTCGCCGTCCCCGGGCACCATCTGCCCGACGACGAAGAAGGTCGCCCTGCCCCGGTGCCTGGCGAGCATGTCGAGCAGGGCATTGGTGTAGGCCCCCGGACCGTCGTCGAAGGTCAGCGCCACGCATCTGACCCGCTCGCAGTTGATCCTGCGTGCCGGATGCGGAGCGGGGAAGTTTCCCACCGGCCAGTCCGGCCGGGCCTCGGCCCTTCTCGCGCCCGCCGTCCCCGAGGCGGTCGCTGAGGGCGCGCCGGCGGCGGGGACACCGGCGGGGACACCGGCGGGCGCGGTACGCCCCGGGGGTCCGGTCGGCCCGGCGGGCACGATGGGCACGATGGGAGCGGTCGGCTCGTTCGGCCCGATCGGCGTGGCCCGCCCGGTGGGCGCGATGGTCGCGGTAGGCGAGGGCGCGCCTGTCGTGGTGCTCGGAGAAGCGCACCCAGCCGCCGCGAGCAGCAAGGCCATCGACACCATCCGTACCCGCATGCTTCCCCCCGAAAGCAACGCGGGGACGGCGAGCGGCCCCCGGCCGTGTCCCCCGCAAGGTCATGGCCGGGTCTTCCCCCAGGATGGGACATAGACTGCCGATTGGCCCGTACCGACGCGCACTTCGACGCCACATCGAATGAGATGCGCACCCGGGGGCGACGTCTCATCTGATGAGACCAGTTAGAGCCTTAAAAGGGCTCCTTCCGGCGAACATCTCATATCGGTCAGCGATCCGGCGTCTCGCGGGGCTCGGTCACGACCATCACGAACCGCAGCGGGACCTCCCCCTCGTTGGCGTACCGGTGCGGGCGGTCGGCGCTGAACACGACCGCGTCACCCTCCTCGACGATGTGGCTCCTGCCGTACACCGAAAGGGTGAGCCGCCCTTCCAGTACGGTCAGCATCTCGCGCGTGCCCGGCGGGTGGGCGTCGCCGTCGTGGTGGTCGCCGGGGGCCAGCCGCCAGTCCCACAGCTCCAGGATGGCGGGCGCGTCGGTGCCGACCAGCAGGCGCGCGGTGCTGGAGTCACCGTGCGGGAAGGTGACCACGTCCATGCTATGGACAATCCGGACCACGGGCGTGTCGGAGACCTCCACCATCCGCGCGACGGTCACCCCGAGCGCGTCGGCGATGCGGGTGAGCGTGGTGATGCTCGGATTGGTCCTGCCCTGCTCGACCTGGACCAGCATGCCCCGGCTCACCCCGGAGCGCGCGGCGAGCTCGTCGAGGGTCATCTGCCGGTGCGCCCGCTGGGCCCGCACGTTGTTGGCGACCGCGGCGGTGATCGTCTCTGGGTCCATAAGTTCAGTCTAGTTAACTTGTTTTGCACTCCATTGCACTCCATATATTGTACTAGGAGTACATTTCATTGAACTGAGGTGACATGTGACCGCTGTGGTGCTGGCGACGGCCTGCGCGATGGTTTACGGCACCGCGGACTTCCTGGGCGGCATGGCCACCCGCCGGTCGCGGGTGCTCGCCGTGGTGGTTCTCTCCCAGACCGCGGGGCTGGCCGTGGCCGTCGCGCTGCTGCCGATCCTGCCGGGGACCCCCGCGCCCGTGACGCTGGCCTGGGGCGCGGCCTCCGGGATCTGCGGCGCGGCGGCGGTGGTGCTGTTCTACCGGGCACTGGCCACCGGCGTGATGTCGGTGGTGGCGCCGATCACCGCGACCGTCTCGGCGGTGCTGCCCGTGCTGTTCGGACTGGCCGTCGGGGAACGCCCCGAGCCGATCGCGCTGGTGGGCGTGGTCCTCGCGTTGCTGGCGGTGCTACTGGTGAGCCGCGACTCCTCCGGCGGGAAAAGCGGCAGCGGGTACGGCCCGATCCTGGCCTCACTCGCCGCGGGCGCGGGTTTCGGCGGCTTCTTCATCCTGCTCGCCCAGGCCCCGGCGGAAGGCGGCGTGTGGCCTCTGGTCGGGGCACGCCTGGCCTCGGTCACTCTCATCGTCCTGCTGACCCTGACCACCGGCCGCACCCTGCGTCCCGGGCCGGGCACGCTGCGCGTCATCATCGCGGCCGGAGCGCTCGACATGGTCGCCAACGTGCTCTTCATGCTCGCCCAGCAGCGCGGGCTGCTGAGCCTCGTCGGCGTCCTGGTCTCGCTCTACCCGGCGAGCACGCTGCTGCTGGCCCGTCAGGTGCTGGGGGAACGGCTCAACACCGTGCAGACCGTGGGCATCGGTTTCACGCTCGCCGCGGTCGCGCTGATCGCATCCGGCTGACCCGTCCGCCCTGTCAACGACTCAGGCCACCTGGGTCTGCTCGATGGATGAGCGACTCAGGCCACCTGGACACGCTCGACGGCCGAGCCCGACAGGCCCGTCCGCCCCGTCGCCACCGCGAAAAACGACTCAGGCCACCTGGGCCTGCTCGATGGCGGAGCGGAGGCCGCCCTCCTCGCGGGCGTAGTCCTCAAGCATGGTGCGGAGCTGGCGGCGACCCCGGTGGAGGCGGGACATGACCGTGCCGATGGGGGTGCCCATCCGCTCGGCGATCTCCTTGTAGGCGAAGCCCTCGACGTCGGCCAGGTAGACGGCGACCCGGAAGTCCTCGGGCAGGGCACGCAGGGCGTTCATGACCGCGCTGTCCGGCAGCTGCTCCAGCGCCTCGGTCTCGGCGGACTTGAGACCGCTGGACGTGTGGGACTCGGCGGCGGCGAGCTGCCAGTCCTCGATCTCCTCGGCGGCCGAGAGCTTGGGCGAGCGCTGCTTCTTGCGGTAGTCGTTGATGAAGTTGTTGGTCAGGATGCGGTGCAGCCACGCCTTGAGGTTGGTGCCCTCGCGGAACTGGTGGTACGAGGTGAACGCCTTGGTGACGGTCTCCTGGACCAGGTCCTCCGCATCGGCGGTGTTGCGGGTCAGGCGCATCGCGGACGCGTAGAGCTGGCTGGTGACCGGCACGACGTCACGCTCGAACCAGTCCTGGCGCTGCTCTTCCGTCATCGTGATCATTGGATCCCCCTCGTGCTTTTCCCCCCGCTACCGCCCGGCGAGACTGTGCTACACCCTTTCTGACGGCGTAGCCGATGCTCGCAGGCACCCCGTAAGGGGGCCGTTAAAAGCCCTGCGTGATCGGGAGACTGCTCGCTGACTGCGCCAACGGCGGGTACGACACGCCCTACAGCCGAACAAGTATCAATATCGTAACATCGTTCTCCGGATTCAGTCGAAGGTGTGTCTATCATCACATAACCCCAGGTAGCAATAACTTTCGGGTTAGGAAAAATGTCAACCACCACGCCCCCTGGACCCGCCACCGGGCCGGGGCCTGCGCCCGCAGAAGTTCCGAGACCCATCTCCACGTCTCCCCGCTTCCCACGCGTTGGGGACTTAATCACCACTTGGAAGACGGCCCGGCGCCCCTGGCGGTTCACCGCCCGCTCTCCCTGGCGGACACGGCTCGTACCGTGGTCGCCTCCGAGTATGTGATGCGCGGGTACCTGAAATTGATCAGTGTTTGAGAAGGCGCCGCTCGGGGGCGCGTTCCCGTCGCGAACCGGCCGCGACAGGCGGGGACCGGCACGGCTCGTCGGCCCCGCGCCGGTCCCGGCGTCGGAAGGCGGGACAGGCGTCCCGCCCCTCCCTGCCGGTCAGCCGGCCCTGGCCGGGTCGACCTCGAAGATCTTGGCGAGGTCGTCGAGGATGGCGTGCGCGCCCTGGGTGCCGACGGCGCTCATCCAGACGGTGTCGCTGACGTCGTGCTTGGCGCCCTTGAGCTTGCCCCAGAGCGGGTTGGCCTCGAACTTCTCCTTGACCGGCCCGACCGCCGGGTCCTCGTAGGCCGCGACGAAGATGTGGTCGGCGTCGAGCTGGGAGATGTTCTCCTGGCTGATCGGAACCATGATCGTGTCGGTCACGGTCGGCTGGTCCTCGGGGCGCGGGAAGCCGACGTCCTTGAGCACCAGGCCCGAGTAGGAGTTCTCCACGTACAGCCGGACCGTCGGCTCACCCGCGAAGCGGGCGACGGAGACGGTGGGCAGCTTGCCCTCCTTGGCCTTGATGGACTCACCGATCCGGCCGGCGCGGTCCTGGTACTCCTTGATCTTCTGCTCGGCGAGGTCCTCCTTGCCCAGGGCCTGGCCCACGAGCCTGAGGTTCTCCTTCCAGATGGCCCCGGTGGTCTCGCTGAACACCGTCGGCGCGATCTGCGACAGCTTGTCGTACAGCGCCTCGTGGCGGACCTTGGCCGAGACGATCAGGTCGGGCTTGAGCGCGAGGATCCGCTCCAGGCTGGGCTGCTCCAGGGTCCCGACCGAGGTGGCCTCCTTGGCGTGGCCGAGGACCGGGGTCAGGTAGTCGGGGAGCTCCCCTTCGATCCCCCGGTAACTGGTGAAACCGACGACCTCGGTCTCCAGGGTCAGCACCGCGTCGACGAAGCTCTGGTCGAGGGCCACGACCCGCTTGGGCTGGGCGGGGATCGTCGCCTCTCCCATGACGTGCTTCACGGTCCTGGGGAAGGCCGCCGTGTCGCTCGCCGCGGGGGCCGCGGACGCGCCGGAGGTCTCCACGGAGGTCTCCGGGGTGCTCGATCCGCAGGCGGCGAGACCCGCGGACAGCGCGACTCCCACCACTCCGACGGCCAGGGCGCGCAGTGCTCTCATGTTCCTGGATCTCCTCACAAAGTTTAGGCAAGCCTTATTTAGCTTAGCCATACCTAAACTGGCATACTCGGCATCGATCACGCAAAAAAGGGGAGGTCAGGTGATCAATACGACGTCCGTCCCACGGGCCGCCCCGCCCGGCACCGTCCGGAGAATCCACAACCGCCGCCTCCTCGTGCTGGGCGGACTGCTCGCGCTCCTGGCGACGACGGTCACGCTGAGCCTCGCGTTCGGTGCCAAACCGATCCCGCCGGCCGACGTCTGGCACGCGCTCACCGGCCCCACCGGCACCGAGAACGACATCATCGTCCGGTCGCTGCGCATCCCCAGAACCGCCATCGGCGTCATGGCCGGGATCGCCCTCGGCGTCGCGGGCGCCCTCATGCAGGGCCACACCCGCAACCCGCTGGCCGACCCGGGACTGCTCGGCGTCACCCAGGGTGCGGCCTTCGCCATGGTCCTCAGCATCGTGGTCCTGGGGGTCGGCAGCCCGTACGGCTACATCTGGTTCGGCCTCGCCGGTGCCCTCATCGCCAGCGCCGGGGTGTTCGCCCTCGGCATGGCCGGTGGCCGGGGCGGCCCCACGCCGGTGACCCTGGCCCTCGCGGGCACCGCCGTCAGCGCCTTCCTTTACGGGCTCACCTCGGCGCTGGTGCTGCTGGACGAGCAGGCCATGGACACCTTCCGCTTCTGGCAACTGGGGTCGATAGCGGCCAGGGGCGCGGACGTGGCCTGGCAGGTGCTCCCCTTCATCGCCGTCGGCCTGATCGCCGCCCTGGTCAACGCGCCCGGCCTCAACGCGCTCTCCCTGGGCGAGGACGTCGCCCGCGCGCTCGGCCAGAACATCGCCCTGACTCGCGCCGTCGGCATCATCGCCATCACCCTGCTCAGCGGCGCCTCCGTGGCGGTCTGCGGCGCGCTGGCCTTCGTCGGCCTGATCGTCCCGCACCTCACCCGGCCGCTCTCCGGCCCCGACCACCGCTGGCTGCTGCCGTACTCCGGCCTGGCGGGCGCCTCGGCCCTGCTCCTCGCCGACGTCATCGGCCGCGTGGTGGCCCATCCCGGCGAGCTGGAGGTGGGTGTGGTCCTCGCCCTCGCGGGCGCGCCGTTCTTCATAGCCCTGGTACGGCGCAGAAGGCCGGTGCGGCTGTGACCTCCACCGCGCCCCCGGACCTCGTGAGCAGGCGAGCGCTGCGCATCGGTCCCGCCTCCTGGCTGCTCCGGCCGCGCTCCGTCGCCGCCGCACTGGCGCTGCTGGGCACAACGGTGCTGCTCATGGCGCTCAGCATGCGCCTCGGCGACATCCCGATGAGCCTCTCCCAGGTCTTCCGCGCCATCACCGGCGACGGGCCCGACCATTTCGTCGTCATGCAACTCCGGCTTCCCCGCGCGCTGACCGGCGCCGGAGTCGGCGCGGCGCTCGCCCTGTCCGGGGCGATCATCCAGGCCATCGCCCGCAACCCGCTGGCCAGCCCGGACATCCTGGGCGTCACCACCGGCGCCAGCGTGACCGTGGTCGCGGTCATCGTGGCGGCGGGAAACACCTGGGGCGGCGTGAGCGGCGTCCTCGCCGAGGCGGGCGTCCCCGCGGCGGCCCTGCTCGGCGGCCTGATCGGCGCGCTGACCGTCTACCTGCTGGCCTGGCGCAAAGGCATGGACGGCTACCGGCTGGTCCTGGTCGGCATCGGCGTCTCGGCGATCTGCACCAACCTCAAGTTCTGGCTGCTGACCGTCGGCGACGTCAACGACAGCAGCCGGGCCATGGTCTGGATCAGCGGCTCGCTGAACGGCCGGGGCTGGGAGCACGTGGTGCCGGTCGTGATCGCGCTGGCCGTGCTCGTCCCACCGGCGTTGCTCGGCACCGCCTCACTCGGCGCGCTGCGCTTCGGCGACGACACCGTGACCGGCCTGGGCGTGCGGATGAACCTCACCAGGGGACTGATGATCCTCGCGGCCGTACTCCTCGCGGCGGCGGCGACCGCCTCCGCCGGGCCGATCGCGTTCGTCGCCCTGGCCGCACCGCAGATCGCGCTGCGCCTGGCCGGGGTGGCACAGCCCCCGCTGGTCGTCTCGGCCCTGGCCGGCGCGGTCCTCACCGTCGGCGCGGACCTGGTCGCCAGGACCGCGTTCAGCCCCGTCGAGCTGCCGGTGGGCGTGGTCACCGGAGTCATCGGCGCCCCCTACCTGATCTATCTCCTCATCCGTGTGCGCAGGAAGGCCCGTACGTGAGACTCCAGGCCGTTGACCTCAAGCTGGGGTACGGGGACCGCGTCGTCGTCGACGGCCTCGACCTCGGAATCGAGACCGGGACGGTGACCGCCGTCATCGGGCCGAACGGGTGCGGCAAGTCCACGCTGCTGCGCGCCATGGGGCGGCTGCTCAAGCCGTCCGGCGGCGAGGTGCTGCTGGACGGCAAGCGCATCGACAGGATGCCCAGCAGGGAGGTCGCCAGGATCCTGGGCGTGCTGCCCCAGTCCCCCTCGGCACCCGAGGGGCTGACCGTCGCCGACCTGGTCTCCAGGGGACGGCATCCGCACCAGACCTGGTACCGGCAGTGGTCGTCCGACGACGAGTCCGCGGTCGGCGCGGCTCTGGCCATGACCGGCCTGCTCGACCTGGGCGACCGCCCGCTGGACGAGCTGTCAGGCGGGCAGCGGCAGCGGGCCTGGATCTCCATGGCCCTCGCCCAGGGCACCGACCTGCTGCTGCTCGACGAGCCGACGACCTTCCTCGACCTCGCCCACCAGATCGAGGTGCTGGAACTGGTACGCAGGCTCCACGGCGAGCTGGGCCGCACCGTGGTGATGGTCCTGCACGACCTGAATCTCGCCGCCCGCTACGCCGACCGCCTGGTGGCCATGCGGGACGGCAGGGTCGTCGCCGCCGGTCCCCCGTCCGAGGTGCTCACCGAGGCCCTGCTGGCGGAGGTCTTCGAGCTGGACGCCAAGGTCATCGAGGACCCGGTGGCCGGCACCCCGCTGGTCGTCCCCATCGGCACCCGGTCCCACGCCCCGCGCTGAGGGCGGGCGCGGCGGGGCTCGGGCCGGCCTCACCCGCTGAGGAGCGTGTCCACGAAGACCTCGGGATCGAACCGGACCACGCCGGCCGGCCTCCCCATGAGACCGACCGGCCCGGCGGGACTCACCCCCCGAGGAGCGTGTCCACGAAGACCTCGGGGTCGAACGGGGCGAGGTCGTCGGGCCCCTCGCCGAGACCGACCAGCTTGACCGGGACGCCCAGCTCGCGCTGGACGGAGATGATGATGCCGCCCTTGGCGGTGCCGTCGAGCTTGGTCAGGGCGATGCCGGTGATGTTGACCACCTCGGCGAACACCTGGGCCTGGCGCATGCCGTTCTGGCCCGTGGTGGCGTCGAGGACGAGCAGGACCTCGTCGACGGTGGCCTTCTTCTCGATGACGCGCTTGACCTTGCCGAGCTCGTCCATCAGGCCGGTCTTGGTGTGCAGCCGCCCGGCGGTGTCGACGATCACCACGTCGGCCTTCTCGCCGATGCCCTCGGCGACGGCGTCGAAGGCCACCGAGGCGGGGTCGCCGCCCTCCGGGCCGCGTACCACCGCGGCTCCGACCCGGTCTCCCCAGGTCTGCAGCTGGTCGGCGGCGGCGGCGCGGAAGGTGTCGGCGGCGCCCAGCACGACCTTGCCGCCGTCGCCGATGAGGACGCGCGCCAGCTTGCCTGTGGTGGTGGTCTTGCCGGTGCCGTTGACCCCGACCACGAGAACCACCGCGGGACGCTCACCGTGCGGCTTGACGTGCAGCGTACGGTCCATGTCGGTACCGATCTGGGCGAGCAGCTGCTCCCTGAGCAGGGCGCGCGCCTCCTCGGGCGTCCGGCTGCCCAGCACCTTCACCCGGGTACGCAGCTCGTCGACCATCGCCCGGGTCGGCGCCACACCGACGTCCGCGGTGATCAGGGTCTCCTCGATCTCGTCCCAGGCGTCGTCGTCGAGACGGTCACGGGAGAGCAGCTCCAGGAGCCCCTTGCCCAGGGTGCTCTGCGACCGGGCCAGCCGGGCGCGGAGCCGCACCATCCGGCCGGCGGACGGCGGCGGGATCTCGATCTCCGGGATGACGGCGGCCTCGGGCTCGACCGGCCTGGCCGGCGGCGGCACGGTGGTCGTCGCCTCGTCGTCCATGACCGCGCCCCTGCCGGGGGCCCGCGTCTCCTCGGGGGCCGGCGGCGCCTCGGGCGCCTCGACCCGCGGCGGCGCGCTGGTGCCCCCCCTCCTGAACAGCAGGAGCATGCCGCCGACCGCCAGCAGGGCGACGACGACGATGATCGCGATTATGCCGAGATAGGCTTCCACAAGACCACAGTTTTCCAGACGCCCCGGGATGCTCCGACCTCAAGGGGTCCGGACGGGTTCGCGGTTCCTCACCGTCGGTCACCACCTCATCGCGCGGCCCGCCCTGGACCGTCCGCGAAAACCCGGACGGACCCGCGGCCCCTGACCGCCTCCGAGCACCGGAACGGGCTCACGACCTCCCGGCCCCGCACCGCCCCGGCCCTCCGGGACCACCCCCGGAAACCCGGGCAGGCTCACGACCTCCCACCGCTTCATCCCGAGGGCGGCCCCGGACCACCGCACGGCCCCTCCGGAAACCCGGAGGATTCAGGCGGACTCGCTCTCCCTCAGACGCTGGCTGATGACCTGGGTGACGCCGTCCCCACGCATCGACACGCCGTACAGCGCGTCGGCGATCTCCATGGTGCGCTTCTGGTGGGTGATGATGATGATCTGCGAGGTCTGCCTGAGCTCCTCGAAGAGGGTGAGCAGGCGCTGGGTGTTGGTGTCGTCCAGCGCGGCCTCGACCTCGTCCATCACGTAGAACGGCGAGGGCCGCGCCTTGAAGATGGACACGAGGAACGCCACCGCGGTCAGCGACCGCTCGCCACCGGACAGCAGCGACAGCCGCTTGACCTTCTTGCCCGGCGGCCGGGCCTCGACCTCGACACCGGTGGTCAGCATGTCCTCCGGGTCGGTGAGCAGCAGCCTGCCCTCACCGCCGGGGAACACTCGCGTGAAGATCGTCTCGAACTCGCGGGCCACGTCCGCGAAGGCGGCGCCGAAGACCTGCTCGACCCGCTCGTCGACCTCCTTGACCACGAGCAGCAGGTCGCGGCGGGTCTTCTTGAGGTCTTCCAGCTGCGAGGTGAGAAACGAGTGCCGCTCCTCAAGGGCCGCGAACTCCTCGAGCGCGAGCGGGTTGACCTTGCCGAGCTGGGCCATCTGCCGGTCGGCCACCCTGGCCCGTTTGAGCTGCTCCTCGCGGTCGTAGGGGACGGGCTCGCCGTCCGCCGTCGGAACCGGCTCGCCGGGGCCGTACTCGGCGATGAGGGTGTCCGCCTCGACGCCGTACTCCTCCACCGCCCGCTCCTGGAGCTGCTCCAGGCGGAGCCGCTGCTCGGTGCGGGCCACCTCGCTGCCGTGTGCCCGGTTGACCAGCTTGTCCAGCTCACCGGTGAGCTCACGGACCCGGATCCTGACCGCCTTGAGCGAGGCGTCGATCTGCCCGCGGGCCCGCTCCGCCTCGTCGCGCTCTCCCGCGGCGGCGGCCAGGGAGGTCTCCAGCGTGCGCAGCGCCAGTTCCGCGCCCCTGACGACCGCCTGGGCCGTCCGAGCCTGCTCGCGCCGCCGCTCCCTGCGCTCGGCCGCCCTGGACCTCTCCTCGCGCTCACGCTCCGCGGCGCGCGTCAGCTCCTCCGCCCTGCCGTCGATGCCCCTGACCCGCTCCTCCGCCGTCCGCACCGTGAGACGGGCCTCCATCTCGTCCTGCCTGGCCGTCGCGCAGATCTCGGCGAGTTCGTCACGCAGGTCGGTGCTGGGCTCGCTCTGTCGCTCCTCGGCACCCACGGCCGCGGCGAGCCGCTCCTCCAGCTCGGCGAGACCGGCCGCGTCGCGGTCCCGCGCCTCCTCGGCGGCCCGTACGCCCGCGGCCAGGCGCTCGCACTCGTCGCGGGCCGCCCTGGCGGCGGCGTCCAGCTGGGCGAGCCGCCTGGCCACCGCGGCGACCTTCTGGTCCGCGTCGCGTTGCCTCGCCCTGACCCGGTCCAGGGCGGCCTGCGCCGCGTTGACCCCGGCCTGCCTGTTCTGCACTCCCGTCTGTGCCTCGGCGACCCGCGCCTGGGCGGTCTCGACCGCGAGCTGCGCCTCTCCCTCGGCCTCCGCGGTCTCCTCCAGCTCCGTCGCCGCAAGCTCGGCGGCGACCCTGGCCTCGGCCAGGTCGGCGGTCGCCTCGTCGAGCGCGGCCCGCATCTGAATGGCGGAGGTGGCGCCCGCCGAACCGCCGCCGGCGGCGGCGTGGGCACCCAGGAGGTCGCCGGAGCGGGTGACGGCCCGCAGCCCGGGATACTGCTCGACCGTCTTCCTCGCGGTCGCGAGATCGTCCACGACCAGCACGCCCGCTAGCAGGTGGGTGGTGGCGGCCCGCAGCTCGGTGGAGACCGTGACCAGGTCGATCGCCCACTCCGCGCCCGCCTGCGGCACCTGGCCCGGCGGGACCGCCGCTTCACCGGCGGCGATGACGAGGCCGGCCTGGCCGCCGTCGCGGCCCCGGAGGAACTCGATGGCGTCGGCCGCGCTCTGCAGCGACTCGACGGCGACGGCCTCGGCGGCGGCCCCGAGCACGGCGGCGACGGCCACCTCGGCACCGGGCCGCACCGACAGCATGGTCGCCACCGGCCCGAGCACCCCGGCCAGGTCGGCGGCGAGCAGCGCGGCGCCACCGTCGGCACCACCGGCCAGGCCCATCTCCAGCGCCTCGAACCTGGCCTCCAGCGCGGCCACCTGGCGCTGCGCCTGCTGGTCGGCCTTGCGTGCCGCGGCGAGGGCGGCCCGGGCGGCGCCGAGCGCGGCGTTCGGGCCCGCGACGGCCGCCTTGGCCTCCTCGACCCCGGCCCTGGCCGACTCGACGGACTCCCTGGCCTGCTCGACCGTCTCCAGGGCGATCTCCAGCTCCTCGGCGAGGGCCGGATCGGCGGCCGGTTCGGCCAGTTCCTGGCTGTCGTGCTCGGCGCGGGCCTCCTCGGCGCGCTGTTCGGCCTCCTCCAGCGAGCGCCGCAACCGGCCGATCTCCTCCTCGGCGGCCCCCGCCCGGCTGCGCGCCGCCCCGACCTGCCCCCTGAGCCTGGCCAGGCCCTCGCGCCGGTCGGCGGCGGCCCTGGCCTCCGCGGCCAGCCGCCGCTCCTCCGCGGCGAGTGCGGCCTCGGTCTCGGTGCGCCTGGCCACGGTTTCCGCGAGCGACTCCCGCTCCCCCTCGAGCAGCTCGACCAGGACCCGCTCCTGCTCGCGGACCTCCTCCGCCTCACGTTCCAAGTCCTCCGGGTCGCGCCCCCGCCGCTCCACCGCGGTGTCGGTGGCGTGCCGGTGCCGCTCGGCGGCGAGTCCCGCCAGGCCCCTGAGGCGCTCGCGGAGGGAGGAGAGCCGGAAGAACGTCTCCTGCGCGGCGGTCAGCCGCGGCTGGGCCTCGGCCTCGGCGGCCTCCAGCTCGGCCTCGGCGGCCTGGCCCTGCTCCAGCTCGGTCTCCACAGCGGTGCGGCGGGCGAGGACCGCCGCCTCGTCGGCCATCTCCCGTTCCAGGGTGGTCCGCAGGGTGAGCACGTCGTCGGCGAGCAGCCGGAGCCTGGCGTCGCGGAGGTCCGCCTGGATGACGGCGGCCTTGCGGGCGATCTCGGCCTGGCGGCCCAGCGGTTTGAGCTGGCGGCGCAGCTCGGTGGTGAGATCCTGTACCCGGGTCATGTTGGCCTGCATCGCGTCGAGCTTCCGCAGCGCCTTCTCCTTGCGCTTGCGGTGCTTCAGGACGCCCGCGGCCTCCTCGATGAACGCCCGGCGCTCCTCGGGTCCCGCGTGCAGCACCTGGTCGAGCTGGCCCTGGCCGACGATGACGTGCATCTCGCGGCCGATGCCGGAGTCGGACAGCAGCTCCTGGATGTCGAGCAGGCGGCAGGTGTCGCCGTTGATGGCGTACTCGCTCTGGCCGGCCCTGAACATCAGGCGGCTGATCGTCACCTCGGTGTAGTCGATCGGGAGCATGCCGTCGGTGTTGTCGATGGTCAGCGTGACCTCGGCGCGGCCCAGCGGTGCCCGCGAGGAGGTGCCGGCGAAGATGACGTCCTCCATCTTGCCGCCGCGCAACGATTTGGCGCTGTGCTCCCCCATGACCCAGGCCAGGGCGTCGACCACGTTGGACTTGCCGGATCCGTTGGGGCCGACGACCGCGGTGATGCCCGGCTCGAAGCGGAGCGTGGTGGCCGAGGCGAAGGACTTGAAACCGCGCAGGGTAAGGGTCTTGAGATACAAAAGAGAGCCCCCCATTCACGGTGTGGCCGCGCCGGCCCGCGTATCACGCGCCGTGCCCCGGGCGCCGATGAACGCGTCTTCCCTGTCACCCCACGGCTTCGCCAACGCGGGAAGACTACCGTTCTTCACCCGCACCCGCCCGCACACCGCCTATGGTGCCCTGCATGAACGCGGAACGCGGTGCTGACGGAGCTCCGTCACGCCCATCGAGCGGCAGGGGTCATCTCGGGCGGCGCGCCTTCCTGGTGGGCGGCGGGCTGACCGCGCTGGGCCTCGGCGGCGCCGCGCTGGCGGCCGGTCCGGACGGCATCAGGGGGGCGTACGCCCAGATCGTCTGCGGCGCGGTCCCCGCGCCCCCGGTGACGTCTCCTGGAACGCTCCAGCGCAGCCAGGTCGACCGGCGCCGGGTCATCGTCGGGATGCCT
This sequence comes from Streptosporangium sp. NPDC002607, assembly GCF_053592655.1. Lineage (NCBI taxonomy): Bacteria > Bacillati > Actinomycetota > Actinomycetes > Streptosporangiales > Streptosporangiaceae > Streptosporangium > Streptosporangium sp. NPDC002607. The sequence continues at coordinate 47,043 of NZ_JBSFWD010000036.1, forward strand.
CCGGGGGCGACGGACGGGCTGCCTGTGGTGATCATGCTTCACGGGGCCGCGGGTGACGCGCGCACGCCGTTCGACGTCTACGCGATCGACCGCTACCTGGCCGCCGGGGGCGGGCGCTTCGCGCTGGCCTCCATCGACGACTGGCCCTCCGCCGACATCCCGGGCACCCTGCTGCCCTACCTGAGCATGAACGGGATGGACACCGCGAAGATCGGGCTGATGGGCTGGTCGGCGGGCGGCGCGGGGGCGCTGAGGCTGGCCGCGGAGCTGGGCCCCGCACAGGTGGGGGCGGTCGTCGCGGCGTCGCCGGCGGTGAGCGCGGCGCAGGCGCCGCTGCGCGAACTCGTGAACATCCCGGTCTGGCTGGGGTGTGGGGAGCGCGACGCGTGGGCACGGCAGACCCAGACCATGCTGAAGGCCCTGAAGGCACTGGGTGCCACCGCCGAGGGAGGGATCAGCGAAGGATGCCAGGACACGGCCTATCGCCGCAGGGTGTTACCCGAGCAGCTGGCCTTCCTCGCACGACATATATGACAGATAGGACATATATGACGTAAATAACATATATGACAAGGGACGCCCCGGTGAGGCGTCCCCGGACAGTGTGTTTCCGCCCCGACCCCGTTAGGTGAGAGCCGGCTCGCGATCCTGCAGACGGTTGAACTCCTCGTCGCGGGCACTTGCCGCGAGTTCGTCGTTCTGGGCCTGGAGCCGGGTGAGCTCTCCCTCGAGATCACGGATGCGCTGCTGGAGACGACGCATTTCCGAGACCATACGAGGGTCGGGACCGCCGACGTGGCCTAGTAGAGCCTTCGCCATAGTAAAGGGTCCTCCACGCTGAGTGACCAGACTGGTTCGCGCACTTCTTTGCCGCGGGAGGGGTGCGCGTGGTTCTTTGTCAAGAGTCGCACCGGTGAGGGAGGCGGTCAAGCTGAACGCTCCGAATGGATGCACCAGTAGGCACTCTCGACAGTCAACTATACCGTATTTTGGGCGGTTTAGGAAAGTGGTCAGCGCTCGACAAAACCCTCGAGACCGCCTTTGGCCTCGCTCCAACGTTCGACGACCCCGTCCACCCTGCCGGGCGTCTCACCGCCCCTGAGCAGCTCAAGCAGCATCGCGCACGACTTCTCGGGCCCCTGCGCGACCACCTCGACCCGGCCGTCGGCCGTGTTGCGCGCCCAGCCGACCAGGCCGAGCTCCAGCGCCCTGGACCGCGTCCACCAGCGAAAACCCACACCCTGCACATGACCCCTGACCCAGGCGGTCAGTCGCACGTCCGTCACGCCCCGGCCCTCCTCGGCCTGAGCTGGCAGCGAGGGCAGCTGTAGGAGGAACGGTTCATGAACGACTCGCGAACGATCGGGGCACCGCACCGCGGGCAGGGCTCGTCGCGCCTGCCGTAGACCGCGAGGGAACGGTCGAAGTAACCGCTCTCACCATTGACATTCACGTAAAGACTGTCGAAAGATGTGCCGCCCTCGGCCAGTGCGGCGGACATCACCTCCCTGGCGGCGCCCAGCAACTCGGCGATCTTCGGCTTGGTCAGCGCTCCGGTGGGCCGGGCACCGTGCAGCCTGGCCCGCCAGAGAGCCTCGTCGGCGTAGATGTTGCCGACACCGCTGATCAGCGACTGGTCCAGCAGCGCGCGCTTGACCTCGGTCTGCCGGGCACGCAGCCGGCGGGCGAAGGCCTCGTCGTCGAAATGCCCCTCGAACGGGTCGGCCGCGATGTGCGCGATCGGCTCGGGCACCGTCCGGCCGCCGGCCCGGATCATGGCGGTCACCAGCACGTGGCCGAAGGTCCGCTGGTCGACGAAGCGCAGCTCCGGGCCACCGTCGGTGAAGCCGATCCGGACGCGCAGGTGCTTCTCCGGCGCCGTGTCCGGCTCCACGACCAGCAGCTGGCCGCTCATCCCGAGGTGCGCCAGGATGGCGTCGGGGCCGTCCAGCGGCAGCCAGAGGTACTTACCCCTGCGCTCCGCCGCACCGACGGTGCGGCCCTTCAACCGGGTGGAGAACTCCTCCGCTCCGGGAAGGTGCCGTCTGATCGCCCTCGGGTGGAGCACCTCGGCGTGGGCGACGACCCTGCCGGAAACCCACCGCTCCAGGCCACGGCGTACCACCTCGACCTCGGGCAGTTCGGGCATGCACCCCTCCTTGGTCGACGGGTCAGCCGGCTTCGCGTCTGTCGCGGTCCTGGCGGATCCTGTTCCAGGCCGCCTCTGCGGCCTGCTGCTCGGCTTCCTTCTTCGAGCGGCCGGATCCCGAACCGTACCCCTCTCCGCCGACGCGAACGACCGCGGTGAAGGACTTGGCGTGGTCGGGGCCGCTCTCCTCGACATGGTATTCGGGCACGCCGAGCGACTCGGACGCGGTGAGCTCCTGCAGGGAGGTCTTCCAGTCGAGCCCGGCGCCGAGCGAGGCGGAGCGGGTGATGAGGGGGTCGAAGAGCAGGTGGACGACGCGGAACGCCTCGTCCAGACCCCTGTTCACGTAGATCGCGCCGATGAGCGCCTCAAGGGTGTCCGCGAGGATCGAGGACTTGTCGCGCCCCCCGGTGCCCTCCTCACCCCGGCCGAGCCGCAGGAAGCGGCCCAGGCCCAGCGAGCGGGCCACGTCGGCGAGGGCGCGCATGTTCACCACCGCGGCCCTGAGCTTGGCCAGCTGCCCCTCGGGCAGGTCGGGGTGGTTGCGGTAGAGGGTGTCGGTGACGACCAGGCCCAGCACCGAGTCGCCCAGGAACTCCAGGCGCTCGTTGGTCGGCAGGCCGCCGTTCTCGTACGCGTAGGAGCGGTGCGTCAGCGCACGCTCCAGGATGGCGACGTCCAGACGCACCGACAGAAGGCGCTCAAGCTCGTCCCTGACGAACTCGACGGCGACCGGTTTGACACTCGTACCCACGGCTTCTCCTCGCACGCTCTCTCATCGAATGCGCGATGGCGAAGAAACGAGAGATGCCCGAAGATGTGGTGGGCGCCGGGAGGGCACGCGTTCTACCGCGAACCCCGGCGTCCACCACAACCGCGGGCGGACCGCCATCGCAGGGTGGGCGGACGGTGACGCCGACCGGGCCGGGAGCCCGGCCGGCATCCGTCTGTCAGACTGCGATCAGGCGGAGGGCTCGATCACCTGACGGCGGTTGTAGGTGCCGCAGGTCGGGCACGCCACGTGCGGACGCTTCGGCGAGCGGCACTGGGGGCAGCTCACGAGCGAAACCGCGGCGGCCTTCCACTGCGACCTGCGGGAGCGAGTGTTGCTCCGCGACATCTTGCGCTTGGGGACAGCCACGTCAGCTCTCCTGATCGTTGTTATGTTCCGGAATCAGACCCTGCAGCTTCGCCCAGCGGGCGTCGATCACCTCGTGGCCGTGATCAGGCTCGGCGTCTGCCAGCCTGACCCCGCACTCCACGCAGAGTCCGGCGCAGTCCTCACTGCAGACCGGGCTCAACGGCAGTGTGAGCACCACCGCGTCGCGAAACGCGGGTTCGAGGTCGAGAAGTTCACCGTCGAGAAGCGAGTCACCCTCGGCAGCATCCTCTGCCGAGTAGAAGAACAGCTCCTGGAAGCCCACCTCGGCTTGCGAGATGACCGGCTCCAGGCAGCGTGCGCACTCCCCCCGCAGCGGGGCTTGCGCAGTGCCCGTGACGAGCACACCCTCCATGACCGCCTCAAGCCGGATGTCCAGCTCGACTTCGGCGTCCTTGGGAACGCCGATCATGTCGACGCCGATGTCCGCCGGTGCCGGGAGAACGAGGTCCATCCGCCGCATCGACCCTGGTCGTCGCCCCAGGTCATGGGTAGAGATCACCCATGGGGCTCGGGGGTCAAGGTTGGGATGAGTCATTTCGCTCTCGTTAGGCATGGCGCATCATCGCCATCGTGCAAGGCCGAAACAAGAGAATAGCAGGGCCTAGCCCCTGAGCCGTTCTACCAGGAGTTCCTGGACAAGATCGGGAACCAGCCCGGCCACACTCCCACCATACTTGACGATCTCCTTGATGCGGCTGGAAGACAGGAAGGAGACCTCGGGCCCGGTGGCCATGAACAGGGTCTCCACCCCTGACATCCGGTAGTTGAGCTGCGCCATCTGGAGCTCGTAGTCGAAGTCGCTGATCGCGCGCAGGCCCTTCACGATGGCGGGGATCTCCTGCTGTCTGCAGTAGTCGACCAGGAGGCCGTGGAACTTGTCCACGCGGACGTTCCCGTACTCCTTGGTGACCGTCTGGAGAGTCTGGATACGCTCGTCCACCGTGAAGAGGCTCTTCTTCTCGATGTTGATCAGTACGGCTACGACGACCTCGTCGTACTGCCGGGAAGCCCGGCCGATGATGTCCAGATGACCGTTCGTGACGGGATCGAAGGATCCCGGACAGACAACGCGACGCAAGGTGGACTCCCTGCTCTTAAGGATTCCCGGCGGCGCGACCGTACCAAACGGACGCTTCGCCGTAACGACGGACCCTCTCCTCTTCGTACCCCGCGGGCCAGCGAAGGTCCCTTCCCCGGCTCTCCCGTTCCACCGCGACGAGCGCGTCCTCGGCCAGCCAGCCTCGGTCGCGCAGCAGTTCGAGCACCGTCCCCACCTCCTCGTCGCCCAGCGCGTACGGCGGGTCGGCGAGGACGAGGTCGTACGGCTCCCCGGTGTCCCCGACACCCCTGGCCAGCAGCCGCTCAACCCTGTCGGCGGCGACCTCGGCCCCGGGCAGCCCCAGCGAGGTGACGTTCTGCCTGATCGTCCGGATCGCCCTGGCGTCCGACTCCACGAGAAGCACCCGGGCGGCCCCCCGGGAGAGCGCCTCAAGCCCGAGCGCGCCCGAGCCCGCGTAGAGATCGAGCACCCGGCACCCCTCCAGCGGGCCGATCAGCGACCCCACCGTGGAGAAGATCCCCTCCCTGGCCCTGTCGCTCGTGGGGCGGGTCCCCCGCCCCGGCGGCACTGCCAGCCGCCGTCCCCCTGCGCTTCCCGCGATGACTCGGCTCACCCGGCCATCCTCTCAGTGCCGCCGCCCGGTGCCGTCGGCCACCGCCCGCACCCGTCCCCGGCACCGGTTCCGACGCCGGTCCCCGGAGGCTCCCAGGTGCGCCGGGCGCAGCACGGCGTGTCGCGACGCATCACATAACCGCAGGTCAAAAGGGTCCTGGTAGGTGATCTAGGTCAAGAGTGGGCAAGGAGTGGCGACGAAAGCGTAAGGGTCGTTCCGTCAGGTGCCGGTCCCTTGCATGATGATTCCTGCGGCCTCCAAGTGACCCAGGGGGAGGCCGACCGGCGTGATCGTGAGCCCTTCCGCACGCCGGTGCTCTCGGCACCTGACCCGGGAGTGGGCCCAGGCGGGGACGGCATTCGGGGGGAGGCCGTCCCCGCAGTTGGGCACAGAGCGTCCGCCGGCTACAGCCGCGAAACCCCGCGGTGTCCACCGCCCCGCCGGGCATCGCCTCCGCCGGTCGTCAGGTCTTCTCCAGGTACTCGGCGCGCTCGTCCGCCAGGAGCCTGTCGATCTCCGCGCGGAGCACGGGGTGCCCCGCCAACTCGGGGTCGGCCTCCAGCATCGCCTCGGCGTCCAGGCGCGCGGCGTGGATGACGTCCTCGTCGCGGAGGAGCCTGAGCATCTTCAGCGACGACCTGCGCCCCGACTGGGCCACCCCGAGCACATCACCCTCCCTGCGCTGTTCCAGGTCGACACGGGACAGCTCAAAGCCGTCCAGGGTGGCCGCCACGGCGTCGAGCCGCGCCCTGGCGGGCGTGCCGCCGGGGGAGTCGGTCACCAGCAGGCAGAGACCGGGCAGCCCGCCGCGGCCGACCCGGCCGCGGAGCTGGTGGAGCTGCGAGACGCCGAACCTGTCCGCGTCCATGATGACCATGACCGAGGAGTTGGGGACGTCGACGCCGACCTCGATGACCGTGGTCGCCACCAGCACGTCGATCTCTCCCCTGGTGAACGCCTTCATCACCGCGTCCTTCTCCTCGGGAGGGAGCTTGCCGTGGAGCACCTCCGTGCGGAGCCCCAGCAGCGGCCCCCGCGAGAGCGTCTCGGCCACGTCGAGCACCGCCAGCGGCGGCCTGCGCTCGTCGTCGGCCTTCGACATGTCGCCCTCGTCGCCCTCCAGGTCGCCGATGCGCGGGCACACGATGTAGGCCTGGCGACCCAGCCCGATCTCCTCGCGCAGCCGGGTCCAGGCTCGGTCGAGGAAGTGCGGCTTCTCCGCGGCGGGAACCACGTGCGTGGTGATCGGGGCACGCCCGGAGGGCAGCTGGGAGAGCGTGGAGACCGTGAGATCACCGAAGACCGTCATGGCGACCGTGCGGGGGATGGGGGTGGCGGTCATGACGAGCACGTGCGGGCGACCGCCCCCGGCCTTCTCGCGGAGCGCGTCGCGCTGCTCGACGCCGAACCTGTGCTGCTCGTCGACCACGACCAGGCCGAGATCGGCGAACTGGACCCGCTCCTGCAGGACCGCGTGGGTGCCGACGACGATGCCCGCCGCGCCCGAGGCCGCGTCGAGCATGGCCGAGCGGCGGGCCGCGGCGCCCAGCGAGCCGGTCAGCAGGGCGACCGCGGTGCCGCCGAACATGCCGCCGGTGGCCAGGTCGCCGAGCATGGCCGAGATCGACCGGTGGTGCTGCTGGGCGAGCACCTCGGTGGGCGCCAGCAGCACGGCCTGCCCCCCGGCGTCGACCACCTGGAGCATCGCCCGCAGCGCGACGACGGTCTTGCCCGCCCCGACCTCGCCCTGGAGCAGCCGGTGCATGGGGTGGGCCATGGCCAGATCGGCCGCGACCTCCTCGCCCACCTCACGCTGCCCCTCGGTCAGCTCGAACGGCAGCCGCTTGTCGAAGTCGGCGAGCAGCCCGTCGGAGATCGCGGGCCTGGGGGTGGCGGGCCAGGAGGCCGCGGCCATCCGGCGCTGCAGCAGCACCGCCTGGAGCAGGAACGCCTCGTCGAACCTGAGCCGCTTGCGCGCCCTGGCCACGTCGGCGTGGTCGCGCGGCCGGTGGACGGTCAGCAGCGCGTCCGACAGACCGGGGAGCCGGTGCCGGGCGCGCAGCTCCTCGGGAAGCGGGTCGTCGAGCTCGCCCATCGTGTCGAGGACGACGCCCAGCGCCCTGCGGATGGCCCAGGGCGTCACGTCCTTGCCCGCCGGGTAGATCGGCACGAGCGCGGCGGCGAACTCCTCGGCCCCCGTCTCGTTCTCCTCGATCATCTCGAACTCGGGGTGGGAGAGCTGCCACTTGCGCTTCTCGCCCTGGCCGAAGGCGCCGACCTTCCCGGCGAACATGCCGCGCCTGCCCGGCCGCAGCCGCGTCTCCGCGATGTGGGACGCCTTCCCGAAGAACGACAGGTAGATCTTGCTGCGGCGGGCGTCGACGACCTCGACCTCCAGCCAGGTGCCGCCCTTGTTCCGCATCGGCCTGCGCATCGCCCTGGTGACCTCGCCCACCACCGTGACGTGCTCGTCGACCCGCAGGTCGTCGAGGTCGGTCAGCTCACCCCGCTCGGCGTAGCGCCGCGGGTAGTGCCGCAGCAGGTCGCCGACGGTGCGCAGGTCGAGAACGCTCTCCAGCAACCTGGCGGTTTTGGGGTCCAGTGCCTTCGCCAGCGGCTCGTCGAAGCTCGTCACCACAGCTTTCTACCGTGTGCGGGAGACAGAAACCGCCCGGCCCACGGAACGGTTCACCCGCGTCGCCCGCGAACGTCACCGGCAGGCGCGCCTGACGCCGGGCCTCGCGACGCCCTCATTCGACACCGGCCTCATTCGACGCCGATGAGCAGCGGGTAGCCGCCCTGGCCTCCCTCGTACAGAACCACCTCGATGTCCGGCCTGGTCTCGGCCAGATGGTCCAGCACCGCGCGCGCGAGCCCCTCGGGGGCGTTGACGCCCTCCAGAACGGTCACCAACTCGCTGCTGGAGGACACCATGCGGCCCACGACCTCCAGGGCGGTGGCCTCGAGATCCCTGCCGATCAGCGCGGCGTCCCCGTCGACCACTCCCAGGACGTCACCGGGCCCGGCCAGGCCCGCGCTCGTCATGACCTCGCGGTCGGCCACCCAGACGTGCCCGTGGCGGGTGTGCGCGGCGGCCTCGGTCATGGCCACCACGTCGTCGTCGAAGCGGCGCAGCGGATCGTGCACGGCCAGCGCCGACAGGCCCTGCACCGAGGCCCTGGTCGGGAGTACGCCGACCACCAGGCCCTCCTCCCTGGCCATCTCCGCGGCGGCGGCGGCGACCTCACGCGTCCCGCTGTCGTTGGGCAGGACCACGACCTCCGAGCCGGCCTCGCGAATGGCGGCGAGCACCGCCGCCAGCGGCGGGCTGGAGCCCGGCTCGCGGCGGACGACCACGGCCCCCGACTCCTCGAACAGCGTGGCCAGCGCGGGTCCCGCCGCCACGGCCACCACTCCCCTGCCCCGCGCGGCCGGGTGGGTCCTGCCCGAGCCGACCAGATACGTCACCCTGATCCGGTGGGGCCGCCCCAGCCGGACCGCCGCCTCGATCGCCGCGCCCGCGTCGTCCACGTGGACGTGCACGTTCCACAGGTCGTCCCCACCCACGATCACCAGCGACTCGCCGAGCGCGTCGAGTTCCGCGCGGAGCGCCGCGACCTGTGCCGCCCCGGCCTCCAGGAGATACATGACCTCGTAGCCGGGCCCGTCCGCGCTCTCCTCCGCGACCTCCGCGCCGATCCGGTGGGCCGGGGCGGGGATGTCCACCCGCTCGGTGTAGGAGTCGGTGACGATCGCGGCGAGGCTCTCCAGAATGATCGTCCACCCCGCGCCGCCCGCGTCGACCACCCCGTTGCGGGCCAGCACGCCGAGCTGCCCGGGGGTACGGCGGAGCGCGGAGCGCGCCTCCTCGGCCGCCCTTCTCGCGATCGAGACGAGATCTCCCCTGCCGTCGCGCACCGCCGCGGCCACCGCGGTCAGGACGCTCAGGATCGTGCCCTCGACCGGCCTGGCCACCGCGGCACGGGCCAGCTCGGCGGCCCTGACCAGGCCACGGCAGAGGTCCGTGCCGCGCCCCTCGGCCTCCCTGAACACCTCGGCGAGGCCGCGCAGCGCCTGGCTGACGATCACCCCGGAGTTGCCCCGCGCGCCGAGCAGCGCTCCCTGCGCGAGCGCCTGCCAGGTGGCCGCCGTCCCCGCGTCCGCGGGCAGCCCGTCGAGTGCCTCGGCCGCGGAGAGCATGGTCAGGTGCAGGTTGGTGCCGGTGTCGCCGTCGGGCACCGGGAAGACGTTGAGCGCGTCGATCTCCTCGCGTGCCTTCCCCAGCGTCTCCGCGGCCAGCCGCGACCACCTCCGCACCGAGGGCGGGTCGAGAACCTGCAGCATTCCTGCCCTCCTGCTCCTGCTCGCGCCCGCCGGGCGCCCTCATCGATCTCCCGGGCAGGTCCCGGCGCCACGACCGGCATGCCGTCACCGGTGGCTTCCCCGTCCGCACGGCCCGGCCGGCCCCGATCTCACCGGCTGATCGTCGCCCGCCGGACGCGACCCGCCATGGCGCCTCCCGGGATGCGCTACGGTTGCCTCCGGAGATTATCCCCGTTCGACCGTTCACGGCGGCTCACGTTCGCCTGTAGGGCCGAACATCGGGTATCCTCGTGTGGCCAGCCGGTCGTCCCGGCATGCCCGATGACCGCCCGCCAGTGCGGCGGATCGAGCCTCTCGACTGATCTAAGGAGCGAACCGTGGCTTCCGTCTGCGACGTTTGCGCTAAGAAGCCGACCTTCGGCAACAACGTCTCCCACTCGCACCGCCGCACCCGCCGCCGCTGGAACCCGAACATCCAGCCCGTGCGCGCAGTGGTGAACGGCACGCCGAAGCGGCTGAACGTTTGCACCTCCTGCATCAAGGCCGGCAAGGTCACCCGCTAGTCGGACTTCCGCGAAGCCCGCCGTCCCCTCGACGGGGCGGCGGGCTTCGCCGTTCCCGACGGGCTCCGAGCCGTCCTTGGCGGGCTCCGCCAAGGACGGCTCGGAGCGGGTCCTCCGTGTTCAGCGGGAGCGCAGGCGCCAGGCGTGGTCCACCGGGCCGATGCCGGCCCCCAGCGGGAAGCCGTGCTCGATCGCGCCGGTGACGTACGCCTTCGCCTTCTCCACGGCGGCGGGGACGTCCTCGCCGAGGGCCAGGTGGGAGGCTATCGCGGAGGCCAGGGTGCAGCCCGTGCCGTGGGTGTGCCGGTTGTCGTGGCGCTCCGCGGTGAAGCGGAACTCCCGCGTGCCGTCGGTCAGCAGATCGACAGGAGCCCCAGGTAGGTGGCCGCCCTTGATGAGCGCCCACTCGGGCCCGAGCGCCAGGACCGCGTCGGCGGCCCGGCGCAGGTCGGCCTCGTCGGTGACCTTCACTCCGGTGAGCTGGAGAACCTCCCACAGGTTGGGGGTGACCACCGTGGCCGTGCGCAGCAGGCTCGACCTGACCGTCTCCACCGCCTCGGGGGCGAGGAGCGTGTCACCGTGCTTGGAGACTCCCACCGGATCGACCACGACGGGCACGTCCAGCCCTGCCAGCACCTCGGCGACCGTTTCCACCAGTACGGGCGAGGCGAGCATGCCGGTCTTGACCGCCTGGGCACCGATGTCACCGAGCACCGAGTCGAGCTGGGCACGGACCGCCTCCGGGGGAAGCTCCCAGTAGCCCTGCACGCCCACCGAGTTCTGGGCGGTCACCGCGGCGATCACGCTCATGCCGTGGACGCCGAGGGCCAGCATGGTCTTCAGGTCGGCCTGGATGCCCGCACCGCCTCCGGAGTCGGAGCCGGCGACGGTCAGCACGCGAGGGGGAGCCAGAACGGTCATGCCCCCATCCAACCAGCCCCGCGCCGACCGGCTGAGCGCCCCCTGCCCACTCCCCGCCACTCCTCGGCCGCGCAGCGCCGCGACGGCACCGGCTCGGGCGCGAGGCCCGACCGGACCAGCGACCGGATCACGGGCCGGAATCACCGGCCGGAATCACCGGCCGGATCGGGCGACGGCACCGGCTCAGTCCGGGACGCCGGGTCGGACGACGGCGCACTCTCCCCTGTCGCTCTGACAGGTCTCCGGAATCTCCGCGTCACCGCTCGCGGTGAAGACGACGACGAGTTCCTCGCCTGCCTGCAGACCCTCCGGCGAGTCGATCACCAGGCTGCCGTCGAGTTGCTCCCAGTCGGCTCCGCTCACCGAGGAGACCGTCCCGTTGACCGGCACGCTCACCTTCAGGTTCTCGACGCTCTCGTCCGCGGCGACCACGAGCTTGACCGTGTACGACTGTACCCTGCTCCGCACGAGGGCGGCGCCTACCATGATCATGGCGCCCCCCGCGGCGGGCACGGGCGCCTCGAAGGTGTCGGTGGGCACGGGGGCGGGCGCCGTGGTGCTCGGGGACTGCTCGGGGGCGGGTGTTCGGTGGTCACCGACGATGAGGGGTTCGGAGGTGGGCGTGGGCTCCGGCTCGCCGGTGGGCGACGGCTCGTCGGAGGCCCGGGGCGCGCGGGTGGCCTTTCTCGTCGCGGTGGGCTTGGGGATGGAGGTGACCCCGCCTCCCGCGCGGGTGGAGGTGGGAGTCGGGGTGGGCGTGGCCTCCGCCGTCTCGTCACCCGTCTCCTCGGGCTCGTCGGCCGGTACGGGTTCCTCGGTGAGCTCGGTCCCACCGACGGGGTCGGGCCGCGGTTCCGGCTGGTTCGACGCCGCCGTGACACAACCGGCGGGCGGGCAGTCGGCGGCGGAACCCTCGGAGCCGGCCAGCGCCCGGATCCCGAACACGGTCCCGCCGAGCACCACCGCCACCGCGGCGACGATCAGCAAGGTCGTCTTGATCCGTCCGCCGGACCTCTCCTCGTCCTCGGGCCACGTGACGGACGGCTCGGACTCCGACGTCCATCCCGAACCCAGGAAACCCGTCTGGGTCTCGGTGATCATCGACTCCTCGGGACGGAGCCGGCGCCCGATCGGCTCGTCCCCGTGACCGGGTGCCGGAGCGGGCTCCGGCCGGCGTTTCCCCCGATCCGGGGAAGCCGCTTCCCCGTTTCCACCATGGCGGCCCATATCGCCCCTTTCTCGGAGGGAATCTCGACCGCCCAACTTCATACCAGTTCAATAACCGTTTGTCGCAATTTTCGCAGATGTAACAACGAGTGGTAAAGGTCACTCCCGGAAGTGGTCCCAGCCTCCACGGTCCAGCAGCAGGCCTTTGACCTGCACTCCCTCACCCTCGATGACATGACCCACCACGTTCCAGCCCTCCGGGAGCCGTACCCGGTCCGGGAAGGTCGCGGCGAGGGCGTGGTCGTCGCCGCCGGAGAGCACCCACTCCAGCGGGTCCGTGCCGAGCAGCCGGGCGGCCTCCCGCATCACCGGCGGGACGTCGAACGCCTCCGGGTCGAGCACGAGCGCGGTTCCGGCCGCGGCCGCCACGTGGCCGAGATCCTGGAGCAGGCCGTCGCTCACGTCGAGCATGGCGGTGGCACCCAGCGCGGCGGCCTCGGGGCCGCGCGGGTAGGGAGGGCACGGGCGGCGGTGGGCGTCGATCAGTTCCACCGGCCCGGCCAGACCCGCACGGAGCAGCGCGAGGCCCGCGGCGGCGTACCCGAGGCGGCCCGCGACCGCGACCACGTCACCGGGCCGGGCCCCCGATCTGGTGACCGGCGCCCGGCCGCCCAGGTCGCCGAGGGCGGTGACGGCGATCACGACGAGATCGCAGCGGGTGATGTCGCCGCCCACCACGCTGGCGCCGACGAGGTCGCACTCGTCGCGGAAGCCGTCCGTGAGATCGTCCAGCCAGCCGGTGGCGGCGTCGGCGGGCAGCCCGAGGCCGACCACGAGGCCGGTGGGGTCGGCTCCCATCGCCACGACGTCCGAGAGATTCTGCGCCGCGGCCTTGCGCCCGATGTCGTAACCGCTGGACCAATCACGGCGGAAGTGCCTACCCTCAAGTAACAGGTCAGTCGTCACGACGACCCGCCCATCGGGAGCGCTCACCACCGCGGCGTCGTCCCCGGGACCGAGCAATACGGTCCCTCCCTGTGGCAAGCGTCCGGCAATACGTGCAACAACCCCGAATTCGCCGAGATCTCCGACTGTGATGACACACCTCCCGTTCATCACAGGGTACGGTGGCCCTTCGGCACTGATCCAATCGCCCCGGAGGTCGTTGTGGTGCAGGCCTACATCCTTATTCAGACCGAGGTCGGCAAGGCCGCGAACGTGGCTTCGGAGATCTCCGGCATCTCTGGTGTCACCCAGGCCGAGGACGTCACCGGGCCCTACGACGTGATAGTACGGGCGGAGGCCCGCAACGTCGATGAGCTGGGAAAGCTCGTGGTGGCGCAGATTCAGGGTGTGGAGGGGATCACGCGTACACTGACGTGTCCCATCGTCCACATCTGAGTCCGTATCTGACCGTCGGGAACGTGACATGCCACTGCGGTTCATCCGCCTGGCGGGGTGCGCCTGCGCCCTGCTGATCCTGGCGGGATGCGGTGGCGCCGTCCGGGTCGAGCCGCCCGTCCCCGAGGGGCCCGCCGCCGCCGCGTGCCAGGCGCTCGCCGAGCGGCTCCCGCGGAGGCTCGACGGCGCGGACCGGGTCGAGTCCACCCCCGCCTCCCCCTACGTCGCCGTGTGGGGGCAGGGCCGCATCGCCCTGCGCTGCGGGGTGCCGCGGCCGGTGACCATGTCGCCCACCGACCAGGTTCCCGAGATCAACGAAGTGGCGTGGTACGCCGACCCGGCCCGACCGACGCTGTTCACGTCGATCGGCAGGGCGGCCTACGTCGAGGTGACGGTCGCGCGGGAGCACACCCCGCAGAGCGTGCTGGTCGATCTCGCGGCACCGATCAGGGCAGCGCTACCGCAGACCGGGTGAGCGGCGCAGCGCGAGCTGGATCAGCCGGTCGACCAGCTCCGGATAGGGCACCCCGGTGGCGGCCCAGAGCTGCGGCGCGACCGACATCGCGGTGAAGCCGGGCATGGTGTTGATCTCGTTGACGACCAGCCGCCCGTCGGTGGTGTAGAAGAAGTCGACCCGCGACAGGCCCTCGCAGCCCAGCGCCTCGAAGGCGCGCACGGCCATCGCCCGCAGTTGCTCGGCCGTCTCCTCGGGAATGTCCGCGGGCACCGACAGGGACATGTCATCCCCGATGTACTTGGCCTCGAAGTCGAAGAACTCGTGGTCTCCGTGGACCAGTACCTCACCAGGCATGCTGGCGCGGGGCGCCTCGTCGCCCGGCGACTCCAGCACGGCGCACTCGATCTCGCGGCCGGTGATCGCGGCCTCGACCAGCACCTTGGGGTCGTGCTCGCGGGCGAACTCGATGGCCCGCTCGAGTTCCTCCAGGTCGGCGGCCTTGGAGATGCCCTGGCTGGACCCGGCGCGGGCGGGCTTGACGAAGACCGGCCAGCCGAGCTCCTGGACCTCCTTGAGCACCCGGCCGCGGTCGGTCCGCCAGTCGCGGTCGCGGATCGCGACATACGGCCCGACGGGCAGGCCCGAGGCGGCGAGGACCATCTTCATGTACGCCTTGTCCATGCCGACGGAGCTGGCCAGCACCCCGGAGCCGACATAGCGGACCCCGGCCATCTCCAGCAGCCCCTGGATGGTGCCGTCCTCGGCGAAGGGGCCGTGCATCACCGGGAAGACGACGTCGACGTGGCCGAGCTCGACGGGAATGCTGCCGGGGTCGTACGCCACCAGCGAGCCACTACCGGATGTCAGCGCCAGCGTCGCGCTCGCCGCGTCGACGGCGGGCAACTCGCCGCTCTCGATCCCGTACTGCTGCTCCCCGGAGGCGAGCACCCACCGGCCGTCCTGGGCGATCCCGATCGGGACCACCTCGTACTTGGACCTGTCGATGACCTCCAGCACGCTTCCCGCTCCGAGAATGGAGACGGCGTGCTCGGAATTGCGACCGCCGAAGACGACGGCGACCCTCGGTAGAGGTTCGTGCTGCTCACTCATGATGCCCGAATCTACCCCCTGTTAGGGGGCAATCCGGCTGTTAGACGCGCCTATCTACTCGATGCGGGTAGTGAGTCGAGTGCCTTGGTCACATCCATGATGAGATCTTCCGCGTCCTCAAGCCCGATGGAGAACCGGACGGCCGCCTCATCGATCCCCGCCGCCTCGCCGAGCCGCCGGTGGGTGGTCGAGGCCACGTGCGCGGCCTTGGTGTGGATTCCTCCGGCGGAGGGGGCGATCGAGGCGAGCCTGAGGGCGTCGGCCAGAGCCACACCGGCGTCGTAGCCACCGCGCGGAGTGATCGTCACACAGGCGCCGTACCTGGTGCCCTCTGGCCCCGAGTCGAACAGGTGCCTGGCGAGCTGGTGTCCGGGGTGTCCCGGCAGCCCCGGGTAGTCGACCCGGCGCACGGCGGGGTGCTTGGCCACGGCCGCGGCGAAGACCATCGCGGTGGAGCACATCCGGCGGACCCGCAGCGGCAGGGTCGCGAGCCCCCGGCGGAGCAGGAAGGCGTCGTCGGGGGAGAGTGTGCCCCCGGTGTCGATCCTGACCTCGCGCAGCTGGGAGATCAGGTCGGGACGGCCCACCGCGACGCCCCCGGCGCAGTCGTCATGGCCGCCGAGATACGTGGTCGCGGAGTGGATCACCAGGTCGGCGCCGTGTTCCAGGGGACGGCACACGATCGGGGTGGCGAAGGTGGAGTCGACCACCAGCAGCGCCCCCGCGGCGCGGGCGATCCGGTAGAGGCCGCGGATGTCGGAGACCGCCATGGTCGGGTTGGAGAGCGTCTCCGCATAGATGATCTTCGTGTTGGGCCTGATCGCCGCCTGCACCCTGGTCAGGTCGTCGTAGCCGACGAAGTCCACGCTGACCCCGAACCTGGACAGCACGTTGGTGATCAGCGAGTGGGTCCCGCCGTACAGCGGGGTGGGTGCCACGAGGTGCGCGCCCGCGCGCAGGAACGTCATCAGGACGGCGTTGACGGCGGCCATCCCCGAGGCGAACGCCTGCCCGGCCACGTCCTCGGGCGCCGCGGCCCCCTCCAGAGAGGCCACCGCCGAGGCGAACGCGGCGGTGGTGGGGTTGTCGATCCGGCCGTAGGCGTGGCCGGACCCCTTCCCCTCCAACACCTCGGCGTACTCGGCGGAGTCGCCGAAACCCCAGGCGGAGCTGCGCCACACGGGAAGGCCGAGGGGTCTCTGCGGGGGCGGCTCGGGAGCCGGCAGGTGCACCGACCGGGTGTTCTCCCCCCTGCGCCTGCGCATCCGTCTGTTCATGGGCCACACCGTGTCTTCACAGGCCGTACCGTTCCGGCTTGGGAGTCCGCGACATCAGGAGCACCGCGGCCTCGCTGGGAGGCATTGCGTCATGGACGACGGCCACCACCACTTCGGTGATCGGCATCTCCACGTCGTGCTTTCTGGCCAGTTCGAGCACCGACTCGCAGGATTTGACCCCCTCGGCGGTCTGTTTCGTGGCGGCGATGACCTCGGCCAGGGTCATGCCCCGCCCCAGATTCTCCCCGAAAGTACGGTTCCGCGACAATGGGGAGGTACAGGTCGCCACCAGATCGCCCATGCCGGCCAGCCCCGCGAAGGTGTGCGGGTCCGCGCCGAGTACCGTGCCCAGCCTGGAGATCTCGGCCAGCCCGCGCGTCATCAGCATCGCCCCGACGTTGTCGCCCAGCCCCATCCCCGCCGAGATGCCGACCGCGAGGGCGATCACGTTCTTGACGGCCCCGCCGAGTTCGACCCCCACGACGTCGGGGTTGGTGTAGGGGCGGAACCAGGGCGGCAGGTAGCAGGCCTCCTGGAGGCGCTCCATCGCCCGCTCGTCGGTGCAGGCGACCACGGTGGCGGCGGGCTGGCCCCGGACGATCTCCCCGGCCAGGTTGGGCCCCGACACCACCGCGACCCGCTCCTGGGGCACCCCGGCGACCTCGCAGATCACCTCGCTCATCCGCTTGGTGGTGCCCAGCTCGATGCCCTTCATCAGGCTGACCAGCACCGCCTCCGGCGGCAGGTCCGGTTTCCAGCGGGTCAGGTTCTCCCTCAGGGTCTGGGAGGGCACCGCGAGCACCACGAAGTCGGCGCCGTCGAGAGCCTCGGCCGGGTCGGTCGTGGCGCGCAGCGTCTCGGGCAGCGCCGCGCCCGGCAGGTAGACGGGGTTCTCGTGCCGCCGGTCGATCGCCTCGACGACCTCCGCACTGCGGCCCCACAGGATCGTCCGGGTACCCGCCCCCGCGAGGATCATGCTGAAGGTCGTTCCCCACGAACCCGTGCCGAATACAGCCGCCTTGGTCATCGGTTCTCCTTGGGCGTGGAAACCTCCGCCTCCGGGCGGGGGAGAAAACGCGGCGCGATGCCGTACGGTTCGGTACCGTGTCCGGCGGTGGCGATAACCAGGCCACTACGAGCGTGACCGGCTAGGTCCTCACCGCCGGGCTGGCGGAGAGGTGAAACGCCTGTGGAGCTGGTGTAGGACCTCAAGGGATTTCTCCTGGCGGGCGACCGGCGGTGAATCAGGAACTCTCACGGGCGACCGTGGGAATCCCCTCCCTTCGGGGGAGGGGAGGATGTCAACACCGTACGCCGAAGTCAGTTGTCGGAAGGTCGCTTGAACGGCGCCTTGGGCGCCTTCTCCCCGCGGAGTTCGGCCAGCTGGGCCGTGATCGCAGACATGATGTCGGCGGTCGCGGAGCGCAGCACGTCGGCCTGGAGCGGCTGTCCCTGGTACTTCGACAGGTCGACCGGTGGCCCGGTCAGCACGCGGAAGGTCTTGCGTGGCAGCAGGTGGGGCCTTCTGGCACCGTACGGCAGGATCTCCTGGGCCCCCCAGTGCGCGACGGGGATCACCGTCGCGCCGGTCTCCAGAGCCAGCCTGGCCGCGCCGGTCTTGCCCTCCATCGGCCAGAGGTCCGGGTCGCGGGTGCAGGTGCCCTCCGGATAGAACATCACGCACGCCCCGGCGGCGAACCGGCGCCGTGACTCCTCCAGCGAGCGCCCCGCGTCAGAGCTCCCCCGGTAGACGGGAATGACCTGGAGCGCCCTCAGCAGGGGACCGAGCAGCGGCACCGAGAAGAGACCCGACTTGGCCAGGATCACCGGCCAGCGGCCGTTGTTGTAGAGGAAGTGCGAGATGAGGATCGGATCCAGCCACGACAGGTGGTTGGTCGCCACGATGATCCCGCCCGTCCTGGGCAACCGGTCGCTGCGACGCCAGTCCTTCCTGACCAGGAGCCATGAGATCGGCTTGACGATCGCGACGGCGAAGGCGACCCAGAATCGCGAGGGCCAGCCGGGGCGTCTCATGGGCTCCTCCGTATGAGCGGTTTGCGCACTAAGTCTCCCGGTTGGCTCCCCGGGATGTCGAGGCGGGATGCTTAACGCTATGGCTGCTCAGGAAAGTTCCGCCTGGACCCTTGTCGTCCCGGTCAAAACGCTGGTCGCCGCCAAGACCCGCCTGTCCGCGGCGGCGGGCCCGCACCGGGCCGCGCTGGCCGTGGCGATCGCCTGTGACACCGTCGAGGCGGCGCTGAGGTGCGCGCTCGTCACACGGGTGGTCGTGGTGACGGGCGACCCCGTGGCCGCCGAGGCGCTCGGCGGGGTCGGCGCGCACGTGGTCGGCGACCCGGAGGCGGGGCTGAACGCCGCCCTGCGACACGGTGCCCTGGAAGCGGTACGGCTGGCGCCCGGCGACGCCGTCGGCGCCCTCCAGGCCGACCTCCCCGCCCTCCGCCCCGCGGAGCTGGCCCGCGTGCTGACCGCCGCCGCGGAGTTCGACCAGATGTTCCTGCCCGACGCCTCCGAGATCGGCACGACCTTCTACGGCGTACGGCCCGGCATGCCGTTCACGCCGGGGTTCGGCGGCGAGTCGCGGGACCGGCACCTGCGGCGCGGCGCCAAGGAGCTCTGCGTGGCGGGGGTGGAGTCGGTCCGCCATGACGTGGACACCCCGGACGATCTCCGCCGGGCGCTGGTCCTGGGCGTCGGCCCCCGCACGCTGGCCATGGCGGAAAGGATCGCGGTGTCCGGCGGGTCTTCGCAGCCGGAGGAACGCGACAGGGACCGATAGCCCCGATTCGGGCGGGATTCCCGTCCGGAGGCTACCCTGGGCGTGTGCAGGCGACGGTGCGGAGCTTCGAGGAGGCGACCCGGTCGGGGTCGGTCTTCCTGGACGACGGGACCGAGATCCCGTTCGGCGCGGCGGCGTTCGACGCGGGGCCGCTCCGGCTGCTCAGGGCGGGTCAGCGGGTCAACATCGTCATGGACGGCGACGACGTCTCCTACATCACCCTCTCGACCTTCCCCGTACCCGGCCGGTGAGGCGGCCGGGAAACCGGCTTCCCCGACGGCCCGAGCCGAAATCATCTCCGCGGCGCCCGCCGGCGAATCCGGTGAACGTGGCCGAACACCGCACGGGGCACTTTCGGCGGCCCCGGCAGGGGATCTGGATCCGATCGGCGCCGGCCGGGAAGCCGGACGCCCGGGCTCCCGCTTCGGGAGTCCGGGCGCCTACGCCGAAGCCTATTTCTTCTTCGCTGCCTTCTTGCCGCCGTTGTTGACGAGTTCCTTGAAGTCGGAACCGGGCCGGAATTTCGGCCCCCAACTCTCGGCGACGTGGATCTCGGCACCCGTCGAGGGGTTGCGGGCGGTGCGGGCCGGCTTGTGCACCATCTCAAAGGCACCGAACCCCGTGATCGAGACCTTGTCGCCACTCGCGACGGTGGCCTGGATCGTGTCGAGCACCGCGTTCACGGCTTCGGTGGCCGTCTTCTTGTCGCCCACCCGATCCGCGATGGCGTCGACGAGTTCCTTTTTGTTCATAAGGTTGCTCCCCCTGCTTACCGATGTCCGGGAGTGGGTCACGGGGCAGAAAACCCGTCTCACCCGATTTGTCACGGCGAGGGGTCTCATCACAGATCTCATCAACGATCACGATGAGAAACCCCCTGCTCGCTTGAAATTAGGGGACGGAGCCGTATGACTCAATCACCTTCCGCAATGTTTCCAGTGCTCGGCGTATCTGAAACCAAGACATCAATACTGAGAAGGAACAAATCAAGACGCCCTGTGGCGTGATCGAGGTCGCGCTTGGCCATATCGCAGATGGCCAGCAGGCGCCTGGTGAGACGTTTTCTCTCCTCGACGGAGACATGCAGGGACCGGACGCGGCGGTGCGCCTCGCGCAGCCGCCACGCCAGCTCGTCCTCTGAACTCGTCAGACGGTCGTCGGCAGCCATGGCTGCCGACCATTCTCGTATGTCCCGATGGCATCGGCGTTGCGCAGGGTCAGCCCGATGTCGTCCAGGCCCTCCATCAGCCGCCAGCGCGTGTAGTCGTCGATCTCGAAGGCGACGGCCTCCGCGCCCCAGCGGACCTGGCGTCCCGCCAGGTCAACGGTGATCTCAAGGGTCGGGTCCGCCTCGACCGCGGCCTGCAGCGCCTCGACGATCCCGCCCGGCAGGACGACCGGGAGCAGGCCCATCTTGGTGGAATTATTACGGAAGATGTCTCCGAAACGGGCCGCGATCACGACGCGGAAGCCGTACTGCTGCAGGGCCCAGACCGCGTGCTCGCGGGAGGAGCCGGTGCCGAAGTCGGGGCCGGCCAGCAGGATCGTGGCGCCCTCGTGGACGGGGTCGTTCAGGACGAAGCCGGGGTCCTCGCGCCAGGCGGAGAACAGGCCCTTCTCGAACCCGGTCCTGCTGACCTGCTTGAGCCAGACGGCGGGGATGATCTGGTCGGTGTCCACGTTGCTGCGGCGCAGCGGCACGGCCCGGCCGGTGTGGGTGGTGAACGCTTCCATCGCGAGGACTCCTTACAGGTCGGCGGGCGCGGTGAGTTTGCCGGTGACGGCGGTCGCGGCGGCGACCTGCGGGGACACGAGGTGGGTACGGCCGCCCTTGCCCTGCCGCCCCTCGAAGTTGCGGTTGGAGGTCGAGGCGCTGCGCTCGCCGGGGGCGAGGGTGTCGGGGTTCATCCCCAGGCACATGGAACAGCCGGCCTCGCGCCATTCGGCGCCCGCGGCCTTGAAGACCTCGTGCAGCCCCTCCTGCTCGGCCTGGAGCTTGACCAGCATCGAACCGGGCACGATCAGCGTGCGCGTCACGACCTGGCGCCCGCGCAGCACCTCGGCCGCGGCGCGCAGGTCCTCCAGCCTGCCGTTGGTGCAGGAGCCCACGAAGACCGTGTCGACCTTGACCTCGCGGAGCGGGGTGCCCGCGGTCAGGCCCATGTACTCCAGGGCACGCGCGGCGGCGGCCGGGTCGTCGGTGTCCTCGGGACGGGGCACGGACGTGCCCAGCGGGGCACCCTGGCCCGGGTTGGTGCCCCAGGTGACGAACGGGGTCAACGTCGTGGCGTCGATCTCCACGACGGCGTCGAAGACCGCGTCCTCGTCGCTGACCAGCGACTTCCAGTACTCGACCGCGGCGTCCCAGTCGGCGCCGGACGGCGCGTGGGGACGGCCCTTGAGATATTCGAAGGTGGTCTCGTCCGGGGCGATCATGCCCGCGCGGGCACCCGCCTCGATGGACATGTTGCAGACCGTCATCCGGCCCTCCATGGAGAGCCTGCGGATGGCCTCGCCCCGGTACTCGACGATGTAGCCCTGGCCGCCGCCGGTGCCGATCTTGGCGATGATCGCCAGGATCAGGTCCTTGGCGGTGACGCCGGGGGGCAGCTCGCCGGAGATCTCGATGGCCATGGTCTTCGGCCGGTAGGCGGGCAGCGTCTGGGTGGCCAGCACGTGCTCCACCTCGGAGGTGCCGATGCCGAACGCGATGCCGCCGAAGGCGCCGTGGGTGGAGGTGTGAGAATCACCACACACGATCGTCATGCCGGGCTGGGTCAGGCCGAACTGCGGGCCGATGATGTGAACCACGCCCTGCCCCGCGTCACCCATCGGGTGCAGCCGGACGCCGAACTCCGCACAGTTCTTACGCAGCGTCTCCACCTGCGTCCGCGACACCAGGTCGTTGATCGGACCGCGTACGGTCGGGACGTTGTGGTCCTCGGTGGCGATGGTGAGGTCGGGCCGCCTGACGGGGCGACCCGCCATGCGCAGGCCGTCGAACGCCTGCGGGCTCGTGACCTCGTGAACGAGGTGAAGGTCGATGTAGAGCAGGTCGGGTTCTCCCTCCGCACGTCGCACGACGTGCTGCTCCCAGACCTTCTCCGCGAGCGTGCGGCCCATGTCGCCTCCTTGCGATCGGCTATCCCGCACCCACTTGCTTTCTCATATGTCGAGACGGCAGTATCGGTGTATGGACAACTCTAGCGGAGTCGGCGTACTGGACAAGGCCGTCCTCGTGCTCAACGCCCTTGAAGCCGGCCCGGCGTCCCTCGCACAGCTCGTCCACGCCACCGGCCTGGCCCGCCCCACCGCCCACCGGCTGGCCGTCGCTCTGGAGCACCATCGCATCGTCTCCCGCGACACCCAGGGCCGTTTCGTCCTGGGCCCCCGCCTGTCCGAGCTGTCCACCGCCGCCGGCGAGGACAGGCTGCTGGCCGTCGCCTCACCGGTTCTCACCCAGCTGAGGGACCTGACCGGGGAGAGCGCGCAACTCTACCGGCGCCAGGGTGACGAGCGGGTCTGCGTGGCCGCCGCCGAGCGTGCCAGCGGACTGCGTGACACCGTGCCGGTCGGCTCGGCCCTGCCGATGCTCGCGGGGTCCGCGGCGCAGATCCTGCTCGCCTGGGAGGAGCCCGACCGCCTGCACCGGGGCCTGCGCGGGGCCAAGTTCACCGCGGCCACGCTCGCGAGCGTGCGGCGCAGGGGCTGGGCGCACAGCGTCGGCGAGCGCGAGCAGGGCGTGGCCAGCGTCTCGGCGCCGATCAGGGGCGCGGGCGGCAAGGTGGTCGCCGCGGTGTCGGTCTCCGGCCCGATCGAGCGGCTGACCC
This sequence comes from Streptosporangium sp. NPDC002607, assembly GCF_053592655.1. Lineage (NCBI taxonomy): Bacteria > Bacillati > Actinomycetota > Actinomycetes > Streptosporangiales > Streptosporangiaceae > Streptosporangium > Streptosporangium sp. NPDC002607. The sequence continues at coordinate 69,873 of NZ_JBSFWD010000036.1, forward strand.
GCACCCCCGGCAGGCTGCACGCCGCCCCCGTGGTCACCGCCGCCGAACGGATCACCGAGTCGATGCGCCGCGCCAACTGACCTCCGCGGCGGCTGACACCGATCGACCTGTGGGCGATATGAGGAGGCGAGCACCCCTGCGGCCCCCTAGGCTGGGCAGGTGACAGATCGCATCGAGGCAGCCGCGGCTGAACTGCGTCCCCTGCTCCAGAACTTCATCCTGTGGGCGCGTGAGAACGCGCCCGGCAGCGATTCCAACCTGGTCGGCTCTGTCGCGCTGTGGCACCGGCTGATCGCCTCCGACGACGTCGGCCGGTGGCGGCAGTCCGACCTGCGCACGGTTCTCCTCGATCGGATGCCCCAGGTCGTCGAGGATCCGGACGCCGCCGCCGACGGCATGGTGCCCGCGGTCCGCGCCTATCTGACCTTCCTGTCGGAGTCCGACCGCCTGGCCAAGGGCTCCGCCCCGCTGGGGGACCTGCTCGCCGAGCTCGACCGCCTTGAGGACGACTTCGTCGACGCCATGGAGGATCTCGTCGTCGAGGAGGACGAGGACGACGAGTACGACGAGGAGGAGTCCGAGGGGCTCGGTGACTTCGAGCCGTTCGCCGACGAGCTCTCCGAGCTGCCGACGATCAGGCTCCGCCCGGACTCCGAGCTGGCCGAGGCCACCCGCAGGACACCCCTGATCTCCAAGGCCCGCGACCTCGCGATCTGGGTCGGCTCTGAGCGCCGGGTGGGCGAGACGAACCTGCTCGACGACACCGAGATCACCGAGGCCCTGGCCGTCCTCGGCATCCCGCTTCCCGAGAAGGGCGACAAGTCGCTGGCCGACTCCGTCCCCGCGCTCTGGAACATCTGGAACCTCGCGATCGACCTCGACTTCCTCCAGCCCGAGGGGGAGGACACGGTCAGCATCGACGCCGACACCGCGGAGTGGCCCTTCGAGGAGGACGACGACGCCCTTGACGCGTGGATGGCCGGTCTGCACTCCATCGACTACGGCGACCCGGAGCTGGCGGACGAGGAGGCCACGATCGCCCTGTCCGGGCTGACCAGGGCGCTGCTGGTCCGGGTGCTGCTGGCGACCGGTTCCAAGCCGCTGGCCGAGCTCCGCACCGAGCTGGCCGAGGCCGCCGCCGAGTACGACGACCTGGGCGCGGAGGCCTGGGCCGCCGCCACCGCGCAGTACGGCGACCCGCTCAACCCGGTGCTCGACTGGCTGGCCGGGTACGGCATGGTCGAGGTCGAGCACGACCAGGTGCGGCTGACCCCGCTCGGCATGGAGGGCGTGGTCCACCTCGTGGACGAGGCCGACATCGAGCTGGACGCCCGGCCCGCCATCGACGCGATGACGGCCCTGGACCTGCTCTCCTTCGGCTCCGAGCTGCCCGAGGAGGAGGCGGACGCCGAGTTCGAGGCCTGGATGGAGCTGCGCGCCCCCGAACAGGCCGCCAGGGACCTGCTGGAGGCCGCGGCCGAGGACGACGCGAACGCGCTGATCCGGGTCCAGGCGGCCAGCATGGTCGGCTCGCTCGGTGAGGTGGCCATACCCGCCTGGCGGGAGGCCCTCGACGAGCCGTCCCTGCGCCCGTACGCGGCCACCCACCTGGCCCAGCTGGGCGTCGAGGACGCTCCCACGCCCACCCAGGCCGACACCCACTGGCTGATCCTCGACATGCTGACCATCTCCGCCGGCCTGGGCCGTCCCGAGTTCGTCAGCAGCCTGGACGACATCGGCAACGTGCCGAACCTGGTCAGCCTGCTCGAAGTGATCTGGAAGGTGCCGCACCCGCACCTGGAGGAGCTGCTGGAGGCGATCGGCAAGGCGCATCCGGACAAGCAGGTGGGCAAGGCCGCCAAGCGTGCCCTGTTCAAGGCCCGCTCGGGGCAGAACTAGGAACGGAACCGGAAAGGGACGGGGCGGCGCCCCGTCCCTTTCCGGTTCCGCCATGGCGGGGAGCGTTCAGGCGCCACCTGGCCGTACATCGGGTGACGGCGGAGGGTTCTTCTCGATCGGGAGAGAGAATCCGGCCGCGGCGCCGAGCGGGAAGGCGATCTGAGAGATCCATGCCGGGTGGGGCTTCACCCGCCCCTGAAATGACAAAAACCCCCGGGAACCGTTGCTCCCGGGGGTTTCGCACTTGTAGCCCCGACCGGATTCGAACCGGCGCTACCGCCTTGAGAGGGCGGCGTCCTAGGCCACTAGACGACGGAGCCTTGCAAGAGACAGTGGTAGTCCCGACCGGATTCGAACCGGCGCTACCGCCTTGAGAGGGCGGCGTCCTGGGCCACTAGACGACGGGACCCTACACACTGTCATCAGATTCGGAGGGAGCCGAATCTGCGGCATCTTCCTAAGAAGATGCAGCTGGGGTACCAGGACTCGAACCTAGAACAACTGAACCAGAATCAGCCGTGTTGCCAATTACACCATACCCCACCGCACCGGACTCCCTTGCGGGACTCGCTGGCGCCTCCGAAAGAATAGCCCAGGTTGGGGGTCAAGACCAAAACGATTGCCGGCGGCCGAATCGCGGTATCACCGGGCTGCCGCAACGAAGGTCCGCTGTGCGACCCTGCTGAGAGATCCGTCCACCTGAGAGGAGTTCCAGCCTTGGCCGAGAACCCGTTCTTCGAACCCAGCACGCTGCCGTACGGGCTGCCGCCGTTCGCCCTGATCAGGGAGGAGCACTACCTTCCCGCCTTCGAACGTGGCATGGCCGACCAGCTGCGCGAGGTGCGGGAGATCGCCGACAACCCGGAGCCCGCGACGTTCGCCAACACGATCGAGGCCCTGGAGCGCTCGGGCCGGATTCTCAAGCGGACCGTGATCGTCTTCAGCAGCATCTCCGCCTCCGACACGACCGACGGCATCCGGGAGATCGAGACCCAGGTCTCCCCCAGGCTGACCCAGCACGCCGACGCCATCCGCCTGGACCGCGCCCTGTACGCCCGGATCAAACAGGTGGCCACCGACGACCCCGAGGAGGCGTGGCTGCTGCAGAAGTACCGCGTCGACTTCGTCAGGGCCGGCGCGGACCTGTCCGAAGGCGACCAGGACCACCTCAGGGCGCTCAACGAGGAACTGACCAGGCTCGCCACGACCTTCTCCCAGAACCTGCTCACGGCCTCCACGGCCTCCGCGCTGGTCGTCGAGGACGTCAAGCTGCTGGACGGGCTCGCCGAGAGCACGATCAAGGCGATCGAGAAGGACGGCAGGTACGTCCTGCCGCTGTTCAACTACACCAACCAGCCCGCGCTGGCCGAGCTGACCGACCGGGAGACCCGCAGGAGGCTGTACGAGCTCTCCGTCGGCCGGGCGCCGGAGAACTTCGAGCTGGCGGCCAGGATGGCGGCGCTCCGCGCCGAGCGGGCGGCCCTGCTCGGCTTTCCCAACCACGCCGCCTACTCCGTCGCCGACCAGACCGCCAAGACCACCGACGCCGTCGAGGAGATGCTCGGCAAGCTGGTGGGCCCCGCGATGGCCAACGCCCGCCGGGAGGCCGAGGCGCTGAGCGAGCAGGCCGGCTTCCCCCTGGAGCCGTGGGACTGGTCCTTCTACGCCGAGCGGGTGCGCAAGGCCCGCTACGACTTCGACGCCGCCGACCTTCGCCCCTACTTCGAGCTGGACCGGGTGCTGCGGGACGGTGTCTTCCACGCCGCCGGCGAGCTGTACGGGATCACCTTCGCCGACCGGGACGACCTGGCCGGGTACCACCCGGACGTCCGGGTCTTCGAGGTGTCCGACGCGGACGGCTCACCGCTCGGCCTGTTCGCGTTCGACCCGTACGCCCGGCCGACCAAGCGCGGCGGCGCCTGGATGAACAACCTGGTCACCCAGTCGCACCTGTTCGGCGAGCTGCCCGTGGTGATGAACAACCTCAACATCACCAAGCCCTCCGAGGGGCCGACGCTCCTGACGTTCGAGGAGGTCAACACCGCCTTCCACGAGTTCGGCCACGCCCTGCACGGCCTCTTCTCCGACGTGCGCTTCCCCCGGGTCTCCGGCACCGACGTGCCGCGCGACTTCGTGGAGTACCCCTCGCAGGTCAACGAGATGTGGGCCACCTGGCCCTCGATCCTCGCCAACTTCGCCAGGCACCACCAGACCGGCGAGCCGGTGCCCGCGGAGCTCCTGGAGAAGATGAAGGCCGCGGAGAAGTTCAACCAGGGCTTCGCCACCGTCGAGTATCTCGCGGCGGCACTGCTGGACTGGGCCTGGCACAAGCTGGCCGGGGGCGAGACCGTCGAGGACGCCGAGGCGTTCGAGAACGCGGCCCTGCAGCGCGCCGGGATCGCCTACGACCTGGTCCGCACCCGCTATCGGACCAACTACTTCGCGCACATCTTCGTCAGCGGGGTGGGCGGCTACAGCGCCGGCTACTACTCCTACATCTGGAGCGAGGTGCTGGACGCCGAGAGCGTCGACTGGTTCGAGGAGAACGGCGGCCTGACGCGCGGCAACGGTGACCACTTCCGCTCCACCCTGCTGTCGGTCGGCGGCTCGCGGGACGTGATGGACGCCTTCCGCGACTTCCGCGGCCGCGACCCGCGCATCGAGCCCCTGCTGAAGCGCCGGGGACTGCAGGCGTAGCCCCCGCCCGCGTGGCCCTTCGTCCATCGCCGGGGTGCAGGAAACCACATCCCGGCGATGAACGCGGAGCCAATGCGCGCGGCGGCCGCGGCGGGCATCGTAAAGGTCATGAAACGACCACGGAACAGGATCGGCTCCGCGCTCGTCGCCGGTCTGGCAGGGGCCCTGTTACTGGGGACCGCGGACCCGGCCGCGGCTGGGCGGGAAGACCACGGCACCCAGGGAGCCGCCACCTCGGCCACCACCGGGAGGGACACGACGGTCCGTACCGACGCCGGGTGGGTGCGGGGCGCGCAGGCCGGAGACCACCGGCTCTTCCAGGGCATCCCGTACGCCGCGCCCCCGGTCGGGGAGCTGCGCTGGCGGTCGCCGCAGGCCGTCGCCCCGTGGCAGGGGGTGCGCGACGCCACCGCGCCCGGCAGCCGGTGCGCGCAGACCGCCGACGTCTGGGGGCTGCCCGGAAGCGAGGCGGAGGACTGTCTCTATCTCAACGTGACCACGCCCGCGCGAAGCGCCGGGAACCGTCCCAGGCCGGTCATGGTGTGGCTGCACGGCGGAAGCCTGACGAAGGGGGCGGGCAGCGATTACGACGCCCGCAGGCTGGCCGTGCGGGGCGACGTCGTGGTGGTGACGGTCAACTACCGGCTGGGGATCTTCGGGTTCTTCGGGTACCCCGGGTTCGAGAACTCCGGGGCCTTCGGGATCGAGGACCAGCAGGCGGCCCTGCGCTGGGTGCGGCGCAACGCGGCGGCGTTCGGCGGCGACCCGCGCAACGTCACCCTGTTCGGCGAGTCCGCGGGGTCGCACTCGGTGTGCGCGCAGCTCACCTCCCCCTCGGCGGCGGGGCTGTTCCACCGGGCGATCACCCAGAGCACCCCGTGCGGGGCGGGAAGCTTCGAGGGCACCCCGCTGCGGCCGGTCATGGACCTCCCCTTCTGGCTGCCCAGGGCCTCCTACGAGGGCTACGGGCAGTATCTGGCCACCCTGGTGGGATGCGTCGACCCGGGGACCGCGCCCGCCTGCCTGCGGGACAAGCCGGTGGCCGACCTGCTCGCCCAGCCCGCCCTCCCGCTCCCGGGGTACGGCAACGCGGTGCTGCCCGAGGATCCGGCGAAGGTGCTCCAGGAGGGCCGCTTCCACCGGGTGCCGGTGCTGACGGGCATCACCCGGGACGAGGGCACGATGTTCACGTCGCTGATTTTCGAGGAGCCGATGCCGGCGGAGGGGTACGAGCCCGCCCTCAACGAGAAGTTCGGCGCCGCGGGCCCCGACGTCCTGGCCCGATATCCGCTGGACGCCCACGACGGCCTGCCCCTCCAGGCGGTGGCGGCCATCATGAGCGACCTGGACTGGGCCTGGGAGGCGCGCAACACCGACCGGCAGTTCGCCCGGCACGTGCCGACCTTCTCCTACGAGTTCACCGACCGTACGGCGCCCGCGCTCTTCCCGCTGAAGCACGGCATCAGGCCGCTGGCCGCACACGGCTCCGAGCTGTCGTTCCTGTTCGGGGTGAACTGGGAGTCCGCCCCGCTCACCCCCGAGCAGCGGCGGCTCGGCGACATGATGATCGACTACTGGTCCCGGTTCGCCGCCGTCGGCGACCCGAACCGGCCGGGCCTGCCCTCCTGGAAGCGCGTGCGCCCCGGCGACGGCACGCCGTACGTGCAGGAACTGGCCCCGGGGCAGGGCGGCGTCGGGCCCTTCGACCGGGCCTCGGCACACAACCTCGCCTTCTGGGACGAGCTCGCCGGGCGGGGGGACGGAAGCCGGGCCGGAGGCTGAGACCGGACAGGGCTCGGGAGGAGGGCGTTCCTCCGGGTTCCCTTCCTGATCTTTCTCCCGTGGCTCCGGCCACCCGGTGACCGTTGATCGAAAGCGAAGGCCCGCCTCCGGTGAATCCCGGGGGCGGGCCTTGACGCTCCGCGAGGTCCGGTCAGGCCTGGAGCTTCGTGAGGGCGGCGCGGAGGCGCTCGATGGAGCGCTCGCGGCCGAGGACCTCGATCGACTCGAACAGCGGCAGGCCCACGGTCCGGCCGGTGACGGCCACGCGCACCGGGGCCTGGGCCTTGCCGAGCTTGAGGCCCTGTTCGACGCCGACCTCCTCCAGCGCGGTCTTCAGCGACTCGGGGTCCATGTCGACCGTCTCCAGGCGGGCGAGATAGCCGGTGAGGATCTCCACGGCGGAGCTCTTCATGGCCTTGTCCCACGACGCCTGGTCGAAGACGGGCTCGTCCAGGAAGAGGAAGTCCACGTTCGCGGTGATCTCGGACAGGACCGCGATACGGGTCTGGGCGAGCTCGGCGACCTTGGCGAAGGTCTCGCGGTCCCAGCTCGGGTCCAGCCACGGCTCGCAGCGGGTGATGAACTCCTCCAGGGGCAGTGCCCTGATGTACTCGCCGTTGAACGCGCGCAGTTTCTTCTCGTCGAAGAACGCCGGGGAGGGGTTGACGTCCTCCAGCCTGAACAGCGGCACCATCTCCGACCAGGGCATGATCTCCCGGTCGTCGCCGGGGCCCCAGCCGAGCAGCATCAGGTAGTTGACCATCGCCTCGGCCAGGTAGCCCTCCTCGCGGTAGGACTCCAGGGCGACCTTGTCGCGGCGCTTGGACAGCTTCTGGCGCTTCTCGTTGACGATGACCGGCACGTGCGCCCAGGTGGGCGGGGCGACGCCGAGCGCCTCCCAGAGCAGCTGCTGCTTGGGGGTGTTGGACAGGTGCTCCTCGGCGCGGACCACGTGGCTGATCCGCATCTCGACGTCGTCGACGACGTTGGCCAGCACGAAGAGCGGGGAGCCGTCGCCGCGCGCGATGACGAAGTCCTCCATCGCGTTGTTGGGGAACTCGACGGTGCCGCGGACCAGGTCGGAGATCACGGTGACGCCCTCGTCGGGGGTACGGAAGCGGACCGCGCCCTCGGTCAGGCCTCGGTCGCGGCAGAAGCCGTCGTAGCCCTGGTGCTCGGACCCGGTGCGGGCCTTGACCTCGTCGCGGGTGCAGGTGCAGTAGTAGGCCCGGCCCTCGGCCAGCAGCCTGGCCGCGGCCTCGCGGTGCTGCTTCTCGTACGAGGACTGGAAGTAGGGTCCCTCGAAGGCCGGGGCGCCGTCGTTGATCCCGATCCAGGCGAGCGCCGAGATGATGCCCTCGGTCCATTCCGGCCGGTTGCGCGCGGCGTCGGTGTCCTCGATGCGGAGCACGAACCTTCCGCCGGACCTCTCGGCCAGGGCCCAGTTGAACAGCGCGGAGCGGGCGCCGCCGACATGGAACATGCCGGTCGGCGAGGGGGCGAAACGAACCCTAATCACGGGAGACCACCCGGTTGCTGAGAGTGCCGATTCCTTCGATGAAGACGCTGACCTCGTCGCCGACGCTGAGCGGGCCGACCCCTTCCGGCGTCCCGGTGAGGATGACGTCGCCGGGGATCAGGGTCATGACCGCGCTCACGTGGGCGATCAGCGCGGGGATGTCGTACATGAGCTTGGAGGTGCGCGAGCTCTGCTTGACCTCGCCGTTCACGGACGTGACGATGCCGACGTCGCTCGGGTCGAGCTCGGTCTGGATCCACGGGCCGAGCGGGCAGAACGTGTCGAAGCCCTTGGCCCGGGTGAACTGGACGTCCTTCTTCTGCAGATCCCGCGCCGTGACGTCGTTGGCGCAGGTGTAGCCGAAGATGACCTCGTGGGCCCGTTCTCGGGGCACCTCCCGGCAGAGCCTGCCGATCACCACCGCCAGCTCCCCCTCGTAGTCGACCCGCTGGGACAGGGTCGTCGGGTAGGCGATGGCCTCACCCGAGCCGATCACCGAGGTCGACGGCTTGAGGAAGACCAGTGGCTCGTCGGGGACCTCGCCGCCCATCTCGTGGGCGTGGTCGGCGTAGTTCTTGCCGATCGCGACGACCTTGCTGGGCAGCATGGGCGCGACCAGCTTGACCTGGGAGAGCGAGTGACGCTCACCGGTGAACTGGATCGGCCCGAACGGATGACCGGAGATCGCGGAGATGAACTCCTCCCCTGGGCCACCCTCGACCACCCCGAACCCGACACCGTCTCCTGTGGAGAACCTCGCTATACGCACACGACAAGGCTAGTCGGGCTCCGGGTCTCGGCTGACCGCGCCCGCGCCTCCGGGAGGTTCGCGCCTCCGCCCATCCGGCCTCCTCCATCACATCGCCGAGCCATCTGGGCTATATGCAACTAAAAATACCCATAAAACCTATTTTCCCGATACGACCACGATTGAGTTAAAAATAAGTATGTCCTGATTACTGTTCATATGGGGGGTATGACCGTTTCTGTCAGCATCGGGGAGCCAGAAGGTCTTCCCTCGGGGGAAGGAATGGACGTGACTGAAGCCAGCACGGTGAACAGGCCCAAGGGCGACGAGGTATCCGTGCCCCGGGCACGCACCGACAGTCCCGGATCCCAGGGTGGCCTGGTCACTCCCAAGGGAACCACCACCATCGAGAGCGGCGTGGTAGCGAAGATCGCGGGCCTGGCGGCCAGGGAGATTCCCGGCGTGCACAACATGGGCGCGAGCACCGCGCGAGCCCTGGGCGCGGTACGCGGCATGGTCGGTGTCGACCAGAACATCACCCAGGGGGTCTCCGTCGAGGTGGGCGAGCGTCAGGCCGCCGCCGACCTCGAAGTGGTCGTCGAGTACGGCATGGCCATTCCCGACCTGGCCGCCGCCGTACGCCGCAACGTGATCACGGCGATCGAGCGCATGTGCGGGCTCGAGGTCACCGAGGTCAACATCAAGGTCTCCGACGTCCACATGCCCGGCCAGGACAAGGACTCCTCGGAGGAGTCGTCCGAGCCGGGGCCGCGCGTCCAGTGAGGGATCCGGCGCGCGGGCCTGAGGACCCGGCCCGCGAGGAGGCGACGCGTCCGGTGACGGCGGGATCCGGCCGCCGGACGGCCGCGCCCGCGAACAACCCGGGTGACCCGGCCCACCGGCCGCCCACCCCGGCGCACGGACCGGAGCATCCGAAGCACCCGACCCCGGCGACCGTCATGCCCGCGCACAAACCGGAGCACCCGGTCCACCCGCCCGCCACCCAGACCCCGGCGGGGGCCGTACCCGCCCAGAGACCACGGGCCCCGGCCCGCACGACGGCCGCCACACCGGGCGAGACGGCGAGTCCGCCCCGCGAGGAACCGGCCGCGGCCGCTGAGCGGGAACCGGCCGGCCGGGAGGCGGGTCTCGCGCACGGGATAGCCGACGCCGTACGGCGCTGCCCCGATGTCGTCGACCTCTCGGGCGGCCCGTTCGGGACGGTGGCGACCTACCTGCCCGGCGAGAGGGTGCCCGGCGTCGCGCTTCATGAGGACGGGATCGAGATCTCGGTGGTCGTCAGGCTGGGGCGCCCGCTGCCGGAGATCGCCGACGAGGTACGTGCGGCGGTCGCCCCGCTGGCGGATGACCTGCCGGTGAATGTCCATATCGGAGGTTTGACATGAACAAGTTCCCAGTGTGGTCCGTGCTCGGCACGATCGTCGGCGTTCTGCTGGGCTTCGCCGGAGCCTTCGGCGGCTTCTGGGCATTCCTGCTGGTGCTCGTGCTCGGCGCCATCGGATTCCTCCTCGGCCACTTCGCGGAGGTCGGCGAGGTCAACCTGTCCCGGATCTCGGCGAGACGGCGATGAACACCCCCGTCGAGCACCACGCCACCTCCTCGGGAGCGGCCGCGGACTCAGGTGACCTCCCCGCCGGCCGGACGGGCTCCGCCCTCGCCGAGACCGGGCGGTCCGCGCCGCCCGCCGTACCCGCCCAGTCGGCCGTACCGGCCGAGCTGCGTGGCAGAACCGACATATCCGACCGGGTGGTGTCGCGCATCGCGGCCGGCGCGGCCAGGGAGGTGGCACGGGTGCGGAAGGTCGGCGAGCGGGGGCCGCTGTCCCTCCGCGGAGGCACCCGCGCCGCCGTCGACGGCACGCTCGCGACGCTCCAGCTGGACGTGACCATGGAGTATCCGGCCCCGATCCGCGAGGTGGCCGACGAGGTCCGGCGCCACGTCGCCGAACGGGTCATGACACTGACCGGCATGGACGTCGGCTACATCGACATCGACGTCACCAACGTGATCCGCGCTCCGGAGAGCCCGCCCGAGACCTCGTATGAGGTCTCGCGTGAGACCTCATACGAGGCCTCGCCGGCCGAGGGCGGGAACCGGCCCGACTTCCGGACACCGGACGCGGCGGCCCACGGGACCGACGTCCCGTCGCGGGAGGAAGGGCAATGACCTCCCAGACCCCCGGCCCGGCTGAGCCCTTCTCCGAGCATGTCTCCGAGACGGGGCCGACCGAGGAGATTCCGGCCGCACCCGGCGCGGCGTTCGTGGAGCCGTCCGCGTCGCGGGCACCCGACGAGGTGGCGAGGAACGCCTCCGCGGACCGCGCGGCGGTCAGGGCCTTCCGCCCGCGCCGGGTGGTCCCCGCCGTCATCACCGCCGTGGTGATGACGGCGATCGGCGTCCTGGTGGCGCTGGAGGTCATCTCCGCGCTGGTCGGCCACCCGCTGCGCCTGCTGCCCTACGACCGGATGCTCACCTGGGCGTCGTCGACGCCGTGGAGCGACCGGCAGGTGATGGCGGGCGCGGGCCTGGTCGGCCTGCTGGGCCTGCTGCTGGTGCTGTTCGCGCTCATCCCGGGACGGCCCACGCTGATCCCGGTGCGGACGGGCGACAAGGACCTGGTCATCGGCATGCAGCGCCGGGGCTTCGCCCGGTCGCTGGCCCACACGGCCGAGCGGGTGCAGGGGGTGGACCAGGCCAAGGTACGGCTGGTGGGGAAGACCGTGCGAGTGAACGCCCGCAGCGGCGTCCGGGACACCACCGGACTGGCCGACGCCGTACGGGAGGCGGTGACCGTGCGGATCGCCGCGCTCTCCCCCGTCTGGAACCATCCCGTCCACGTGCACCTGCGAGGGAAGTGAGCGCCATGGACGACAAGACCGCCCGGGGCAACCGGCTGGGGCTGCTGCTCGTGGGACTGGCGCTGATGGCCCTGAGCGCCCTGGTGATGGCGCGCGGCGCGGGGGCGTTCCCTCCGGCCGTGGCGTCCGCCCGCGGACCACTCGTGGACGCCCAGACGCGTGCGGCGTTCGCCCGCTACGACCCGTGGCTGTGGTGGGTGGTCGCCGCGGCGGCGATAGTGCTCGCGCTGTTCGGCCTGCGCTGGCTGCTGGTCCAGGGACGCCGCCGGAGGCTGAGCGGCATCCGCCTGGACGGCGGTCCCGCCGGGATCACCGAGGTGGACGCGCACAGCGTGACCGACGCGGCGGCCGCCGAGGCGGGCTCGCACCCCTCGATCATCGGCGCCACCGCCGCGATGATCGGCACGAGCGAGCACCCCGCCGTCCGGATGCGGGTGGCGGTCGCCGAGGACGCGCCGATGAGCGCGGTCCGCGAGCAGCTGAGCGGGGTGGTCATCCCGCACATGCGCCAGACCCTGGAGACCGAGCGCATACCCGCCGTCGCCCGGGTGAGCCTGGGGGACGCGCCGCACCCCCGCAGGACCGTCACCTGACGGAGCGCCGATCATAGGGTGATCAGGGAAACCAACGCTTCGAGGAGACGATGTGCCTTCGGTCGTGAAGATAAACGTGCTGACAGTGTCCGCGGAGATGCGCGAGGAGCTGGAGCGCCGCTTCTCGGGGCGGGCGGGAGTGGTCGAGTCCGCGGACGGGTTCGAGTGGTTCGAACTGCTCCGCCCGGTGGACGGCACCGACCGCTACCTGGTCTACACCCGCTGGCGTTCCGATGAGGACTTCAAGCGCTGGACCGAGAGCCAGGCCTTCCAGCGCGGCCACGCCCAGGCCGCCGCCGAGGCCGGTCAGGGCCAGGGTCACGGGCATGGGCATGGGCAGGAGGCGGCCGGCCCGGCCCAGGGGCACGGCCACGGGCAGGGCCCGGCAGCCTCCGGGGCCGAGCTGTGGTCGTTTGAAGTCGTACAGAGCACCGGGCCCGCGCCCGGAGCCTGATCGCTCGCCGAGGGGGCGCCCGACCGGCCCCGGCCGGGTTCCGAGTCCGCGTTGAGCGGGTAGGCCCCGCTCCCCTCGTTTCCGGGAGCGGGGCCTACCCGCTCAACGGTCCAGAGGGTTGGCGGCGATCCGCTCGGCGATCCCCGAGCGGACGAACCGCCCGGCCAGGCTGTCCGGCTTGCGCGCGGCCTGGTCCGCGAAGCACCCGGCGAACTCCGGGCCGATCCCCAGCCTGGGGTAACGCTCAAGCACCTCGGCCCGGAGCCCGGCGGGGAAGTCCTCCGACCCCCGCCCGGAAATGTCCAACCCGGTGGACAGTTCGAGCAGGTGCCCCTCGGGATCCCACCCGGGGTCCACGCCGTCCCACATGTGGCGTACGACGATCTCCGACGCGCGCACGCGGCGCTCGACGGGCCATCCGGCCCCGGCGGCGAAGACCCATGCGACATGGCCCCCTGCCTCCTCGAACGGCACGGTGTGGCTGTCGAACTCCTTGACCAGGCCGATGTCGTGCATCATCGACGCGACGTACAGCAGCTCGGCGTCGAAGGCGATGTCGTTCATCGCACCGTAGGCCGCCGCCCACAGGTAGGCGCGCACGGAGTGGTTGAGCAGGGCGGGCGAGCAGTAGGCGGTCGCCACCTCCAGCGCGCCGCGGGCGGCCGGTGTGTCGGGGATCACGATGTCGGTGAGTCTCATATGCCCAGCCTGCCGAAACGCGGTTACGCCCGCGAGTGGCCGCAGGAACATCGACCGGCAGGATCAGGCCACTCGCGCCGGGAAACCTGGGAAACCTGGGAAACCCGCATCTAGTTGCTAACGATGTCCCGGAAGCACCCATCCCGACTTGACCGTTTTGGTGGGATTCGGACAGCATGATCCACTCCCCTCGTTCGGCCCGGAAGGAACTGGCGTGCGCCGCCGCACACAAGCACTCGCTCTCTCCCTTGTCCTCTTGACGACCTGTGGCGCCACGGCCGGCACCGCGGAAGCACGGGAGGTAAAACGCACCGCCGAGTGCCAGGGTGACTGGCTACCGGCCACACCGACGGCGGCGGACATCATGAACGGCGAGGTCGCCTTCCTCGACCTGGCCCCGGTGAAGATCGGCAAGAACGTCGACTGGCGCACCGACCCCTACCGGAACCGCTCCTGGAGCATGGTCTTCCACTCGCTGCGCTGGATGGGCCGCCTCGTCGCCGACTACGAGACGAACGGCAACGAGGCGTACCTGGCGCGGGCCGTCGAGATCGCCAAGGACTGGGTGGCCGACAACCCCCGCGGCGGCGCGGGGGCCAGCCCGTACGCCTGGCAGGAGCACCCGATCGCGCTGCGCGCCCCCGCGCTGGTCTGCCTCAGCAAGCACGTCAACGAGTCGTGGCTCTCCCGCAGCCTGGCCGAGCACGCCAAGATGCTGTCGGACCCGAAGCTGTACGAGAAGGGTCACAACCACGGCATCGACCAGGACATCGCGCTGCTCGGCATCGGCTGCCGCTATGGCCGGGATCAGTGGTCCAGCCTCGCGATCAGGCGGCTCACCGAGACCGTGAAGCTCGACGTCGACTCCCAGGGCGCGCTGCGCGAGCAGGCCCCCCGCTACGCGATCTACGTCTACGAGCGGCTGAAGGTCGCGATGGACAACATCAAGTCGTGCGGGCGGAAGGTGCCCGCCGACATCGCACGCCGCTGGGAGTCGCTGGAGGACTTCATCTCCCACTCCACCCAGCCCGACGGGTTCATGGTCCCGATCGGCGACGGCGGCGCGGACGTGCGGCCCGTCGGCTACTCCCACCCGAAGAAGACGGTGCGGGTGTTCGGCAACGGCTATGTCTACGGGCGCACCGCCTGGGACAAGCCCGAGTCGGCGTTCTACTCCATCCGCTTCGGGCCCGGCATGAAGTACCACGGCCACGAGGACCACCTGGGCGTGACCTACTACGCCCAGGGCCGCGACGTCCTGGTCGACGTCGGCTTCGACTCGTACGAGAACAGCGGCTACCGGCACTGGACGATGTCGGCCGAGGCGCACAACACCTCGATCGTGTCCGGGGCCGGGTTCCGCGGCAAGACCGCCACCACCCTGAGCAGATCCTCGATCGGGTCCGAGCGGCAGAGCTACCGGCTGACCGACAGGGCCTACGGCGTGCCCAGGACCCGCTCGGTGCTCGTCAACCACGGCAATGACCTGATGGCCGTGCTGGACACGGTCCCCAAGGGCTCCTCGGTCCGCAACATCTGGCACTTCTCCCGCGACCTGTCCACCGTCTCGAACAGCGGCGGCCAGGTCGTGGTGAAGGACAAGGCAGGCTGGAAGGCGACGCTCGTGCAGGTCTCGATGCCCTCCTGCAAGCCGGTCGGCGGGCTCAAGGTGATCCGCGGCCAGAAGAACCCCTACCAGGGCTGGGTCTCCTCCGCCTACCTGCAGAGGCACCCCGCGCCCGCGGTCGTCGCCCCCGCCTCGGGCGACTCCGTGCTGACCGTGCTGGTGCCCGGCACCGGCACGCCGTCGCTCTCCTGCGCGGGCGGCAAGGTCAGCGTGGAGACCTCCGAGGGCCCGGTGAGCTTCCGCGTCGGCGGCGCCGACCTCTCCTGACGGCCTCGCCCCCGGCAGGACCGGCCCGGCCGGGGGCGCCCGGGGCCGCTCACGCCCGCCGGGTCAGGAGGGCGCCCGGCTGGGCGACCCCGACCTGAGCCGCCCGGCCACGCCCTCCGGAGGGTCTCCCGTACGCGCCCTTCGGGGGCCGCCTCAGTCGGTGTGGCCGGCGCGCAGCAGGCCGTAGGTGACGGCCTGCTCCAGCGCCTGCCAGGACGCCTCGATGATGTTCTCGTCGACACCGACGGTGGACCACTCCCCGGCCGCGTCGCTGGAGGTGATCAGCACGCGCGTGACGGCGTCGGTGCCGTGCGTGCCCTCCAGGATGCGCACCTTGAAGTCGATCAGCTCGACCCCCGCCAGCTCGGGGTAGAGCCGCTCAAGTCCCTGCCGTACGGCCCGGTCGAGGGCGTTGACCGGACCGTTGCCCTCGCCGGTGGCGACGATCCGCTCGCCCTTGGCGTGCAGCTTCACGGTGGCCTCGCTGACGACCTCGCCGCCGCGGTTCTGCTCGACGATCACTCGCCAGGACTCGACCTGGAAGTGACGCCTGCGCTCGCCCGCGACGGTGTCGCGGAGCAGCAGCTCGAAGGAGGCGTCGGCGGCCTCGAAGGTGTAGCCCTTCGACTCCATCTCCTTGACCCGCATCACCAGCTCCCGAGAGGTGTCGGGGGCCAGCTCGTAGCCCAGCTCGCGGCCCTTGAGCTCGACCGAGGCGCGTCCGGCCATGTCGGAGACGAGCATGCGCATGTCGTTGCCGACCTCGGCGGGGTCGATGTGCTGGTAGAGGTTGGGATCGACCTTGATCGCGCTGGCGTGCAGCCCGGCCTTGTGCGCGAAGGCGGAGACCCCGACGTAGGGGGCGTGGGAGTTGGGGGTGACGTTGGTGACCTCGGTGATCGCGTGGGCGATCCTGGTCATGTCGGCCAGCGCCTCCCTCGGCACCAGGTCGAATCCCCGCTTGAGCTGCAGGTTGGCCACGACCGTGAACAGGTTGGCGTTGCCCGAGCGCTCCCCGTAGCCGTTGGCGCAGCCCTGCACGTGTGTCGCGCCCGCCTTCACCGCGGCCAGGGAGTTGGCGACCGCGCAGCCGGTGTCGTCGTGGCAGTGGATGCCGATCCTGGCGGACGTGCCGACGGCGGCCTGCACGACCTCGGCCAGCTCGTCGGGGAGCATGCCCCCGTTGGTGTCGCAGAGCGCGATGACCGAGGCTCCCGCCTCGGCGGCGGTGCGCAGCACCTCCAGCGCGTACGCCGGGTTGGACTTGTAGCCGTCGAAGAAGTGCTCGGCGTCGAGGAAGACCCGCTGTCCCTCCGCATGCAGGTGGGAGACCGTGTCGCGGATCATCGCGAGGTTCTCCTCCAGGGTCGTGCGGAGGGCCAGCTCCACGTGCCGGTCGTGACTCTTGGCGACAAGGGTCACGACCGGCGCGCCGGATTCGCGCAGCGCGGCCACCAACGGGTCGTCGGCTGCCTTCACACCTGCCCGGCGGGTCGCGCCGAACGCGGCGAGCTGCGCGTGCTTCAGGTCGAGCTCTGTTTGAGCTCTCCTGAAGAACTCTGTGTCCTTGGGATTGGCCCCCGGCCAGCCACCCTCGATGAAACCGACGCCCAGGCCGTCCAGGTGACGCGCGATGGCCAGCTTGTCGGCCACCGTGAGATTGAGCCCCTCCTGCTGGGCTCCGTCACGGAGGGTCGTGTCGTACACGTGGAAGCGGTCGTCGGCCATGTCGTTCTCCTTCGCGGTTCGATGATTCGCCGCGCGCTCATTCGGCTCCGAGAAACAAAAAAACCCCTCACGGACGTGAGAGGTCTGCGCGCTGGCGGTGTCCCTTTTCAGCCAGCGCGCCTGCCGATAATGAGCAGACCGTAGAACATGATGCTTTGGAGTCTGCCACACGCTGACAGCATCTGACACATCGATCTTAGGATTTGAGACCCGCGATCCGCCGACACGGCTCGGGTTCACCCCCCGCGACCACCTCGTACCGACCAGAATGAGGCCCATGAAGGCGACCTACCTCGACCCCGCCGTGGGGCAGTATCTGCTCGCGCACACCACCCTGCCCGACGACGTCCTCGACGCGCTCGCCGTCGAGACCCGCGAGCTGACCGGCGACAGCGCGGGAATGCAGATCTCCCCCGACCAGGGGCGCTTCCTCACCATGATCGCCCAGATCGGCGGCGCCGGGAACGCGGTGGAGGTGGGCACCTTCACCGGCTACTCCTCCATCTGCCTCGCCCGTGGGCTCGCCCCCGGCGGCCGGCTCACCTGCTTCGACGTGAGCGAGGAGTGGACGGCGGTCGCCCGGAGATACTGGGAGAAGACGCAGGTCTCCGACCGCATCGAGCTGAGGATCGGCCCGGCGGCCGAGCGGCTGCGCGAGCTCCCCGAGCACCCCGGGGTGGATCTGGCGTTCATCGACGCCGACAAGGTCAACTATCCCGTCTACTACGAGATCCTGATGTCGCGGCTGGTCCCCGGTGGGGTGATCCTCGTCGACAACACGCTGTGGAGCGGCCACGTCGCCGATCCCGGCAGGGACGACGAGACGGTCAGGCACATCCGCGAGTTCAACGACATGGTCAGCGCCGACGGGCGGGTCACCTCGATCATGCTCCCCATCGCCGACGGCCTCACCATGATTCGAAAGCACTGACGAGAACTTTTCCGAATCCCGGGCGGGCGGGAATCTTTCCGATTACTTTAAGCGACATGGCAAACACGTTGCGCCCATCCGCACGGAGGGAAGGATGACCGCATGGCCAAGGTTCTGGATCGACCAACCGAGAGAGCACCACAAGAAGATCTCCGCGATGAACTTGTCAGGCGACTCCCAGAGATGTGCGAGCAATGGCCTGACCGGCGCGTCGAGCTCATCAACGGCCGGATCGTGGTGAGGGAGTTGCCTACCGACAGCCACAACAACATCGTCTTCTGGGTTCTCACCCACCTTCTCGGCACGGTGACCGAGCATGGCTGGAAGATCTGGAACGACATCAAGATCCATCTCGGCCCTCAAGCCGAACGTTACCGCCCCGACCTCACCGTCGTGCCACGTAATCCAAGGATGTGGGACAAGAACGAGGTCTACGGTGACGTCACGCTGCTCGTGGTGGAGGTGGTCTCCCCAAGCAGCGTCAACGACGATCACGTCGTCAAGCCGCAAAACTGCGCGTTGGCAGGTGTCCCGCTCTATCTCGTCATCGATGCTTTCGACGAGCAGATCCGGCTTCTCAGCAGCCCCAGCCCTAAGGGGTACCAGCAGGAAAACATCGTCAAGTTCGGCGGCTCCCTGAAACTTCCCGAGCCGTGGAACCTCACGATCGACACCGACGAACTGCCCGAAGGATAGCCCTGCCCGCGGAGGAGGCCTGGCCAGTTGGAGACCGGGCCTCCTCCGGCTGGGGCCCCCACGGTGACCGGCATGAACGTGTTGGCCGGATCTCCTCGCCCCCTTACGCAGCACCTGTCACCGCATCGTTCCCACTTCACACCTGGGGATCCCGTCACAGGTCAGGTGCCACACAAGAGCAAAAACCCATCAAGGTCGCACGCGGGACTGGCCCTGTGTTCCGCACGTGACCCCGGTTGACCCGGGGTGATTACCCGCGGCACTGAGATCAGATATAGCTGCTGACCTGCAACGATGCAGCACATGCGGAAAACGGGACTAGCAGATCTTGTGGACCCAGTTGTGCGGGTCCGGGCGGGAACCGTACTGGATGCCCACGAGTTCCTCGCGGATCCGCTCGGTGACCGGCCCCTGGGTGCCGTCGCCGATCGTCCAGGCGCGGTCGGCGCCCTTGACCGAGCCGACCGGGGTGACCACCGCGGCGGTGCCGCAGGCGAAGACCTCGGTGAGCTCGCCCGACTCGCAGCCCCGCTGCCACTCCTCGATCGACAGCCGCCCCTCCTCCGCCCGCAGGCCGAGGTCCGAGGCCAGGGCGAGGATCGAGTCGCGGGTGATGCCCGGCAGCAGCGTGCCGGTGAGCGCCGGGGTCAGCAGGCGGTCGCCGTAGACGAAGAACAGGTTCATCCCGCCCATCTCCTCGACGTAGCGGTGCTCGCTCGCGTCCAGCCAGACCACCTGGTCACAGCCCTGCTCGACGGCCTGGCGCTGGGCCACGAAGGCCGCCGCGTAGTTGCCGCCGCACTTGGCGAAGCCGGTGCCGCCGGGGGCCGCGCGGGTGTACTCGGTGGAGAGCCAGACGCTGACCGCCTGCCCGCCACCGAAGTAGGCCGCCGCCGGAGAGGCGATCACCATGTACTTGTAGCTCCTGGAGGGGTAGTTGACCCCGAGCGCAGGCTGCGTGGCGATCATGAAAGGGCGCAGGTAGAGGCTGTGTCCGGGGGTGGTCGGCACCCACTCGCGGTCGGTCTGGACGAGCAGTTCCAGCGACTCGACGAACGTCTCCTCGGGCAGCTCGGGCATGGCCATCCGCAGCGCGGAGGTGTTGAAGCGGGCGGCGTTGGCCTCGGGGCGGAACGTCACGATCGCGCCGTTCTGCTGGCGGTACGCCTTCATGCCCTCGAAGAGCTCCTGCGCGTAGTGGAAGACCGCGGTCGCGGGGTCGAGGCTGAGCGGGCCGTACGGCATGAGCCGGGCGTCGTGCCAGCCCTCGCCCTCGGTGTAGTCGATCGAGATCATGTGATCGGTGAAGACCTGGCCGAACCCCGGAGCCACCATTACCTGCTCGCGCTCGGCCGCGGTGCGAGCGTGGTCGGAGAGCTGCACGTCGAAGCTGAGCTTCTGAGCGGTGGTCATGACGCGGATCCTTATCTTGATGTCTGGCTTACCCTCGGGTCCATTCTGCGTTGGACCGGGTAACGGGAAACTACTGCATCCATGCCGAAAACCGGCAGTGCGTGGGAAACAAAAAACGCCCGGCGGCTCGTAGGAGCCGCCAGGCGCATCGGGGTCGAGGGGGCGGCTTCCTCAGCCGGCTACTCGCGCGGTGATGTCGTCACCGATCTCCTGGGTGGTCCGGCCGGCCCAGCCGGCCAGCCGCTCGAGCAGGTCGTCGGCGACGGCCTGCTCGACCCGGGCCGCCTCGTCGGCCAGTCCCAGGTGGTCCAGGAGCATGGCGACCGACAGGATGGTGGCGGTCGGGTCGGCCTTGCCCTGGCCCGCGATGTCGGGGGCACTGCCGTGGACCGGCTCGAACATGCTCGGCGCGGTGCGGTCGGGGTTGACGTTACCGCTGGCCGCCAGGCCGATGCCACCGGCGATCGCCGCGCCGATGTCGGTGAGGATGTCACCGAAGAGGTTGTCGGTGACGATCACATCGAAGCGCTCCGGCTGGCTGACGAAGAACATCGAGGCCGCGTCGACGTGGCAGTAGTCGGTCTGGACCTCGGGGTACTCCACGCTGACCCGGTCGAACGTGCGGGCCCAGAGGTCACCGGCGTAGGTGAGCACGTTGGTCTTGTGGACCAGCGTCAGCTTCTTGCGGGGGCGGGCCACCGCCTTCTCGAAGGCGTAACGCACCACGCGCTCGACACCGTAGGCGGTGTTCAGCGACTCCTGGGTGGCGATCTCGTACGGCGTGCCGCGGCGCATGGCGCCTCCGGCACCGGCGTAGGGGCCCTCGGTGCCCTCCCGGACGACGATCATGTCGATGTCCTCGGGGCGGGCCTTGCCCAGCGGCGTCTCGACGCCGGGGAAGAGCTTGACCGGGCGGAGGTTCACATAGTGGTCGAGCTGGAAGCGGAGCTTGAGCAGCAGGTCGCGCTCCAGGATGCCCGGGGGCACGCTGGGGTCGCCGACCGCGCCGAGCAGGATCGCGTCGTATCCGCGTAGCTCGTCGAGCAGCGGGTCGGGCAGGGTCTCGCCGGTCTCGTGGTAGCGCTTGGCTCCGAGGTCGTACGTGGTGGTCTCCACCTTGGTGCCGACCGCTTCGAGGACCTTCAGGCCCTCGGTGACGACCTCGACTCCGATCCCGTCCCCGGGGATGACCGCCAGGCGAATGTTACGCGAATCCATGCAGGCACCTTACCTGTCCGTCTCGGTGATCGAACACCGGTCTCACTCTTCGGACGTGTCCGCGCGTCCACCCGTGTGATCACTTTGTCCTTTTTTGCTCCCTATTGACCGTTTCGCGAGGTTTCGTTATCGTCCTCCCCATTCACATCGACGCCTAATCCGTACGGACCATCCCCTTACCGGCCCGTACGGAGCCGGGGAACCACTTTTTCCGGGATCCACCGGGCCCCCGGGAACCCGCTCCTCCCCCGGAGCGCGCTCCCGGCCGCCATCACGGGATTCCTTGGGGCGAATCGGCGCACTCTCGCGCCGTAGGGCGGCCTCCACGCCCGAGCCCGACAGCTCACCCGGCCGGCCTTATGGAAGGAATCATCCTGTCCGGCAAGATGTACTCCCGCGTCCTGTCCATTCTCGTCTCAGGTGCCGCGGTGTTCGCGGCCTCGGCCATGGCGCCGACTGCGGCCCTGGCCGCCTCCCCTCTCCCCTCCCCCGAAGTTCCCGCGCTCGGCACCGTCAGGCTGAAGGCGGCACTGAAAAGCGCGACCCCCAGGCCCGCCTGGCAGAAGGCCGTGAAGTGGGCCATGTCCAAGCGCGGCACGCCCTACGTCTGGGGTGGCACCGGCAACGGCGGCTTCGACTGCTCAGGCCTGATGCTCCGCGCCTACGGCGCCGCCGGGATCAAGCTGCCCCGCGTCACCACCGACCAGTACGCCGCCTTCTCCAAGAAGATCGCCTGGAAGGACCTCAAGGCCGGTGACCTGGCCTTCTTCAGCGGCCTCGGCCATGTCGGCATGATCACCAGACCCGGCTACATGGTCCACGCCCCGCGAAGCGGCGACGTGGTCAAGGAGGAGAAGCTCAGCGCCTGGCGCCGGTCCTCCTTCGTCGGCGCGGTGCGCCCCGATCCGCAGGGGGTCAAGTCGACCGAGCAGATCGAGATCGCGACCGGCGGATGAGACACACCGGCTGATCAGCCGCGGGACCCCCGCCGGCACTGGGAACAGGTTCAGTGGATGGGGGAACCACCGTTGTCCCGGCGGTCCAGGGCGGTCTGGAGCGCCTCGGCGGCCTCGTCCTTGACCTCTTCGGCGTGGTTCCAGGGATACATGTCGTACATGGCGAATCTCGTCTCGGTCGCATGCGAGCAGGGGCAATGGTCGAGACTCCGATCAGGGCTCCGACCAGGCCTGATGTCACGGGTCCGGATCACGGACCGGTGATCTGGGGCGTGGCGCCGGAGAGTTGCCGGCCCACCCCTGTCAGGCCCCGTCGCGGCAGGCTGGGACCTGGCGCATTTCATCCCAGGCTACCTGGCGGCCGGAACACCGTCTCGCCCGGCGTACACACTTCTCACATATTGAGACGAAAGGTGGCCGCCGCCCCACAGTGCGGGGCGGCGGCCACCTCGGTGGATCTTTTGCCTACTGCGGTCGCCCAGGCGGCGCCTCGCCGCGTTGTCGTCGGTCACCGCAGCACGCTACGGCTCCCTCCTCCGCCTTGCGAGACACCACCTGGCCGATCCTCGCCACGGCAAGATCCGCGGGACAGGCCCTAGTCGGCCAGGTCGACCGAGCGGCCGCTGTCAGCGCCGATCTCCGCGCCGATCTGGTCGATCACGTCGGCCGGGATGGCGGTGTCGACGGTGAGCGCGATGAGAGCCTTACCGCCCTTGACGTCCCGGGCCACCTGCATCGAGGCGATGTTGATCGAGTGGTCGCCGAGGATGCGTCCGACCACGCCGACGACGCCGGGGCGGTCGGTGTAGGTGAAGAACGACAGGTGGTCGGTCGGCTCGATCTCCATCTGGTAGCCGTTGACCTCGACGATCTTCGTGATCTGCCGCGGACCCGACAGGGTGCCGGAGACCGAGACCGCACGGCCGTCGGCGAGGACGCCGCGGACCGTCACGACGTTGCGCCAGTCGGGGCTCTCGGCGCTGGTGACCAGCTCGACCGAGACGCCGCGGTCCTTGGCCAGCAGCGGGGCGTTGACGTAGGTGACGGAGTCCTCGACCACGTCCGTGAAGACACCCTTGAGCGCGGCCAGCTCCAGCACGCGGACGTCGTGGGCGGCGATCTCGCCGCGTACCTCGACGTCGAGCTTGGTGGCGACCTCGCCCGCGAGAGCCGTGAACACCCGGCCGAGCTTCTCGGCCAGCGGCAGGCCCGGCTTGACGTCCTCGGCGACGGCGCCGCCCTGGACGTTGACCGCGTCGGGCACGAACTCCCCGGCCAGGGCGAGCTTCACGCTACGCGCCACCTGGGTGCCGGCCTTCTCCTGGGCCTCGTGGGTGGAGGCGCCCAGGTGCGGGGTGACGACCACCTGGTCGAGCTCGAAGAGCGGGCTGTCGGTGACCGGCTCCTTCGGGAACACGTCGATGCCGGCCCCGGCGACGCGGCCCTCCTTGATCGCGGAGTAGAGGGCGTTCTCGTCGATGATGCCGCCGCGGGCGACGTTGATGAGGCGGACGTTCGGCTTGACCGCGTGCAGTTCCCTGTCACCGATGAGGCCGATGGTCTCCTTGGACTTGGGCAGGTGCACCGTGATGAAGTCGGCCTCGCGCAGGGCCTCCTCCAGCGTGACCAGGCGGACGCCCATCTGCGCGGCGCGGGCCGGCTGCAGGTAGGGGTCGTAGGCGATCAGCTCGACGCCGAACGGCTGGAGGCGCTGCGCGACCAGCTGGCCGATCTTGCCGAGACCGAGGATGGCGACGACCTTCTCGTCGAGCTCCACGCCGGTGTACTTCGAGCGCTTCCACTCGCCGCCCTTGAGCGCGGAGTGCGCCTGGGCGACGTTGCGGGCGGAGGCGAGGATCAGCGCGACGGTGTGCTCGGCGGCGCTGGTGATGTTGGAGGTCGGCGCGTTGACCACCATGACGCCTGCCTTGGTGGAGGCCTCCACGTCGACGTTGTCCAGACCGACACCGGCGCGGGCGACGACGCGGAGCTTGGGCGCGTGGGCGATCGCCTCGGCGTCGACCTGCGTGGCGCTGCGCACGATGAGCGCGTCCACGTCGGCGAGCGCGGGCAGGAACTGGGCACGGTCGGCGCCGTCGGTGTGGCGGACTTCGAAGTCCGCGCCCAGGACCGCGAGACCGGCCTCGGAAAGTTCCTCGGCGACCAGTACGACGGGCTTGTTCACAGGCTGGATCCTTACTAGGCGGTGAGGGTGCACGGACCTCACGTAGTCTATCGGCGCTTGTGAACGTATTCACGAGTGTCCCGAGATGCGAGACGCGACCGCCTCCATGATCCAGCACGCCGGTACCCGCCCCTGACGCATCCCATGCGCCAAAAATTCAAGTTGGTCTTGATCCTAAGAAAACTTCGCGATTACCCTGATAAGCCGTGGGTCACTACCTATCGTTCCTCATATGAGCATCGGGAACCCCGCTCTCGGCAACGTACTCGCGCAGCACGGCGAGCCGCACCGGCTGCTGGCGGCGCTTGCCGAATGGGGACTCCTGGTCGCCGTGCGACCTGACCGCTCCGTCGTGCTCGGCACGACGCAGGCCGGTGAGCGTGTCCTGCTCGGGTACACCTCGGCGGACACCTACGCGCGGCACCGTGGCGGCCACTCACTGTCGGCGTGCGACGCCGACACGGTCCTCGACATCCAGCGGGTCACCGGCGTGCGGGAGATAGTGATCGACGCGGCGGGACCCGCGGCCGCGGCCGTGCCGATCGAGGATCTCCAGCGGTACCTGCTCTCGAAGCGCAGCGGCCCCGCGCCCGTGCTGTCGAGCGCGACGCCGACGGCGTACGCGACCGGGGCGATGGCCACGGTCTCGCGTCCCGCGCCGGTGCGCCCGCAGAGAACGCCGGTGCCCGCCGCGCCC
Source organism: Streptosporangium sp. NPDC002607 (assembly GCF_053592655.1). NCBI lineage: Bacteria > Bacillati > Actinomycetota > Actinomycetes > Streptosporangiales > Streptosporangiaceae > Streptosporangium > Streptosporangium sp. NPDC002607. The sequence goes on from NZ_JBSFWD010000036.1 coordinate 94,861, forward strand.
GCCCAGCCGTGGATCCCCGCGCCCCGGCCCCACCTGTCGGGGCCGATGCAGATGGTGGATCCCGGCTACCGGCGGTGCGAGCACCCGATCCTGCCCGCGCTGCGCGCCGCGATCTCGCACCTGCTCGTCGACTACCCGCTCGTCCATCACGTGTGGATCTCCGAGGCCAGCACCTCCTCCGGCGCCCCGGGAATCATGCTGCACGTGAAGGTGCACATGTCGGCGGCCGAGGACGTGGTCAGGGACATCCATCGCGGGGTGCGCGCCCGGTTGCCGCAGCTCGCCGCGAGCGAGGCGCCGATCCTGATGGCCAGGGTCGCCGACGCCCGCAGCGAGCAGCGGATGGTCGAGCTGGGCGCGCACGTGGTCTGCGCCGACGTCACCGACTGACTCCGGGCCCGCGGGACACCGCACGTTCCCGCCGGTCCCACGGGTCGGGACCGGCAGGTAGCGCGTCGTGCCGCGAGAGGCCGCGGGCGCTAGCCGGTCCTGCGGGTCAGGGTCACCCTCGCACGGGTGAACGCCCCCGCCAGCAGAGCCGCCAGCACCGGCAGACCGATCACCACGGCCGCGAGGAGAAGCCAGGGGATCTCGACCGTCGGCACGCCCGGCGGGAGGAATGAGAAGACCCCGTGTGTCCGAACCGTCATAGGCCAGGTCGCGGCGACTCCCGTCACGGCGCCAGCCACCGCGCCGATCAGCACGCCAAGCCCCGCGATGAACCCGGCCTGCCCGGCGACGACCAGCCTGCGTGTGCCTGGCGGCGCCCCGACGGCGGCCATCGTGGTGAGGTCGGGCCGCATGTCCGCCGCCGCGAGCCCGGTGGCGACGAACGTGCCACCCAGCACCAGGATGACCGCCGCGCCCAGGAGCAGCCACATCTCGGGGGCGATGTCGCCTTGGAATCCGCGCTCGACGGCGACGTAGAGGTCGGCCCCGGGAACCACTGCCGCGAGTTCCCATTTCAGCGCCACTCCCTGCCGTTCGGTTAGCCGGCGTGCGGCCGGGTCGACGTACAGGACGCGGGGCTCGGTCTTCAGCCCGGCGTTCCGTACGGCGGCGAGCGGCAGCACCGCGACGGCGTGCCGGGGATCGGCGGCCCTGGCCAGGACGGCGGGAACCACGATCTTCCTGGGTATCGCGATTCCGTCGTCGAACACCACGGCCTCTCCCAAGGGGGCCGCGGTCGCCGTCACGACGGGGTTCAGGGTGAGCTTCCCGTCCCGCACCAGGCGGGGATCGAACACCACTGCCTTTCCCGAGGCGAGCGCGGCCGCCGCCACGGGGTCCCGCCGTCCCTGCACGAGCGTGAGCAGCCGTTCGTCTCCGATGGGAAGATTTCCATAGAAGCGTCTCCTCTCGTCCTCGGCGTTCTCAGCGGTGGGCTGGATTTCCATCCAGACGGACGCCCCCCTGGTGTCCTTGACCACGGCGGCCTCGACCAGTGGCACCCCGGGCAGCACGCGCCCGACGGTGGCTCTCAGCGTGGCCCACCGGTCGTCGTCGAGGTCACCGGCCTCGATCGTCGTGCTCCCGGCCGGGACGACCGCCTGGAAGGCGTCCCGGTTCTGGGCGAAGTTACTGTTCACCGCGATGCCGGCCGCGACGACCGTGGCCGTGGCGGTCATCACCGCCGCGACGGCGGAAGCGGTGCGGCCCCGGTGGCGGGAGGCGTCGCGGGCGGCCAGCCGGAAGGGCAGCGGGAGCCGGGCGGCCAGGGCCGCGGCACTCCTGACCAGCCTCGGTGCCAGTGCGACCAGCCCGAACTGGGTGAGGACCGCGGCGGCGAAGACCCAGACCACGTCGTACCTGATGGACAGGACGGTCGCCGCGACTCCGGCCGCGAGGAGGATCAGGCCCAGCACCGGGCGGCCCACCCGGTCGCGCACCATGCTCCGGCGCTCGCCGAGCACCGCCGCCACGTCCTGCCGGGCCGCCTGTACGGCGGGCACCAGGGCGGCGACCACCCCGCTTCCCGCGCCGAGCAGGGTGACGCCCACGATCGGGAGCCAGGGGATCTCCAGTGGGCCGATCGCGCCGATCAGCCGGCCCGCCTCCAGGGCGGCCGAGAGCGACGCCAGGCCCACGCCGAGGACCAGACCGAGCGCCGCGGCCCCGCCGCCGAGAACGACACCGTCAGCGAGGACGATCAGGCGCAGCTGCCTCGGTGAGCCGCCCTGGGCGGCGATCAGCGCGAGTTCCCTGTGGCGGCGCCGGAGGCCGACCGCGAAGGCGGGGCCGGCCAGCAGCACCACCTCCAGCACGATCATGACCCCGGCGAGTCCGATCGCCACGGGCCGGTTCTCATTGCCCGAAGGCGTGAGCGTGAGCCAGTCGCGGTCGGGCGGGTTCTCGATGACGGCGCGGGACTGGACCAGGAGTCCGACCGCGTTCAGCCGCTGGACGACGGCCCCGGTGACCGGTCCCGGGGTGTCGACCAGCCAGTTCGTGCCCTGGGTTCCTGGCCGGGCGAAGAGCAGGGTGCCGGGGAGCCCGACGATCTCCGTGGCACGGGTCCGGTGCGGGTGCTCGAGCACACCGACGACCCTCATCGGTTTCCTGTCCCGCGTGACCCCCAGCGGCGCGCCGAGGCGAGCCCCCCGCCCCAGTAGCTCCGAGGTCACCGCGATCTCCTGGGCGGAGGCCGGGAACCGGCCCTCAAGCAGGCGGTACATTCCCGCCGTCAGAGGGTCTCGCAGGTCCACCTCGCGCGCGCTCACGTGGTCGCGGCCGTCGGCGGCCAGGTAGTCGACGCTGCCCTCGTTCGCCGGGAGGAACCGGACCCCGGGCCCGAGGAGCTTTCCTAGCTCGGCCGGCGTCCAGAACGGTGCGCGGCCATTGAGTTCGCCGTTACTCGACCACATCCGGCCTCTGATGTCCTGCCTCACCTCCCCCTGTACCGAGGCGACCCGGATCAGGGCGTCGGCCGTGCCGAGCTCCGCGCCGAGGCCCTCGCGGGGGTTGATGTCGGCGGTCTCGACCAGGGTCAGGAAACCCGTGATGACGAGGACGGGCAGACCGATCATCAGCATGATCAGCGCGCTGCGGCCGCCGGCCCGCAGGGCGTCCCTGCGGGAGATCCGCAACGCGGCGAGGAGGGCGCTCATGTGTTCCTCCCGCCTCGCAGCCGGATGTCCGTTCGCGCGCTCATCGGGCGCTCTCCAGGGGGACGGCGGTGGAGTCGGCGATCTCGCCGTCGCGCAGGAAGACCACCCGGTCGGCCCAGGCGGCGTAGCGGGGTTCGTGGGTGACGAGCAGCACGGCGGCTCCCGCGTCGCAGCGGGTGCGCAGCAGCCGGAGGATGTCGTCGCCGGTCGGGGTGTCCAGCGCGCCGGTGGGCTCGTCGGCCAGGAGGAGTCGCCGCTCCCCGACCAGCGCGCGGGCGATGGCGACCCGCTGGCGCTGGCCGCCGGAGATCTCGTCGGGGAAGCGGTCGGCGACCTCGCCGACGCCGACCTCGGCGAGCACCTCCAGCGCCTCTCGGCGGGCGGCCTTGAAGGCGACCCCGTCCAGCTCGCGCGGGAGGGTCACGTTCTCCAGCGCGGTGAGCGAGGGAATCAGGTTGAGGTCCTGGAAGACGTAGCCCACGTGCCTGCGCCGGAGCCCGGCGAGCTCCCGTACCGACAGGCTCGCCAGCGGCGTGCCCTCGACGGTCACCGATCCGGAAGTGGGCCTCTCCAGCCCCCCGGCGAGGTTGAGCAGGGTGGACTTGCCCGACCCGGAGGGGCCCATCACCGCGACCAGCTCTCCGGCCTCGACGTCGAGGCTCACCCCGCGCAGTGCCGTCACGGCCTGCGGGCCTTCACCGTGCGTACGGGTCACCTCGGCGAGCCGCACGACGGGGCCGAGTGTCATCTGGGTCCCTCCGGCATCCGGAGCGCTGGATTCGAGTGGGGGAAGGATGTCAAGTCTGTCTCCTACGTCTGAAGGGCCCGCGTCGAGATCCCGTGGCCGGGACCTGGCGTTCCCGGGCCTGTTTCCGGAAAGCCCGCGCCTAGGGGGTCGGAGGTTCGGCAGTGGCCGTGAGCACGGCCTCGCAGTGGTCGAGCCAGCGCTGTTCGGCCTCGGCCTGGAAGATCATCGAGTCGAGCACCAGCCGCTGGGCGGGGCCCTCGACGTTCGCGCGCTTGGCGCGGACGAACTCCTGCAGCGTGCGCATGGTCGCGGTGCGCTGGGCCTGGATGATCGGCCGTACGTCCGCGGCGGCGGTGACCGCCATCGCGAGCTTGATGACCAGCTCGTCCCGAGGCCGGTCCGACTGGACGACGGGGGTGCCGAACCATCGCTCCATCTCGGCCCGACCGGCCTCGGTGATCGAGTAGACGACCCGGCCCTGCTCGTCCTGCTCGCCGGGGCTCACCAGGCCGTCGCGCTCCATCCGGGAGAGCGTCGTGTAGACCTGACCGATGTTGAGCGGCCAGGTCGCCCCCGTCGACGCCTCGAACTCGGCGCGCAACTGGTAGCCGTAGCGAGGTCCCTGGCTCAGCAGGGCGAGGAGCCCTTGTCGAATCGCCATACATACTGAGTATGCATACCCAGTATGTCAGTTGCAAGAGATCTGCATATTCTGGACAGGTTCCGCCCTTGGGGCCGATACTCGGAGGATGAGCTCGACGCATCCCCCGTCCCGCGCCTCCGACGGGGATCGCGATCGTGCGATCAACGAGCTCCGTGACCGTGCTGTCGAGGGGCATCTGTCGCACGACACGTTCCTCGGTCGCGTCGATATGGCCCTGCGCGCGCGCAACCAGGGTGAACTCGACAATCTCGTCGCCGACCTGCCGCAACGCGGCCGGTTCCGCCGCATGATCACCGAGGTCGTCGCCTCGGCCTCCGACTTCACCAAGCGGGTGGAGTCGGCCTGGCGGCGTCCCAGACTGCCCAGGCTGGCACTGCCCGCCGACGACCGGGCCCGCTACGTGGTGGGCCGGGGCTCCGCCTGCGACCTGGTCCTCGCCGACCTGACCGTCTCCCGGGTGCACGCCGAGCTCCGCCGCGACGAGGACGGCTGGGTCCTCGTCGACCTCGGCTCGTTGAACGGCACCCGGCTGAACGACTGGCGCCTGGTCGGCCCGGCGAAGGTCCGGCCGGGCGACGTCGTCTCCTTCGGCGACTGCGGCTTCCTGATGATCACGCCTCAGCTGTTGTCATGACCCCACCGCCCGGCCCTCCCGGGGCCGGGCCGCGATCGCCCCGAACCGGGCCCGGTCATCTTCCTCAGTCGGCCTGGGTCTCCGCCGCTCCGGCCTCGGGCTCCGCTGCCTTGGTCACCCCGGCTCCGGCCTCCCTGAGTTTCTCCGCGGTCAGGGTGTAGCGCGTGGTCAGCAGGATGCTGACCACCATCAGCAGCGCGGGCAGCAGCGTCGCACCATACAGCGCGGCCGTGGTCGCCGACTCGGGCTGCGCGACCGGTGTGGCGGGGTCGGACTCCACGAATCCGGTCGCGCCGAGCAGCCAGCCGAGGATGAGCGCGCCGAACGCGAAGACCACGGTCTCGGCGGCGGTCCAGAGCCCGGTGAACACCCCCGCACGCCGCTTTCCGGTGACCAGCGTGTCATGGACGATCACGTCCGAGAGCATCGAGAACTGCAGCAGCTGGAAACCCGCGTAACCGATGCCGACGAGAAGCACGCAGGCGTGCGCGTACGCCGAGCCGAGCGGCCCCGAGAAGGCCATCCCGACGGTGCCCACCGTGAACAGCGCCGACGACAGGATCATCGCCCCGCGCTTGTCGTAACGCTTGGACAGCCAGACCCAGAGCGGCATGGTGATCAGCAGCGGGCCGACGATGCCCAGGAAGAGCGTGGTGGTCGCCGCCGGATCACCCAGCGTGTAGGTGGCGAAGTACGGCGAGCCGGCCAGCATGATCCCGGCCGCGAGCATCTGGGCGCAGCTCAGGCCGAGCAGCACCATGAACGTCCCGTTCGAGCGGGCGGCGGTGAACTGGGCGCCGAGCGACGGCTCCGCCTCGGCCCGCGCGACCATCGGGGCGCGGGCCGTGCCGAAGAAGGCGGCGAGCATCGACAGCAGCAGCGCCGCGCCGACGACCAGCCCCATCGTCCGGTAGCCGGAGACCTCGGTGCCCGCGATCATCGGCGCGATGGCCCCGGAGAGCAGGATCCCCAGACCGACGAAGACCATCTTCCACTGCAGCAGGGAGGAGCGCTCGTGGTAGTCGTCGGTCATCTCCGCCGGCATCGCCTTGTACGGCACCTCGTAGAAGGCATAGGCCGTCGCGGTGAGGAAGTAACAGAGGCCGACGTACAGCGCGGCGGACAGGCCGGTGAGCGGAGGGCCCGCGAAGGTGAGCGCGAAGGTCACCGGCAGGGTGAGCGCGCCCAGCAGCATCCACGGGCGGCGGGCCCCGAAGCGGGAGACCGTCCGGTCGGAGCGCTGACCCACCCAGGGGTTGATGAACATGTCCCAGAGCTTGGGGAGGAAGGCCACCACCCCGGCGATCCAGGCGGGAACCGCCAGCACGTTCGTCATGTAGAAGAGCAGCAGCAGCCCGGGGACGGTGGAGAAGGTCGCGGTGCAGATTGAGCCGACACCGTAGCCGATGCGCACGCCGCGCGGCACGGTGACGACGGCGGGGGATGGCGCCGGGGAGATCATGCCACATTCAATCGCAGCGAGTGACCGCTTGGTAGGCCCCGGGCAACGTGAATATTTTTCCCTTCCGCTCCGAGGGGCACCCTTCGCCGCACCCGGCCCAGTCGATCTCCATACCGGCCGATGTCATGAATGTCCAGCTCAGGCAGGCCACAAAGGGACTTTCCACGGTAGATCGCCCCAAATTTGGACCGGTGCATCATCGGCCCCAGACGCCTATGTGATCACTCCGGTTTACCTGGAGCCCATAATTAATGTCGGTAATTTGCTGACAAGGCCGATCTGTCCCCGACAGAATGCGGAACCGTCCAGCGTCTCACCAACTGGAGGAACCGACATGCGCAGACCGCTAGGGGTACTGCTGTGCCTCGGGAGCCTGGCGGCCCTCAGCACGCCGATCGCCACCGCGCACGCCGCGGCCGCCCCACCGGCCGAGTGCCGCGTGTACGCCGCCAAGCCGTACGTCACCGCGGCGGGACGGATCCAGGCCTCCGCCGCCCGGCTGGGCTGCGACGACACCGCGCTGGTCCGCATCCGCATCAAGCGCGCCGTGGCCGGCGCCGACCCGGTCGTCAAGAGCGCCTCCCTGCGCGGGACCAACGGGCGGGTGACCGTGAGACTGGCGTGCGCCCCCGGCGTCTACTACTCCGTCGTCACCGACTACCGGGGCAACGTCAGCCGTTCCAAGGCCGCCAGGCTGGCCTGCTCCCCCGCGGCCACCCCGGCCCCGAGCCCCACCGCGACCGCTCCGACCCCCGGCCCGGTCCCCAGCCCGACTGCCACCACCAAGCCGACACCGGCACCGTCCCCCACCACCACCGCCCCCACCCCCGCACCGGGAGGAGGGTCCGCCGTCTCCGAGGAGGTGGTGCGCCTGACCAACGCCGAGCGGCAGAAGGGCGGCTGCGCTCCACTCGTCTCCGACCCCCAGCTGCGCTCGGCCGCGCAGGGCCACTCCGCCGACATGGCGGCCAAGAACTACTTCAGCCACACCTCACTCGACGGCCGGGACATGACCGCCCGCATCAAGGCGAGCGGGTTCAGCCCGATGCGTGCCTGGGCCGAGAACATCGCGAGGGGCCAGCGCACCCCTGCCGAAGTGGTGAAGGGCTGGATGGACAGCTCCGGTCACCGGGCCAACATCATGAACTGCGCCTACACCCATCTCGGGGTGGGCGTGGCCACCGGCTCCCAGGGCATCTACTGGACCCAGAACTTCGCCAAGCACTGAGCACCACCGGGCACCGGATCCGGGCGGGCGCCCAGCCCGGCCGGACCCGGCGTCCGACCGGCTCTCCCGCCCCGGCCAGGGCGGGAGGGCCGGTCGGCCACTCTCACCGGAACGGCCCGCGCCCCCGCGACGTGAACTCGTCG